>JALZBH010000094.1 GCA_030947625.1 Actinomycetota bacterium
GGCCAAGCTGGTCGAGATGGGGCTCTCCCTCAAGGACTCAGCTCCCGGCTTCGACCCGGCGACGGCGCTCGCGGCGTACGACGACGATGACGACAGCTACGTCGAGGACGAGCAGTACTGACGCTCGATGAGTCTGGCCTTCTATCCGAGTACCTGGTACGGCTCGGGAGAGATGAGAGAACACCATGCCTACCCCCAAGAAGGGTGCCCGCCTCGGCGGTAGCCCGGCCCATCAGCGGCTGATCCTGGCCAACCTGGCGACCGCGCTCTTCGAGCACGGCCGCATCACCACGACCGAGGCGAAGGCCAGAGTGCTGCGTCCGGTTGCGGAGAAGCTGATCACCAAGGCCAAGCGCGGCGACCTGCACAACCGTCGCGAGGTGCTCAAGACCATCCACGACAAGTCCGTCGTACACACGCTGTTCACCGAGATCGGGCCGAGGTTCGCCGAGCGGCCGGGTGGCTACACCCGGATCACCAAGATCGGTCCGCGCAAGGGCGACAATGCACCGATGGCGGTCATCGAGCTGGTCGCCGAGTCCTACACACCGGCCGTCGCCAAGCCGGCGAAGTCGGCCCCTTCGGCCCCGAGCGCCTCGACCCCGGCGGTGAATCCTGCCCAAGAGCCGGCGGTCACGGAGCCGATCGACCCAGTGGAGGCCAAGGCCGAGGACGCCGGGGTGGCGACGTTCACCGAAACCGACAAAGCCGAGGACCTGGGCGCCCAAACCGAGGGCGGCGTGGCTGGCAAGTACGCCGGTTCCCACGTGCCGTTCGAGGATGCCGACACCGTGCCCGAGGGTTTCCCGGTCAAGGGCAACGAGGACTCGATGAAGTACCACGAGCCGGACGGCCAGTGGTACGCGCAGACGGTTGCCGAGGTGTGGTTCGACAACGCAGAGTCCGCCGAGGCGGCCGGCTTCACCAAGGCAGGCGGGTAGCCAGCCGCTGCGTCACCGACGGGAGCTGAGCCCGACCAGCTCGAGCAGCTCGCTGGCGTCCCGGGTGCCAGGTCGGCCTTTGGCCCGGGCAACCTCCCAGGCGACTCGCCGAACCAAGTCGTTGGCCGGAGTGGGCACGCCGTGCAGTCGGCCGAGCAGGCTGATCTCGCCGTTAAGGTAGTCGCTCTCCACCGAGCCCTGGCCGCGGGCGAGGCTCTGCCACGTCGAGCCGCCACCACGGCCACCGATAGCCCCAGGGCTGAGGATGTTCCCACGGCGGTCGTTGTCCCGCGCCTCGCTGACCACCTCGATGCCGGCAGCGGCCAGCACCCGTTCGCCCTCCTGGAGTACGACGTCCGAGAGCCGTCTGCGGTCCTCGCCGGGAGCACAGATCGCCTGGACGGCGTTGCCGAGGTTCTTCAGCAGCTTGCGATGCTTCCACGCCATCACGTCCGGGCGTACGACGGAGTCCAAGCCGGCCGCCCGCAGCGCCTCGGCGAGCAGCTCGGCACGAGCATCGGCACCCGAGGGGTAGCAGCCCACGTCGAGCATCCCGGGAACAGGTGCGCTGCCGGCGATGACCACGCCGGGCTCAAGGTGAGTGGCCGGAAGCATCACACAGACGCCGAGGACATTTTCGAACTGCCGTAGGGCAGCACGTTCGTTCGCCACCCCGTTCTGTACGCAGGCGACCGTGGATCCACGATCGATGGCCCCGCTCAGGTCCCTCAGCGCTCCCGCAGTGTCCTGTCCCTTCACACTGAGCAGCACGCAGATGTCCTCGCCGGCTGCCAGCTCGCCGGCACTCTGACCAGCGGGTAGCCGTACCGTCACGCTGCCGTCGGGCGACTCCAGCCGTAAGCCGTCGCGGCGGATCGCCTCCAAGTGCCGCCCGCGGGCGACCAGGCCAACGTCATACCCGGCCAGATGCAGCCGGGCACCGATCACGCCTCCCACTCCACCGGCGCCGTACACGAGATAGCGCATCGATCCAGCCTAGCTACGGCCTCGGTAGGGCATAGTCGGCTCATGGTGAAGTACGTCTACGACTTTGACGAGGCCGGCAAGGACGACGGGGACCTGCTGGGCGGCAAGGGCGCGAACCTTGCCGAGATGACCAGCCTCGGGATGCCGGTCCCACCCGGGTTCGTGATCAGCACCGATGCCTGCCGGGCCTATCTCGAAAAGGGCGAACCGCCCGAACAGCTGGCCGAGGAGATCGAGAGGCACCTGACCCGGCTCGAAGACGGCAGGGGCAAGCGTCTGGGCCAGCCGGACGACCCGCTGCTCGTCGCGGTGCGCTCGGGGGCGAAGTTCTCCATGCCCGGGATGATGGAGACCGTGCTCAACGTCGGGCTCAACGACGAGTCGGTCAAGGGCCTGGCCGCCCAGTCCCGCGACGAACGGTTCGCCTTCGACTCCTACCGCCGGCTGTTACAGATGTTCGGCTCCACCGTGCTCGGCATCGAGGCCGATGTGTTCGCCGAGGCACTCGACGCGCTGAAGTCCGAACGCGGCGTCGACCAGGACACCGAGCTGGATGCGTCGGCCCTCATCGCCCTGGTGGCGACGTACCAGCGACTGATCGAGGAGCACGACGGAGCCCCCTTTCCTCAGGATCCGCGTCAGCAGCTGGAGATGGCGGTGCGGGCCGTCTTCGACTCCTGGAACACCGACCGGGCCGTGTTCTACCGGCGCCAGGAACAGATTCCCGAGGACCTGGGTACGGCGGTCAACGTGGTGGCGATGGTCTTCGGAAACCTTGGTGAGGACTCCGGGACCGGGGTGGCGTTCACTCGTGACCCGGCCTCGGGTGCGCAAGGGGTGTACGGCGACTACCTGCAGAATGCCCAGGGCGAGGACGTCGTCGCCGGGATCCGCAACACCATCCCGCTGGCCGACCTGGAGAGCATCGACAAGGCGGCCTACGACGAGCTGCTCGAGATCATGTCCCGGCTGGAGAAGCACTACCGGGACATGTGCGACATCGAGTTCACCGTCGAGTGCGGCAAGCTGTGGATGCTGCAGACCAGGGTCGGCAAGCGCACGGCCGAGGCGGCGTTCCGGGTCGCCATCCAGTTCGTCGACGAGGGGCTGATCGACCTCGATGAGGCCGTCCGCAGGGTCAGCGGTGACCAGCTGGCGCAGCTGATGTTCCCGAGGTTCGACCCAGAAGCCGACAAGCAGCTGCTTGGCCGGGGGATGAACGCCTCGCCCGGGGCAGCGGTCGGCAAGGTCGTCTTCGATGCGGATACCGCGGTCGAGTGGGCGGGACGAGGCGACGACGTCATCCTGGTCCGCAAGGAGACCAACCCCGACGACCTGCGCGGCATGGTGGTCGCCCGGGGGATCTTGACCAGCCGCGGCGGGAAGACCTCGCATGCTGCCGTCGTCGCGCGTGGGATGGGACGCACGTGCGTGTGCGGCGCCGAGGCGCTCGCCGTCGACGTAGCCCAGAAGCTGATCCGCGTGCGTGGTGGTCCCGAGGTGAGCGAGGGTGAGGTGATCTCGATCGACGGCACCACCGGCGAGATCTTCCTCGGTGAGGTCCCGGTCTCCGACTCGGTGGTCGTGCGGGCGTTCGAGGGCACCCTCGAGGAGGGCGCGGAGGACGCCGGCCGCGACGAGCTGCTCGGTGCGGTCACCCGGCTGATGGAGCATGCAGATGGGGTCCGGCGGCTCGCCGTACGGGCCAATGCCGATACCCCGGAGGACGCCGCTCGAGCGCGCAGGTTCGGAGCCCAGGGCATTGGTCTGTGCCGCACCGAGCACATGTTTCTCGGCGATCGGCGGACGCTGGTGGAGAACCTCATCGTGGCCGAGTCCGACGAGGACCAGGACGCGGCCCTCGCCGAGCTCTTGCCGTTGCAGCGCCAGGACTTCATCGAGATCCTCGAGGCCATGGACGGTCTGCCGGTGACGATCCGGATGATCGACCCGCCACTACACGAGTTCCTCCCCGACCTGACCGAGCTGTCGGTCGAGATGGCCGTCCAGGACGACCGTGACAAGGCAGTCGGCCGGCATCACAAGCTGCTCGACGCCGTACGCCGGCTGCACGAGCAGAACCCGATGCTCGGTCTGCGCGGGGTCCGCCTTGGCATCGTCATCCCCGGCCTGTTCGTGATGCAGGCCAGGGCGATCCTCGAGGCTGCCGTGGAGCGCAAGCAGGCCGGCGGCGACCCTCGGCCGGAGATCATGATCCCGCTGGTCGCCACCGTGCAGGAGCTGGACCTGGTGAAGGCCCAGATCCTCCAGGTCGCCCACCAGGTGGCCGAGTCGAGCGGCGTCGACGCGGACTTCCTCCTCGGCACGATGATCGAGCTCCCGCGGGCGGCCATCACCGCCGGTGCGATCGCCAGGTCCGCGGACTTCTTCTCGTTCGGCACCAACGACCTGACCCAGATGACCTGGGGCTTCAGCCGCGACGACGTCGAGGCATCGTTCTTCTCCACCTACCTCGAGCACGGCGTGTTCGCGGTGTCCCCCTTCGAGTCCCTCGACGTCGACGGGGTCGGGGCACTGGTACGGCTGGCGGTGAAGCGGGGCCGCTCGGCGCGGCCGCACCTGCATCTTGGGGTGTGCGGCGAGCACGGGGGTGACCCGGCGTCCATCCACTTCTTCGACGAAATCGGCTTGGACTACGTGTCCTGCTCACCATTCCGCGTGCCCGGCGCTCGGCTCGAGGCCGCCCGGGCCTCCCTGCGATGAGCCCCCCTGCAAGCCGGTAGGTGGAGCCGGTGCGCCTGCGGATCGACCTGGCCTACGACGGGACAGAGTTTCATGGCTGGGCGCGGCAGGGCAGCCTGCGAACCGTCCAGGGCACTCTCGAAGCGGCATTTGACACGGTCCTGCGGACCTCCGGGAGCACGCTGAGCGTTGCCGGGCGCACCGATGCCGGCGTCCATGCCCGGGCGCAGGTAGCTCATCTCGACGTCGACCAGGTCACTTTCGAAGCGGCGTGCGGATCCGCCGCGGAGCCACCCGCATTGGTACGCCGCCTCAACGGGTTGCTCGACCCCGACCTCAGGGTGCACCGGGTCGGGGTCGCTGCTGACGGCTTCGACGCCAGGTTCTCCGCCAGCTGGCGGCGGTACGCCTACCGGATCGCCGATCGGACCGACCTGGCGGACCCGCTGACGCGAGGACACGTTCTCGCCTGGCCCCGCCCACTCGACGAGCTGCGGATGGCCGCCGCCGGCCGGGCGCTTCTCGGGCTGCACGACTTCGCGTCGTTCTGCAAACGGCGGGAAGGCGCGACCACGATCCGGACGCTGCTCGAGCTGCGGTGGGAGCGAGTCGCCACCGGTCTCGAGGCGACCGTCCGCGCCGATGCGTTCTGCCACCACATGGTGCGTTCGTTGGTAGGCGCGTTGGTCGCGGTCGGTGAGGGCCGCCGGGAGCCGGCATGGGTCGGCGAGGTGCTGTCCGCTCGAGAGCGGGACGCTGCCGTCGTCGTCGTACCTGCCCATGGGCTGACGCTCGAGGAAGTGGCCTACCCACCCGACGCCGAGCTGGCTGGGCAGGCCCGGGCGGCTCGCGTGGTGCGCACCCTTGAGGACAAGATGGGCTCATGAGCTACCAAGCGCACGCTGGCCGGTACGACGACATGGAGTACCGCTTCTGTGGCCGCAGCGGGCTGAGGCTCCCGGCTCTCTCCCTCGGGTTGTGGCAGAACTTCGGCGACGACCGTCCCGAAGACGCCCAGCGCGCGATCCTGAGGCGGGCGTTCGACCGAGGGGTGACCCATTTCGACTTGGCGAACAACTACGGACCGCCGTACGGCCGCGCCGAGGAGAACTTTGGCCGCTTCCTGCGAGCGGACTTTGCGAGCTATCGCGACGAGCTGGTGATCTCGACCAAGGCCGGGTACGACATGTGGCCCGGGCCGTACGGACAGGGTGGCGGTTCGCGCAAGTACGTGCTGGCCTCGCTCGATCAGTCCCTGCGCCGGCTCGGGCTCGAGTACGTCGACATCTTCTACAGCCACCGCTTCGATCCCGAGACACCCGTCGAGGAGACGATGCGCGCGCTCGACCACGCCGTACGCTCCGGCAAGGCGCTGTACGCCGGGATCTCGTCGTACTCCGGGGAGCAGGCCCGCGAGGCCGCCTCGATCGCCCGTGAGATGGGCACACCTTTGCTTATCCACCAGCCCTCGTACTCGATGCTCAACCGGTGGATCGAGCCGGACCTGCTCGACGAGCTCGAGCAGCAGGGCATGGGCTGCATCGTGTTCACGGCGCTGGCTCAGGGGCTGCTCACCGACCGGTATCTCGACGGGATCCCGGAGGACTCCCGGGCCGCGAGGAGTGACTCGACGCTGACCGGGCTGAACGACGACACGCTCGAGCGCGTCCGGGCACTGAACCAGATCGCCCGCGACCGCGGACAGCAGCTCGCGCAGCTTGCCTTGCAGTGGGTGCTGCGCGACCCCCGGGTCACCTCGGCGGTCATCGGCGCAAGCTCGGTCGAGCAGCTGGACACCAACCTCGACGCACTTTCCCAACCTCCGCTCGGCGAGGAAGAGCTGGCCCGGATCGACGAGTACGCCGTCGACTCCGGGGTGGATCTGTGGGACTCCGCCGACGATGACTGAGGAGCACTACTTCACGGCCGACCCCTCGGTGCCGTTCAAGCGGGTCCCGGTCCGTGCGCACGTGTGGGGGCACTGGCTGGAGCTGACCTCAGGGTCTGGCGTGTTTGCGCAGGGCCGGCTGGACCTCGGTACGTCGGTGCTGCTGCGTGAGGTCGGACCCCCCACCGAGGCGCGCCGAGTGCTCGATCTCGGCTGCGGGTACGGCGTGATCGGGCTCGCGGTCGCGGTTGCGGTGCCGTCGTGCCGAGTCACCGCGGTGGACGTCAACGAGCGTGCCGTGTTGCTGGCTAACGAGAATGCCCAGAGGCTCGGGGTGGCCGGCCGGTTCGCCGCCTTGGCCCCCTCTGCCGTCCTCGACGGCGAGCTGTACGACGAGATCTGGTCGAACCCCCCGATCCGGGTCGGCAAGACCGTGCTGCACGAGCTGTTGCTGCGGTGGCTGCCACGGTTGACCCCGGAGGGCCGGGCGCTTCTCGTGGTCGGCAAGCATCTCGGTGCCGACTCGCTCGCGAAGTGGCTCGGCGAACAGGGTTACCCCACGGAAAAGCTGGCCAGCGCCAAGGGATTTCGGGTACTGGCCTCGCGACCTAGCCGATCTCGGTGACTGCAGGCTACTGGTCGGCGATGGACTGCGCCGCTCGAGCCAGGTCGGCGACTCCGGCGTCGAGCTCCTCGGGACGGTCGGTGATGAGGTCGAGGTGAAAGCCGTAGAGAGCCGAGTCGACCAGCCTCACGACCCGGGCGACTCGCCGGGAGGGTGCTCCTGACCTGGTGAAGTAGTCGCGCAGAGCCGCATCCCACCGGTCGTTGCTGGCCCGCGCGACCCCGAGGTAGGGCTCCCGCCCGATCAGACCGGTTGCCGCCGCCTGACAGTAGACGTCCAGGCAGCTCCCCAGGACAGGCTCCTGGTACGCCCTCCAGAGCCGGTTGACCGCCGATCGCACGGACGGTGCCCCGCTAAGCCGGGAGAACTCGGCGATCGCCCTCTGCGAGGTTCGCTCGACCACAGCCGAGACGAGCGCGTCACGGCTGCCGAAGTGGTAGATCAGCATCCGGTCGCTGGTGCCCACGGCAGCGGCAACCGGTCGCAGGGTCAGGCCGATCAGCCCGTCCGTGAGGACGTAGTCGGTGATGGCGTCGAGCAGCTGTCCCTCACGGATCCCAGTCACCCGGCGAACGTAGCATATGCTACATTCCAGTGAGTGTAGCGAGTGCTACATAGAATGAACTGAGGGGCAGGCGATGTTTGGGGCTGCGGTGTTGCTAGTGGCGATCGTGATCGAGGTGGGCGCCACCGCGATACTCCCACGGGCCGCCGGGTTCACTCATCCGGGCTGGAGCCTCGCCGTGCTGTCGGGGTATGGCGTCTCGATCTGGCTGTTGAGCGTGGTCGTCCGAACGATGCCTGTCTCGGTCGCGTACGCCGTCTGGGCGGGACTCGGCACCGCTCTCGTCGCGGTGGCGGGGTACTTCTTCCTGGGCGAGTCGATGAGCTGGCTCAAGGCGGCTGCCTTGTCGCTGATCGTCCTCGGCGTCGTCGGCGTGAACCTCGCGGGTTCCCACTGAGCCGCGCGGTTGGCGCGGCCGCCGATATCCGGTGGCGGGATCGCTGACCTCCCTGGGACCATGACCCTTCGTGGGTTACGTTGACGTCTCCGGAGTGCGCTTCGAGCTGCCCGACGGCCGGGTGCTGCTCGACGGCGTCAGCTTTCGGGTGGGGGAGGGCGCGAAGGTCGCGCTCGTCGGGGCCAACGGGGCTGGTAAGACCACCCTGCTCCGGATCGTCATGGGCGACCTGTCCCCGCATGCCGGCGGCGTCAGCCGGGCTGGCGGCCTCGGCGTGATGAGCCAGTCTGTCGCCGGTTCCGCGACCACGGTCGCGGAGCTGCTGCTCTCGGTGTCGCCGCAACGGGTACGCCGAGCCGTCGCCGAAATCGACCGGATCGAGCTGCGGTTGATGGATGTCGAGGACGAAGCCACCCAGATTCACTATGCAACCGCACTTGCCGAGTACGCCGACGCCGGCGGCTACGAGAACGAGGTGGTCTGGGACCAGTGTTGTACGACGGCCCTTGGGATCGGGTTCGACCAGGCCAGGAACCGCAGTCTGGCCACGCTCAGCGGAGGGGAGCAGAAGCGGCTGGTGCTGGAGTACCTTCTTGCGGGGCCAGACCAGGTGCTGCTGCTTGACGAGCCGGACAACTTCCTTGACGTTCTCGGTAAGACCTGGCTCGAAGAACGCATCCAGGAGTCCCCTAAGACGATCCTGTTCGTCAGCCACGACCGGGAGCTGCTGGCCAACACGGCAACCCGGGTGGTCACCGTCGAGCTGGGCGCTGTCGGGAACACTGTTTGGACCCATCCCGGCGGGTTCGCGTCGTACCATCAGGCCAGGCGCGACCGGTTCGCGCGGTTCGACGAGCTGACCCGCCGATGGGACGAGGAGCACGCCAAGCTGCGGGCGCTGGTGCTGATGTACAAGCAGAAGGCGTCCTACAACTCCGACATGGCCTCCCGCTACCGCGCCGCCCAGACCAGGCTGCGCAAGTTCGAGGAGGCCG
>JALZBH010000216.1 GCA_030947625.1 Actinomycetota bacterium
CACCAAGGAGGGGCGCGGGATCGTGATGAGGGTTCCCCTCGAAGGTGGTGGCCGGCTCGTGGTTGAGCTCAACGCCGCCGAGGCCGGTGCGCTCGGCGACGCCCTCAAGGACGTCGTCGGCTGAGCCACCCTGCTGCTTCCCCCCGCGCCAGTACGCCTGGCGTCCTGCCTCGGCAGGTCGCTCCTCCCGACTTTGCCTTCAGCGACGTCGCCCCCTCCCGTGTCCGGGGCGCGGACGTCGTCGCACTTCCGGTGCTGCCCGGTTCGGGTGACCGGTCGCCGCTGACAATCGGCCCGGGCGGAGCGGAGCTCGCCGAGGAGCTCGGTCTGGACCTGCTGGGGTCTCTCGAGGCCTCCGTTGCGAAGGGGGCTGCCGGGGAGATCACCGCGGTTCCGGTTCCTGGCTCGCAGGTCTCCTCGGACGACCGCGCGAACCCCGCTCTCGAGGTGGTGCTGCTGGTGGGTCTGGGTCAGGCCCGCCCGGCCGACCTGCGCCGGGCCGGCGCCGCGCTGGCTCGGCGTACGTTGGGAGCCGGGGCGGTGGCCACCTCGATTCCGGCGGTTCTCCCCAGCCAGGACGGCCTCGGCGCCTTTGTCGAAGGAGTCGTGCTCGGCTCGTTCGGTTTCACACTGCGGACCGGCGAGAACCGGCCGCATCCGGCCGCCAAGCTGGTGCTGGCCTCCTCACCCGAACCCGACCGCGACGCACTGGAACGAGCGCTGGCCGTCGCGGGAGCGTCTTGGCAGGCGAGGATGCTGGCCACGGTGCCGCCGAACATCAAGTCCCCGGAATGGCTTGCCGAGCAGGCGGTACGTGCCGCCAAGCGGGCCGGGCTCACCGCGACGGTCTGGGACGAGAAGCGGCTCGAGGCCGAGGGCTTCGGTGGCCTGGTCGCAGTCGGCCGGGCCTCGGCGACGCCGCCGCGGATGGTGCAGCTGGGCTACTCGCCCGGCAAGCGCGCTGCCTCGTCCTCGAGCAAAGGACGGCGCCGCGCCCACGTCGTACTCGTCGGCAAGGGGATCACCTTCGACAGCGGCGGCCTCAATATCAAGCCTGGCGAGGGCATGGTCACGATGAAGCGCGACATGACCGGCGCGGCCGTCGTACTCGCCGTGCTGGCGGCGCTGGGTGACGTCGGCTGCCCGGTGCAGGTGACCGGACTGCTGCCGATCGCCGAGAACGCGGTCGGCGCGGCCGCGATGCGCCCGGGAGACGTGATCCGCCAGTACGCCGGCCGCACGACCGAGGTCAACAACACCGACGCCGAGGGACGGCTGGTGCTCGCGGATGCGCTGCAGTACGCCGTCGACCAGCTCAAACCGACCCTGCTCGTCGACGTAGCGACACTGACCGGCGCGATCAAGGTTGCTCTCGGTCAGCGGATCGGCGGGTACTTCACCACCGACGACGTGCTCGGCCGCCGGCTGGAGGAGGCCGGAGCGGCCGCCGGGGAACCGCTGTGGCGGATGCCGTTGGCTGAGGAGTACGAGCCCAAGCTGTTCTCGCCGGTCGCCGACGCGATCAATGCGCCCACGTCTGCTCAGGCCGTGACCGCAGCGCTGTTCCTGAGGCACTTCACCGGCGGCCTGCCCTGGGCACACCTGGACCTGGCCTCGGTGGGCGACGCGGTCGAGGACGAGTTCGAATGGACCGAGGGCCCGACCGGTTTCGGTGCCCGGCTACTGCTGCACTGGCTCGGCTCGCCGGACCCGGTGGCCGGCATCCGCCGCTGAGCGGTTCCGTCAGGACTCGGGCGTCCACACCTTCTTGGCAACCAGCAGGCCGTCGCCGACTGGCAACAGCACGGGCACCAGCGTCTCGTTCTCACGGACCGCCTTCCCGAGCTCGCGGATGGCCACCGTCTCGGCGTCCCGCTGGGCAGGGTCCGCAACCCGGTCGTGCCACAGAGCGTTGTCGAAGGCGACGACTCCACCGGGACGCAGCAGTCTGAGCGCCTCCGCGAGGTAGTCGGAGTACTCCTGCTTGTCGCCGTCGCAGAACACCACGTCGTAGTGGCCGTCGGTCAGCCTCGGGAGCACCTCCAGCGCGGATCCGGGGATCAACCGGGCTCGCTGAGGGGGGATGCCGGCCTCGTTGAACGTCTCGCGTGCCAGCCGCTGATGTTCGGCCTCGGTGTCCACACTGGTGAGTACCCCGTCACTCCGCATCCCGCGCAGCAGCCAGAGACCGGAGACACCGGTACCGGTGCCGATCTCGACGACTGCCCGGGCGTCGAGTACCGAGGCCAGGAACCGCAGCGCCGCTCCACCCCCGGAGCCGATCGGTGCGACACCGACCTCCTTGGCGCGGGCCCGGCCGTTGGCCAGGAACTCGTCCTCGTCGACGTACTGCTCGGAGTAGGTCCAGCTCGCGGGCTTCATGGCGGTGGCGATGACGGGCCTCCTGGGTCGATCCTGCGTCGTGCTCTGCGCGGGACTCTACCGCTCAGGCGGGTGCGTGGCGGGAACACCGGGGGGCACCGGGACGTTGTCCAGTTCCCAGCAGTTTTGCGGCTGGGCCTCAGCGGCGTCTCAGGCGCCCTTCTTAGCGTGGAAGCAGGTCAGGAGTGATGGCACGAGGTCGTCCTCAACGACGTGGCCTGAGGCAGGCATCGATGTCGATCACGCAGACACAGCTTCCTGGCGACGGGGTGCCCTCTTGGGACGAGATCGTCACCGAGCACAGCGGACGCGTCTACCGTCTCGCCTACCGGCTGACCGGCAACAGGCACGACGCCGAGGACCTCACCCAGGAGGTGTTCGTGCGGGTGTTCCGATCCCTGCACACCTACACCCCGGGCACGTTCGAAGGCTGGCTGCACCGGATCACCACGAACCTGTTCCTCGACCAGGCGCGCCGCAAGGCCCGGATCCGGTTCGACGCCCTGTCCGACGACGCGGGCCAGCGGCTCCCCAGCGCGCTGCCGACTCCGGATGCGGCGTACCTGGAGCGGCTCTTCGACGCCGACGTCGAGGCGGCGCTCGGGGCCCTGCCACCCGACTTCCGGGCTGCGGTGGTCTTGTGCGACGTGGAGGGTCTGAGCTACGAGGAGATCTCTGACGTGCTCGGCGTCAAGATGGGCACCGTGCGCTCGCGAATCCACCGGGGCCGGACGATGCTGCGTGAGGCGCTGGCCCACCGAGCCCCCCAGCCCGGACGGGTCCGGGTCTCCGGTCCCCAGCTGGCGAGCCAGCACCGATGATGAAGCTCAGCGGCCACATCGGCTCGAGCGCCTCGGCGCTCGTCGACGGCCAGCTGTCCCCTCAGGAGGCCGAGCGCGCCTGGGGTCACGTGCTCATCTGTCCGGGCTGTCGTCGCCTGGTCGAACGCGAGGGTTGGGTCAAGCGGCGGCTCTCCACCCTGTCCGACCCGGTTCGGGTCGCGCCACCGGACGGTCTCGTCGGGGTGTTGTCGGACGTGGACACC
>JALZBH010000095.1 GCA_030947625.1 Actinomycetota bacterium
AAGAGCAGCTCGCTGCCACCGGGAAGACGGACTCGCAGGTACGCCTGCGCGCCGCAGCGGTCACAACGGTCCAGTGCGCTCAGTGGGGTGGCACTGGGGGCAGTCGCGGTGGTCACGGTGGCCTCTCTTTCCCGATCCAGTGTCTATTCCAACGCCCAACCTGCCGCGGGGATTCCCTCGACGTCCAAGCGCTGCGTGGAACCAATGACTTCATCTGATCACAGTCGGAGCATCTGCGCCGGTCATGTCCAGCCGTGGCGCTGAACCCGGCGTACCGGTGCCTAGAGTCTGACCCCGGACAGGCGCTTCAGGGTGCATGTTCGCGGCACCGCGAGGCACTTTGTTCTGAAAGCGTGACCTGGGGTCTCGGGCCGCGCGTCGGTCTGAGGTACTTCGGAGCCCGTGGATATGTTGGATGGGTCCCAGCCAGTTACCAGCCCGGTTCCAGCCCAAAGGTCTCATTATCGTCGACAACACCTACACCGCCCGTCACCTCCTGGTGCTCGAGGGGCTCGAGGCGGTGCGCAAGCGCCCGGGCATGTACATCGGCTCGAGCGACTCACGGGGGCTGATGCACTGTCTCTGGGAGATCATCGACAACGCCGTCGACGAGGCCCTCGCCGGGGTGGGGAGCCGCATCGAGGTGATCTTGCATCCCGAAGGCTCCGCTGAGGTGCGTGACAACGGGCGCGGCATCCCGGTCGACAGGGAGCCAAAGACCGGGCTGTCCGGTGTCGAGGTGGTGTTCACCAAGCTGCACGCGGGTGGCAAGTTCGGGGGCGGGTCCTACGCCGCGACCGGTGGTCTGCACGGCGTCGGTTCCTCGGTCGTCAACGCTCTGTCGGCGCGGCTGGACGTCGAGGTGGACCGGTCACCGGCCACCCAGCAGATGTCGTTCCAGCGGGGGGTGCCGGGCGTGTTCGACGGCCCTGCCGACACCGCGCGGTTCACACCGGGCTCGGGCCTGCGCAAGGGGTCGCGCGTGCGGAAGGCGGTCACCGGGACCAGGGTCCGGTTCTGGCCGGACAGACAGGTCTTCACCAAGGATGCGAGGTTCGCCTTCGACGAGCTCGCGACCAGGGCCCGGCAGACGTCGTACCTCGTGCCAGGGCTGGAGCTGATGATCAGGGACCTGCGCGGGGACGAGCCTGTGGTGGAGTCGTTTCGCCATGACGGCGGAATCACCGAGTTCTGCGAGTTCTTGAGCAACGACGAGCCGGTGACCCAGGTACGCCGGCTGCAGGGCTCGGCCACCTTCACCGAGACCGTGCCGATGCTCGACGACGCGGGGCACATGACTCCCCAGGACGTCGAGCGAGAGCTGCTGGTCGACGTGGCGGTGCGGTGGGGCGTGGGCTACGACACCGTGCTGCGCTCGTTCGTGAACATCATCGCCACGCCCAAGGGAGGCACCCACGTCGCCGGCTTCGAGGCCGCCATGACCAAGACGTTCAACGAGTCGATGCGCGCCGCCAAGGTGCTGAGGGTCAACGACGCCGACGTGGTCAAGGACGACGTGCTCGAGGGGATGACCGCTGTGGTCACGGTCCGCCTGGCCGAGCCCCAGTTCGAGGGGCAGACCAAGGAGGTGCTCGGCACACCCGCAGCGCGGGGCGTCGTACGCAAGGTGGTGTCGGGAGAGCTCAAGAGCTTCCTCACCTCGACCCGCCGGGCCGACAAGGCGCAGGCACGGCTGCTGATGGACAAGGTCCTCGGCGCGTCGAAGACACGCATCTCCGCGCGCCAGCATCGGGAGACCCAGCGGCGCAAGAACGCGCTAGAGTCCTCGGCCCTGCCGGCCAAGCTCGCCGACTGCCGCTCCAACGACGTCGAGGCGTCCGAGCTGTTCATCGTCGAGGGCGACTCGGCCCTGGGTACGGCGAAGCTCGCGCGGAACTCCGAGTTCCAGGCGCTGCTGCCGATCCGCGGCAAGATCCTCAACGTACAGAAGGCCGGGGTGGCCGACGTGCTCAAGAACGCCGAGTGCGCCTCGATCATCCAGGTCGTGGGCGCCGGATCTGGACGCACCTTCGACCTCGACGCTGCTCGCTACGGACGGATCATCTTCATGGCGGATGCGGACTCCGACGGCGCGCATATCCGCTGTCTGCTCGCGACGTTGTTCTTCAAGTACATGCCGGACCTGGTCACTGCCGGCCGGCTGTTCACGGCGGTGCCGCCGCTGCACCGGATCGAGCTGACCAACCCCAAGAAGGGGATGGACAAGTACGTCTACACGTACTCGGATCCGGAGCTGCAGCGCAAGCTTGCCGAGCTGACCAAGAAGGGGGTCCGCTGGAAGGACCCGGTCCAGCGGTACAAAGGCCTCGGCGAGATGGACGCCGACCAGCTGGCCGAGACGACGATGGACCCGCGCCGTCGTACCCTCCGGCGGATCACGGCTTCGGACGCCCAGGCGGCGGCAGAGGTGTTCGAGCTGCTGATGGGTGCCGAGGTGGCACCCCGCAAGGACTTCATCGTCGCCGGAGCCTACGAGGTCGATGCCGACGCCATCGATGCCTGACTCGCTGAACTGCGCCGGACGGGACCTCACCGGGATCGGCGCTCTGGGCGAGCAGCTCGCCGATGAGTTCACCGGCGCGCCCGACCGAGGTGCCGACCGGTGAGCGGGACGACCCGTCGAGCAGGAGCGAGGACGGATCGGCGAGGGCCGAGTCCAGCGCGCTACCCAGCGACTCGGAGTCCTCGGCAAGGATGAGCCGTCCGTGGCCGGCCAGGGACCGGGCGAAGCGCTGCTGATGCCCGTCCACGTGCTCTCCGAAGGCGGGATCTCGCGGCATGCAGAGGGGGACCCGGCCGGCAGCCCACACCTCGGTGATCGTGGCCGGACCACCATGGGTGACCACGATGTCTGCGTCGCGAATCCGCTCGGACAGCTCCTCGTGGGGTAGGAAGTCCGCGCCGTCGCAGCGGCTCGGCGCCGTCGAGGTGCCGTACTGCACGAAGCAGAGGGCCTCCGGGTGAGCGCTTCCCCATTCGTCCATGAGCCCGACCAGCCGGTCGAAGGGGTGTACGTCGGTGCCGACTGCAACGAAGACCCGGCTCACAGCAGCGGTCCGATCACGTGGCCGTTGGGGTACAGAGCGAGCTGCTCTGGCCACTGGAGCAGCATCAGATCGGTGAAGGGCCGGCACAGCCGGGCGGTCAGCGTCGTGGAGTCGATCCGGTCGAAGACCTCGACGTACACGGTGCTAACCCCGCGGAGCCTGGCCAGGACGAAGAACGGCAGCGCAACACCGGCGCCTGTGGAGACGACCACCTCCGGATTCACCTCTCGGAGCACCCGCCACGCCAGCAGCGTGTTGCGCAGCAGGTTCCAGATGTTGCGCGTGGTCGGAGAGTATGCCCAGGTCACGGACTCATCGGCGAGCACAGACCGAGCATCCGGGGTCGCAAAGGTCACCCACGCCCGCCCCTCCGGGCGCCACAGGTCGGCTAACGGGACGAGCTGGGCCAGATGGCCCCCGCTCGAGCCGACCAGCAGTACGCGGCGACTGGCGAGCGCGAGGGTCATCGCAGAACTTTAGACGAGCTCGGCCAGCAGACCGGTGTCGACGTCGTACATGAAGCCGCCGACCGCGACGGGGTCAGGTATCAGCGGGTGCGCCAGCACCTTGCGTACGTCGTCAGCCAGCGCAGCCTCCTGGTCCTCGACCACCCCGAACGTCTGCCAGGACGCGTCCTGGCCGGCCGACTCGCTCACCCGGGCTCGCAGCTCGTCCTGGGTGGCCGACGCCATCGCGCAGCGCGTGTGCTGCACGATGAGGATCCGGTCGACCCCCAGCAGGTGTACGCCGAGCACGAGCGCCTCCAGCGCCTGCTCATCGACCCGCCCTCCGGGGTTGCGCAGTATCTTCGCGTCCCCGGGCTGCAGCCCGAGCATGCGCAGCGGGTCGATCCGCGAGTCCATGCAGGTGACCACGGCGATCCCGGCGTGTGCGACTCCGTCGAAGCCACTCAGCACGAACGTCTCGGCGAAGCGCTGGTTTGCCGCCAGCAGGTCCTCGAAGTCGTGGTTCACAAGGGGCAACCTAGCCGCCGGCCCGGATCAGCTCGAGAGCCGACGCGCTTGTCGTGGCCGCGCCCCTGAACAGCAGCAGCGCCACGGCTCCGGCCAGCGCCGCACAGAAGCCGGCTCCGAGAAAGATCGCCTGCAGCTGCTCGACGCCGGCCAGCTGCAGCAGATGGGTGTACGCCGGGCAGCGGGTACTGATCCCCCCGCACACCTGGTTGGGTGACGGGATACCCGACTGCACCGTGTAGTACCGTCGCAGCCCGATCGTCGTCAGTGCCGAGATGCCCACCAGCATGCCGACCATCCGGGCAACCACGAGCAGGGCGCTGCTCACCCCGTGCACGTCCGCATCGGTGCTCGCCAGCAGAGCCGCGTTTACCGGAGCCAGGGCAAGGCCGAAACCCCATCCCGCGAGCACCAGCGTCAATGACGCGGAGAGGTGATGCAGGGCGTCCAGCCCCCAGTGCGACATCAGCCAGAAGCCCACCGCCGCGCACGCCATCCCCGCCGCGGCAAGGACCCCGGACGGGACTCTGCGGGTCAACCAGCCACCCACCAGCGCCCCGGCCGGCAACGCGACCAGGAGCTCCACGAGCACCAGAGCCGCCTTGACCTGAGAAGTCGAGTAGACACTGACGCGGGCGAAGATCGGGATGTCCACCAGAGCAGCGATCAGGGCGGCCCCGACGAAGAAGCTGACCACCAGGGCACCCCAGGCCGGCCGCTGCCCCAGTGCGCCGTGAGGGATCAACGGAGCCGCGGCTCTCCGGTTGTGGACGACGAACAGCGCGGCAGCGACCGCGGCGACCAAGAGGTACCACGGGCCGGCGGGGGAGAGAAGCTGGACCTGCGGGTTCGCGGTGGCGAACGCCAGGATCACGCCTGCCAGCGCTACCGCGAGCAACATCGCGCCGAGCAGGTCGGCCTGCCTGGCCGAGACGAACCAGTCGTGCAGGTCGACCAGCGGGTGCGAGGCGTTGAGCTGCCAGGCCGCGAACGCGACCCCGAGACCGGCGGTGGTCAGGCCGAGCGGCGACCACCACACCGACGTACCCGGTGAGAACGGCACGAACGGCCCGCCCCAGGAGACCGAGGTGACCAAGCTCGTGGGTTGTCGCATGACCAGCAGCAGCCCGGAGACGAACAGCGCGAGCAACGCGATCCCGGGTACGTCGACCCGGCGACGGGGCTTCCTGATGCGGCCCCGCCGGCCCACTGCGGTCACGGCGGCCGCGAGCGCCAGACCTGCCGCGAGGTTGATCCAGAAGATGTCTCGCCATGTGCCCACGACCAGCACCAGGGCGCCGTACAACGGTCCCAGCACGCTGCCGAGCTCCTGGACCGCCCCGACCACGCCGAGCGGGACCCCGCGTCGCTCGGCAGGGTAGAGGTCGGCGACCAAAGCCAGGGTCACCGGCACCAGGCCGCCCCCGCCGACCCCCTGCAGGAAGCGGCCCACGACCAGGCTGCCCAGGTCGTACGCCGATGCGGTGACCAGCGAGCCGAAGGCAAACGTCACGAGGGCTGCGACGAGTACGGGCAGCCGGCCGCGCAGGTCTGCGATCCGGCCGATCAGCGGCAGCATGGCGACGTACCCGAGCAGGAAACCGCTGACGATCGGTGCGGCCCGCTGCAGCTGGTCGATGCTGAGACCGACAGAACCCATCATCGACGGCAGCGCCAGCACCACGACATAGGTGTCGGCGGCGGCGAAGGCCACCGCTACTGCCGCCAGGGACAGCAACAGCCGTGACCCCCGAGCGGGCACCGGCGTCACCCGCGTCGTGGTCACGGTGCGGTGATCTTCACGGCCTTGCCGTACTGGTCGAGAGTCATCGTGTAGGTCACCGGACCGGATGCCGTGAAGAACGACCCGGTCACCTGCACGATCAAGGGGAAGCTCCGGTCGTCGACGCCGACGACGGTTCGGTAGGTCTGTGCCTTGATCGCGCTCGGGATGATCGGTGCGATGTCACTACCGGCCACGGTGCCGGTGTAGCTGGTGAGCACCCGGGTGCCCGAACGCGTCTGCGGGCCCTGCTTGAGGTTCTTGATCTTGGTCAGGAGCGAGGACAGCCCGGTTGCCGGGTCCATGAACCGAGCCGGGTCCGGTGCGTTGTAGTCGGCCGGGTTGATCACGGCGTACTTGGTCTGCAGCGGCAGCTTGGCATGCACTTTGCCGCCCACCGCGACCACCGGTACGTCGGCGGTGAGTCCGCCGAGGATCACCTTGACGGTTCCCTTGAAGGCCGGCGCGTGAGTCATCAGTCCGGCCGCGCCGAGCACGGCGTTGCCCTTCTTGGGCACCGACGGGGTGGACAACGTGAAGTGCACGCTCGCTGCCTGGTCGAGGTGCTTCTTGGCCTGCGTCATCACCTTGTGCGGGTCCTGGTGGGCAGCCGGCGGCTTCTTGGCGCCGCCACATCCGGCCAACCCGATCATGAGGACGACCAGGCAGGTCAGGGAAAGGAGCCGCTTCATCATGGGTTCAGCGTGCCACGTCGGTCCCGGGCGGGAGCTGAGTCGCGGCTGAGCGGGAGCTGAGTCGCGGCTCGACGGAGGCGGCGCAGGCGTGGATCGGCTGGCTTGCCGGCGTACCCGAGCCGTCGCGCCGACCGACCGGGGCGGGCAGCTCGACCGGTGCTCCGCTTGACGCGGCGGCCGCGGCCGGCCCGGGACCGGCCCAGCCGAACACCAGCACGTCCTCGCCCTTGAGGAACCGGTGACATCTGACCCCTCCAGTCGCCCGACCCTTCGCGGGGTACTCCCCGAACGGCGTGACCTTGACCGAGCCCGCCTCGGTGCCTGGTAGTGCCGACTCGGACCCGGAGGCGGTCACCACAACCGCATCAGTGGGATCTAGCACGCCGAACCAGGTCACTGTCGCGCCGGGAGCCAGCTTGACCCCGGCCATCCCGCTACCGGCGCGTCCCTGCGAACGAACCAGGCTCGCCGAGAAGTGCAGCAGCTGGGCGTCGCTGGTGATGAAGCAGAGCTCCTCCTCGCCGGTGACCAGCTGCGAACCACCTACCACCACATCACCGTCTCGGAGACCGACCACCTCCCAGTCCTCGCGGTTGGCGAGGTACTCGGGGTTGACGCGTTTGACCACACCCTGCTGGGTGCCCAGGGCCAGGCCGAGGGAGCCGGGCTCGAACGAGACCAGCGCCAGCGGCCGTTCCCCCGAGGCCAAGGTGAGGAACTCCCCGATCGGCGCGCCACCCTGCAGGTTGGGGTGGTTCGCGGTCGCAGGCAACGTCGGCAGGTCGAGCACCCCGAGCCTGGCCACCCGTCCCCTGGTGGTGAGTACGCCGACCACCCCGCGGGCGGTTGCACGGACGGCGGAGACGATCACGTCATGCCGGACCCGGGCACCACCCCCGCCGGACGGGTCCACCGTGGTGGTCCGGGCCAGCAGCCCACTGCCGGAGAGGAACACGAAACACGGGTCGTCGGAGACCTCCAGCGGTGCCGCCAAGGAGGTCAGCGTGTGCCCCGACGACTCCAACAGCACCGTCCTTCTGGGCGTGCCGTAGGTCTTGGCGACCTCGGCAAGCTCCTCGGAGACCACTCGGCGCAGGGCCGACTCGTCGCCGAGGATCTCCTCCAGATCGGCGATCGTGCGGGTGAGCTCGTCGTGCTCCTTGTCCAGCTCGATCTTGGAGAACTTCGTCAGCCGACGTAGCGGCATGTCGAGGATGTAGCTTGCCTGGACCTCGGTCAGGTCGAAGACCTGCACCAGCCGTTCGCGGGCCTGCTCGGCGTTGTCGCTGGAGCGGATCAGCGCGATCACCTCGTCGATGTCGAGGATGGCCAGCAGCAGCCCCTGGACCAGGTGCAGCCGGTCGGCAGCCTTGCCGCGACGGTGGTTGGACCGGCGGCGGACGACGTCGAGGCGGTGGGCCAGGAAGACCTCGAGCATCTCCTTGAGCCCGAGTGTGCGCGGCTGGCCGTCGACGAGGGCGACGGCGTTGATCGCGAACGACTCCTCCAACGGCGTACTGCGGAAGAGCTGCTCGACCAGCGCCTCCGGGTGGAAGCCGCCCTTGACCTCGATCACCAGCCGCAGGCCCTTCTCGCGGTCGGTGAGGTCCTTGACGTCGGCGATCCCTTGGAGCCGCTTGGCCTGGACGAGCTTCTTGATCGCGGCGATCACCCGCTCGGTGCCTACGCCGTACGGAAGCTCGGTGACGACAATCCCCTTGAGCCGTGGGGTGATCGACTCGATCCGGGTCGTCGCACGCATCCGGAACGACCCCCGGCCGCTCTCATAGGCGTCGCGTACGCCGTCGAGCCCGACGATCTTGCCGCCGGTCGGAAGATCGGGGCCGGGCACGAAGCGCATCAGCGCATCGAGGTCTGCCTTCGGGTGGTTGAGCAGATGACGTAGGGCCTGGACCACCTCCACCAGGTTGTGTGGGGCGATGTTGGTTGCCATGCCGACCGCAATGCCGGCGGCGCCGTTGACGACGAGATGTGGGATCGCAGCGGGGAGCACCCAGGGTTCGAGCTCGCGGCCGTCGTAGTTGGGCCGGAAGTCAACGGTGTCCTCCTCGATCGAGACCGCCATCGCCATTGCAGCCGGCGCCATCCGGCACTCGGTGTAGCGCATCGCCGCCGGTGGGTCGTCCGGTGAGCCGAAGTTGCCGTGCCCGTCGACAGTCGGTAGCCGCATCGACCAGGGCTGGGCCATCCGCACCAGCGCGTCGTAGATGGCGCCGTCGCCGTGCGGGTGGTAGCGACCCATCACCTCACCGACCACGCGTGAGCTCTTCACATGCCCCCGGTCCGGGCGCACCCCCATGTCATACATCGCGTAAAGAATTCGGCGCTGCACCGGCTTCATCCCGTCACGCGCGTCCGGCAGCGCACGGGAGTAGATCACCGAGTAGGCGTACTCCAGGAAGCTCGAACGCATCTCGTCGCCGACGTCGATGTCGACGATGTGCTCCTCGAGGTCCTC
>JALZBH010000217.1 GCA_030947625.1 Actinomycetota bacterium
AGGGCGAGCTGGTGGAGGCGCTCCCCGCCGAGGGGACCGCCGTACTCAATGCCGACGACCCGCTGGTCGCGGCGATGGCGTCGCGTACCTCCGCACGCACGCTGACGTTCGGGTACGCCGAGACTGCGGACGTCCGGATCGGGGCGCTCGAGCTAGATGATCTTGGCCGTCCGCAATTCGACCTGGTCTACCAGCGCGCACCGAACCCTGTTGCGCTGAAGGGGATCGGCACCCACCAGGCGACCAACGCGGCGGCCGCCGCAACAGCGGCGGTTGCCCTCGGACTGCCGATCGCGGAGGTCGCTTCGGCCCTGAGCCTGGCCCGGTCTGGCTCGCCGTGGCGCCTGGAGGTGCACGACCGCTCGGACGGCCTGACCGTGGTCAACGACGCCTACAACGCCAACCCGGACTCGATGCGCGCGGCGCTGGAGACCCTGGCCGGGATCAGCGGACGCACCGGCCGGCGAGGAGTTGCCGTCCTCGGAGAGATGCGTGAGCTCGGCGAGGCGAGCGACCAGGAGCACGTCGAGGTGGGGATACTTGCCCATCGGCTCGCGCTCGACCTCGTCGTCGTCATCGGCGAGGGTGCTCGGCCGACGTACGACGCCCTGGTCCAACAGCGTGGCGAGGACGGCACGGTCAGGCATGTCGACACCGCCGAGCAGGCCGTCGACTGGCTGAGCGACAATGTCGCAGGCCCGGACGTGGTGTTGGTAAAGGCCTCTCGTGCCGCGCAGCTCGAGCAAGTGGCCCAGGCACTGCTCGGACCGGTTGACATCGCCGACGACGAGGAGGACCGATGAGAGCAATCCTGCTCGGCGGCGGGCTCTCCTTGTTCCTCACCCTGGTCGGCACCAAGTTCGCGATCACGTTTCTCACCGCGCACGGGTACGGCCAGCTGATCCGCGACGACGGGCCCACCACCCATCACACCAAGCGGGGTACGCCGACAATGGGCGGCTTGGTGATCGTGCTGTCGAGCTCGCTCTCCTATCTGATCGCCGTGTTCGCAACCGGGCAGGTTCCCAGCGCGTCCGGCTGGCTGTTGCTGTTCGCGTTCGTCGGTCTGGGCGCGGTCGGTTTCCTCGACGACTTCATCAAGATCTACAAGCAGCGCAGCCTCGGCCTCCGCAGCTGGGCGAAGTTCGGTGGCCAGACCGCGGTCGCGCTGATCTTCGGCTCGCTGGCACTCTTGCCCTGGCTCAAGAACAGCCACGGCCAGACCCCGGCCGGACGTTCCATCTCGTTCATCCGCGACACGGTGGGCTTGCATCTGCCCGCCGTACTGCTGGTGCTCTTCATCCTGGTCATGATCGCGGGCACCAGCAACGCGGTGAATCTCACCGACGGCCTAGACGGGCTGGCCACGGGTGCGTCGGTGATGGTGTTCGGGGCGTACACGCTGGTGAACATCTGGCAGAACAACCAGTCGTGCGTCCATCGGCCTGGCCCCAAGTGCTACGAGGTCTACCAGCCGCTCGACCTGGCGGTGATCTCGGCGGCGATCATGGGGTCCTGCTTCGGCTTCTTGTGGTGGAACGCCTCGCCGGCCAAGATCTTCATGGGCGACACCGGCTCGCTCGCACTCGGCGGTGCGATGGCCGGCATGGCCGTCCTGACTCGCACCGAGATGCTGCTGGTCCTGCTCGGCGGCCTGTTCGTGATCCAGACCCTGTCGGTGATCCTGCAGGTTGGCTTCTTCAAGCTCACCGGTGGCAAACGGCTCTTCCGGATCGCTCCGCTGCACCACCACTTCGAGATGCTCGGGTGGGAGGAGATCACTGTGGTGATCAGGTTCTGGCTGATCGCCGGCATCTTCGTGGCCACCGGTCTGGGGGTCTTCTACGCCGAGTGGGTCGTCGGCTCATGATCACCCCACGAAGCGACTCGCTGCGCTCGCAGCTCCGCGGGGGCCCCGGATGATCACCCCACGAAGCGACTCGCTGCGCTCGCAGCTCCGCGGGGGCCCCGGATGAGGCTCGAGCTCGACCGTCTCGGGAGGTGGGACTCCTGGGACGGCGTCCACGCGGTCGTGGCGGGTCTGGGGGTCTCCGGGTTCGCGGCCGCCGACAACCTCGTCCACCTGGGCGCCAAAGTCACGGTGCTCGATGAGTCAGCCGCCGGCCAGCACACCGAACGAGCCACGCTGCTGGAGATCCTCGGCGCGACCGTGCGGATGGGCGCAACGGCCACCCTGCCCGAGGACGTCGACCTGGTGGTCACCTCACCGGGGTGGTCCCCGCGGGCACCGCTGCTTGCCCAGGCCGCTGCGTGCGGCGTCCCGGTCTGGGGGGAGGTCGAGCTGGCCTGGCGACTGCGCGACCCCGCACATCGGACGCCGTGGCTGGCTGTCACGGGGACGAACGGCAAGACCACGACGGTGCAGATGCTCGAGGTGATGCTGCGCGCGGGCGGGCTGCACACGGTCGCCTGTGGCAACATCGGGCTGCCCCTGGTCGAGGCAGTGATGGACCCCACGGCGTACGACGTGCTCGCGGTCGAGCTCTCCAGCTTCCAGCTGCACTACACCTCGTCGATGCGCGCCGAGTCGGCCGCCGTACTCAACGTCGCAGAGGACCACCTCGACTGGTACGGCGACCCAACCCAGTCGCCGCCGGGAGTCCAGACCCTGGCCACCTACGCCGCCGACAAGGGCCGGATCTACACCGGCGTCGAACGCGCCTGCGTCTACAACGTGGCCGACCCCGTGACCGAGGAGCTGGTCCGCGAGGCCGAGGTGACCGAGGGCGCCCGGGCGGTCGGGTTCACGCTCGGCGTTCCGAGCGTGGGCATGCTCGGCCTCGTAGACGAGGTGCTCGCGGACCGGGCCTTCGTCGAGGAGCGGCACAGCGCCGCCGCCGAGCTCGGCACGCTGGCGGACCTGGCCAGCCCGGCACCGCACTTCGTCGCCAACGCGCTGGCGGCGGCTGCGCTGGCCCGCTCACACGGCGTGCCTGCCGTCGCGGTGCGGCAGGCACTGCGCGCCTTCCGTCCGGGCGGCCATCGGATCACCGAGGTGGCCACGGTGGACGGGGTCACCTGGGTCGACGACTCCAAGGCCACCAACCCGCACGCAGCACTGGCCTCGCTTCGCGGCTACGACCCGGTCGTGTGGGTCGCCGGCGGGCTGGCCAAGGGCGCCCGCTTCGACGAGCTGGTACGTGCGGTGCATGGTCGGCTGCGGGGCGTCGTACTGCTGGGACGTGATGCTGGAGTGATTCGTGAGGCGCTCGGCCGACACGCGCCCGATGTGCCCCTGATCGAAGTCGGCGGCGGCGAGACTGGCGAGGTAGTCAGCGCCATGGACCGCCCCATGGACCGCGTCGTGGCCGAGGCCGCGAGGCTGGCCCGGCCGGGGGACACCGTGCTCCTCGCACCCGGGTGCGCGTCCATGGAC
>JALZBH010000218.1 GCA_030947625.1 Actinomycetota bacterium
TCAACTTCTTCTTCAAGCTCAAGTACAACAAGCTGTTCGACCAGATGCTGGCCACCCCGCTGACCACCACGGACATTGCTCGCGGGGAGCTGGCCTGGTCGCTGCTGCGCGGCGGCATCTACTCCGCCGGGTTCCTCCTGGTGATGGTCGCGATGGGGCTGGTGCACTCGTGGTGGGCGGTGCTCGCTGTGCCGGCCGCGCTGCTGATCGGGCTGGCGTTCGGTGGCGCGTGCATGGCCCTGACGACGTACATGCGCTCCTGGCAGGACTTCGAGTTCGTCACGCTGGGCACGTTGCCGCTGTTCCTCTTCTCGGCGACGTTCTTCCCCGTCACCGCGTTTCCGGGACCGGTGCGCTGGGTCGTGGAGGTCACCCCGCTCTACCGGGGGGTGGTGCTGGTGCGCGAGCTGACCACCGGGCTGGTGACCTGGGCATCTGCGGTGTCCGTGGTCTACCTGGTCGCGATGGGCCTGGTCGGCCTGGCGATCGTGGGCCGGCGGCTGGACAAGCTGCTGCTCAGCTGAAACATCCGCGGTCGAACCTATGGAGGATCGGGCGCCCCTTGTGCTTGGCTATGCCGACGGTCTGCATCGGGCGGCCGGATTGGGAGGGCAGCATGTCCGACACCGACTTCAAGCGGATCACCACGAAGATCCCCGCCCGGCTCGACCGGCTCCCATGGTCGCGATGGCACTGGATGATCATCATCGGCCTCGGGACCGTCTGGATCCTCGACGGGCTCGAGGTCACCATCGTCGGCTCGATGTCCAGTGCTCTGCAAGACCCCAAGCACGGGCTGGGGATGACCAGCATCGACATCGGCCGGGCCGGCGCGGTGTACGTCGCCGGCGCCTGCGTCGGTGCGCTCTTCTTCGGCCACCTCACCGACCGGCTCGGGCGCAAGAAGCTGTTCATGATGACGCTGGCCGTCTACACCGTGGCGACCGTGCTCACCGCATTCTCGGGGAACCCGATGTGGTACTTCATCTTCCGGTTCTTCACCGGCGCAGGCATCGGTGGGGAGTACGCCGCGATCAACTCCGCGATCGACGAGCTGATCCCGGCCAAGCACCGCGGTCGAGTCGACATCGGGATCAACGGTTCGTTCTGGGTCGGAGCGACGATCGGCTCGCTGCTGACCATCCCGTTGCTCGATCCCAAGCTGGTCGCCCCTGGACTGGGTTGGCGGCTGGCGTTCGGGCTGGGGGCGATCCTTGCGGTCGGCATCCTGCTCGTGCGACGCAACGTGCCGGAGAGCCCACGCTGGCTGTTCATCCACGGACGAGAGGACGAAGCCGACGGCATCGTGAGCCAGATCGAGAGCGATGTCGCGGAGTCCAGCGGCGAGTCACTTCCCTCGCCGGAGGACGAGATCACCATCCGTCAGCGCAAGAGCATCGGTTTCGTCACCATCGCCAAGACCGCCTTCCAGGTCTACCCCAAGCGCACCGTGCTCTGCCTGGCGCTGTTCATCGGGCAGGCTTTCCTCTACAACGCGTTCTTCTTCACCTATGGCGATGCCCTCGGCAACCTGCTCGGTGTAAAGCAGACAGGCTGGTACCTCGCTGCCTTCGCGGTGAGCAACTTCGCCGGCGCCTTCTTGCTCGGGCGGCTCTTCGACACGGTCGGCCGGGTGAAGATGATTGCCGGCACCTACATGCTTTCCGGACTGTTGCTCGTCGTGGTCGGCTTCATGCTGGGGAGCCTGACCGCGGTCACGTTGACGATCGCCGGCATGGTCATCTTCTTCTTCGCCTCTGCGGGCGCCAGTGCGGCGTACCTCACCGCGAGTGAGGTGTTCCCGATGGAGACGCGGGCCCTGGCGATTGCGTTCTTCTACGCGATCGGCACAGCCGTGGGTGGCATCACCGGCCCGTTGTACTTCGGCAAGCTGATCAACGACGCCAAGGTGCTCTCCGACATCGCGCCGGGCTACTGGATCGGTGGAGCGCTGATGATCGCCGCGGGTCTGCTCGAGGTCCTCATCGGCGTGCACTCGGAGCGCAAGTCGCTGGAGAGCATTGCGAGGCCGCTGACCGCGGAGGACGCCGACTCCTCCCGGGGCGGTCCGCAGCCGGCGCCCGCCTAGCCTGGCCCCCCGAGGCATGGTGAGGCATACCGAGTTCTGGTCCCGGATGGACGCAGCGCTGGGTCCGGCGTACTCCCGGTCGTGGGCTGAGCAGCACGTGCTGGCCGAGCTTCAGGGCCGCACGGTGATGGAGGCGCTGGCCTCGGGCGAGGCGCCGAAGCAGGTCTGGCGCGCGGTCTGGGCGGCCCTGGACCTGCCCGCGCGGGACCGCTGAGAGGCTTCACTAGCGCCCCGCGTGTCGGACTCCGTGTCGAACACACGTTCGGGCTAGGCTGCTGTCCACAGCGTGAGGCTGGTTCGCATTTCTCCACAGGTTCGGCTACGTCGCAGACGTTGTCGGTGGGGCCGCCTAGCGTCTGGTCAGACAACCGCAACTCGACGATGGGACTTCAGACATCATGGCCGGTGGAGACCGCGACAAGGCGTTGGACGCAGCGCTCGCCAACATCGACAAGCAGTTCGGCAAGGGCGCGGTCATGCGACTGGGCGACGAGGTGCGGGCACCGCTCGAGGTGATCCCGACGGGCTCGATCTCCCTCGACATCGCTCTCGGCCTGGGCGGCCTGCCGCGGGGTCGCATTGTGGAGATCTACGGCCCGGAGTCCTCGGGCAAGACCACCGTCGCTCTCCATGCGGTGGCCAACGCCCAGGCGGCCGGGGGCATCGTCGCCTTCATCGACGCCGAGCACGCGCTGGATCCCGGCTACGCCCACAACCTCGGCGTCGACACCGACGCCCTGCTGGTCTCCCAGCCGGACTCCGGAGAACAGGCGCTGGAGATCGCCGACATGCTGATCCGCTCCGGGGCACTCGACCTGATCGTGATCGACTCCGTAGCCGCGCTGGTGCCCCGCGCCGAGATCGAGGGCGAGATGGGCGACAGCCACGTCGGTCTGCAGGCCAGGCTGATGAGCCAGGCGCTGCGCAAGATCACCGGTGCACTCAGCCAGTCGAATACGACCATGATCTTCATCAACCAGCTCCGCGAGAAGATCGGGGTGATGTTCGGCTCGCCGGAGACGACCTCAGGTGGCAAGGCGCTGAAGTTCTACGCCTCGATACGCCTCGACGTACGCCGGATCGAGACGCTCAAGGATGGCCAGGAGATGGTCGGCAACCGGACCCGCGTCAAGGTCGTGAAGAACAAGGTGGCCCCGCCGTTCAAGCAGGCCGAGTTCGACATCATGTACGGCCACGGCATCTCCCGTGAGGGCGGCCTGATCGACGTCGGCGTCGAGGCAGGCTTGGTGCGCAAGGCCGGCGCCTGGTACACCTACGAAGGCGACCAGCTCGGGCAGGGCAAGGA
>JALZBH010000096.1 GCA_030947625.1 Actinomycetota bacterium
CATTGCGGGCGTAGCCGGCGTACGGACCGACGACCTCGGCGAGCTCCGCCGACCTCTTGTACGACGTACCGGTCATCAACGAGGTGATCGCAGCCGCCATCGACCGGCCCCCGTCGGAGTCGTACCCGAGTCCCATCGCCATCAGCAGGGCGCCGAGGTTGGCATAGCCGATGCCGAGCTGGCGGTAGTCACGGGTGGTCTTGGCGATCGCTTCGGTTGGGAAGTCTGCGAAGCAGATCGAGATGTCCATGGCGGTGATGACCAGCTCGACCGCCTTGGCGAACAGGGGCGCGTCGAAGGTGTCCTCGACGGTGAGGAACTTCAACAAGTTCAGCGACGCCAGGTTGCAGGAGGAGTTGTCCAGGGACATGTACTCCGAGCACGGGTTGCTGGCCGTGATCCGTCCGGTCTCGGGGTTGGTGTGCCAGCGGTTGATCGTGTCGTCGTACTGCAGTCCGGGGTCGGCGCACTCCCAGGCCGCCCTGCTGATCTTGGCGAACAGCTCTCGGGCGTCGACGGTCTCGACGACCTCGCCCGTGCCGCGGGCCCGCAGATCGAAGCTGGTCCCGTCCTCGACGGCACGCATGAACTCGTCGGTCACCCGGACGGAGTTGTTGGCGTTCTGGTACTGCACCGAGGTGATGTCGCGGCCGCCGAGGTCCATGTCGAAGCCGGCGTCGCGCAGCGCGCGGATCTTGTTCTCCTCGCGCGCCTTTGTCTCCACGAACTCCTCGATGTCGGGATGGTCGACGTCGAGCACCACCATCTTCGCCGCGCGGCGAGTCGCTCCACCGGACTTGATCGTGCCCGCGGACGCGTCGGCTCCACGCATGAACGAGACTGGACCGGACGCCGTACCGCCGCTGGAGAGGAGCTCCTTGGACGAGCGGATCCGGGAGAGGTTCAGGCCGGCCCCGGAGCCGCCCTTGAAGATGAACCCCTCCTCCTTGTACCAGTTCAGGATCGACTCCATCGAGTCGTCGACGGCAAGGATGAAGCACGCCGAGACCTGCTGGGGCGACGCCGTACCGACGTTGAACCAGACCGGGGAGTTGAACGAGAAGTACTGGTGCACCAGCAGCCAGGCGAGCTCGTGCTCGAACAGCTCGGCGTCGGCGGGAGTTGCGAAGTACCCCTCGGCCTCCCCGGAGGAGCGGTAGGTTTTCACGACCCGGTCGACGAGCTGCTTGAGGCTCCACTCGCGTACGTCGGTGCCGACGGCGCCTCGGAAGTACTTCGAGGTCACGATCGTGGAGGCGTTGAGACTCCAGAAGTCGGGGAACTCCACCCCGCGCTGCTCGAAGACGGTCTCGCCGCTGCGCCAGTTGGTCTGGACGACGTCGCGACGCTCCCAGGTGATCTCGTCGTAGGGATGCACGCCCTCGGTGGAGAAGACCCGCTCGATCTTCAGTCCACGCCTGCTGCCCGCACCGTTGTAGGCCCTCTCACCCGCCCTGTCGCCGGCCCTGTCACCGGCCCTGTCCTCGGCCATCTGCGTCATGTGTCCTTCATTCCCCTCAGCTTGTTCATCGGATGTTGCGGCTGGTGAGCCCGGCACGCAGCTTCCCCACTACGTGCCGGGCGGTCTGTGGTCAGCCCGCGGGCTGCGGCGCTCGATCGGCTTCGGCGCCGGCGGCTCCTTCGGGCCCCTGGTGAGCGGCATCCTTTTCGGCGCGCAGGATCGCGATCTCGGTCTCGAAATCATCGGCCGACTCGAACGCCCGGTAGACGCTGGCGAAGCGGAGGTAGGCCACCTCGTCCAGCTCGCGTAGCGGTCCCAGGATGGCCAGCCCGACCTCCTGGGCTGGCACCTCGGCCCAGCCCTTGTCGCGCAGGGTGTCCTCGACGCTTTGTCCCAGATGAGCCAGGTCATCCTCGGAGACCGGTCGGGTCTTGCAGGCCTTGCGTACGCCCGAGATCGCCTTGTCGCGGTTGAACGGCTCCGTGGCGCCGCTGCGCTTGAGCACCGTCAGCTGCATCTGCTCGACGGTGCTGAACCGCTTGTCGCAGCTGGGGCACCGGCGCCGTCGCCGGATCGCGCTGCCGTCATCGGCGACCCGGCTGTCCAGGACCCGGGTGTCGGTGCCGCGACAGAACGGACAGTGCATCGGGCCCCCTTTCGCGGGTCGCCTTGGGTGTCGCCTGGTGTGGTGTCTTGTGGAAACTGCGGTGGATAACCTGGTCTCCCGGTGGGAAACACGTCGATCCTGTGGAACTAGATGTGGAAAACGACATCTGTGTAACTACTAGATGTTGTGTACGTTACGTCGATCGGGGGTGACGCGCAACACTTTGGCGTCGCTGATTTTGGCGCACCTGGAGTGCGCCGCAAAGCCGCAGGTCAGCGTGCGGTCACTGGACCCGCATCCGGCGTGTCGGGCAGGTTGTTCCCCCACAATGGTGTGGCTGGGCAGGCACAGGCGGACGTCGGGGCGCCCGGTAAGCCGTCCGGTGCAGCTGTCATCGGTCGGCGAGCCGGCGGACGAACTTCAGGCCAGACCAGATCGAGTCGATGGCCGCGATCTTGACGTCGACCAGACCAGCGGACAGGCCGGCCCGGCGTACGCCCGCCTCGTCGAGGTCGGTAGCCACCTTCGCCGCCTTCTTCGGCCAGCACACCCAGATCGCCCCGGCCGGCGCCGTTCTCGCAACCAGCTCGGGCAGCCGCTTGGCCAGGGTCTGCTCGGAGGTATGGAAGGTCAGCGACATGTCGATGCGGGGCGGCAGCCGCCGAATGGTCGGGGCGTCGAGGGTGAAGCCATCCGGTGCCCGGTCCAGGAAAACGACATACCCGACCTTGAGTCCGAGCTTCTGCTCCAGCGACCTCTCGGAGTACCCAGCCACCGTCTCCTCGCTATCCACAGATGGGCTCGCGCGTGTAGCGCCGCGCCATCGAGGGTAGTTAACTCGGAAGACGCTCTGGGAACCGAAGGGGTCACAGTCATGCGAGCCGCGGTCTTCGCCACCAGCCTGGCGCTCAGCTTGACCGCGTGCGGTGGCAGCCCCTCGCCCGCTCCGCCGCCCACCAGCACGCTGACGACGTCGGCCAGTACTACGCCGAGCGCTTCGCCCAGCAGTTCGCCCAGCCCGACTCCCCCCACCATGCCCGCTGCCGCCAACGCGAACACTAAGGCTGGCGCCATCGCCTTCGTGCGGCACTACATCGCACTGTTCAACTACGCCGAATCTACGGGGGACACGAGCCCTCTAATGTTCGCTGAGGCACCCGGATGTGTCTCATGCATGAGGGTTCGGCACGCCATAGCTCGAACCTACAAAGCTGGCGGCCACGTTGAGGGTGGCTTATGGAAAGTCGACGGATTGCAAGGCCTCCCCGGAGTCAGGACGACCGAATGGGAAGTCGACGTATTTGGTCACTTCGACGCTTCAAAGGTGTATCCAAGCGACGGCGCAACCGCACAGACATCCAAGGGTGGTGCGGCGCCAGCCAGCTTCTTCGTCTCGTTCGATGGCAAATGGAGGGTGACTCGGTGGCTACGCGCTGTCTAACTGGGCTGCTCGCAACAGGCTTGTTCTGCTGTGCCTTGGTTGCCAGCGCCCCCACCGCAACGGCAGCCTCGTGCGCTGGACCCACGGTGGGTGTCGCGTCTGGACCGAATCAGTTCTTTTTGTCGGCCCAGGCCAAGGGCTGCCAAGTGTTGCGTGACGCGACCACGTCCACTTCGAATGCCGTACAGATGCGGAGCATTTACAGCAAGTACGAGTGGAGATCAGCGTGTGGCACCCAAGTCACCGCGACGCGACAAGGGGGCGCCCAACCATGTGCTGGGCCAGCCGTCTGTCCAACAAGCCAGAGTCTCTATCGACTCTGGGGGTATTACCGCAAGGCTTGGATCTCACTTGGTTTGCAATGTGCTGGCGCCGCCCCTAAGGCGCCGAGGGCGGCACCACCGCAGGTAACCGCCGGGATGGTGGCGACCGCGTTCCGGCGGATCCCGCTACCGGCGCTGCGGGCACACACCCAGCCGGCGGGCAAGACGCTGATCTACTTCGACACGATCTTCTACACCGACGCCGCGCCCCTGACGCGCACCCTGACCCTGCTCGGCCAACGCGTCCGGCTCCAGATCACCCCGAGCACGTTCCGCTGGGTCCACGGCGACGGCACTACGGCGATCACCAACAAGCCCGGAGCGCCGTACCCGGCCAAGGACATCCTCTATCGCTACCAGCACGCGCACATCACCGTGCAGCACCACGTCGAGGTCACCTGGACCGCCCGCTTCAACCTCAATGGGGGCGCCCTCCAGCCCGTGCCCGGGACCGTCACCACCGTCGGGCCAGCCACCCCACTGCGGATCGCCGAAGCCGCGCCCGTCCTCACCGGCACCGGCCACTGAATCCCGAGGACCACGCTAGGTTCAGCCCGTGACCCTGGCTGCCCCCGCCCGTCTGAAGATTGCGTACGTCGCCCTGGCGGCCGCCGACTCCTGGCTCGCCGGGTCCGGAGCACCCCGGGCACATCGGGCTCGGCTGGTCACCAAGCCGCTGCTGATGCCGACCCTGGCCGTCTCGTTGGTCACCAACCGGCGAGCACGAACCTCGCCCCTGCGCACCACCACGCTGGGGGCCCTTGCCTTCGGCTGGGTCGGAGACCTGGCGTTGCTAGGTCGGGGCACGGGGGCGCTCGCCGCCGGAACCGGGTCGTTCGGGATCGGCCATGCGGCATACGTGAGTGGGTTACTCCTCAGCCGCAACCTGGCGATCAGGATCCAGGACCGAACCGGTGCCCGGATCGCGGCCGGGATCTGGGCGACCTCTGCCCCGGTGATGGCGCTGGGAGCGTACCGCGAGGAGCCGGCCCTCGGCCCCGCCGTGCTCGGCTACACCGCGCTGCTCTGTGGCACGCTCGCCGCCTCGACGAACCTCGACCCTCGACTACCGGCAAGCAGCCGGCGCCTGGCTGTGGCCGGAGCCGTGCTTTTCGTGGCCTCGGACGCGACGCTGGGGCTGAGGAGGTTCTGGTGGAAGAGTGCCCCGGCACGGATCGAAACACTGGTGATGACCACCTATACCGCGGCGCAGCTGCTGCTGGCCGAGGGTGCGGTGCGCGCCGTGCCCTGGCAACCGGTCTCGACAGGGGTGGTCGACGAGGGCGGCCCCGGGCAGAAGGGCCGCCCTCGTGCTTCCCCAGCTGCCGACGACCCGGGTCGAAGAGGTCATCGGACATCTCGGTGCCGGTCCTAGTGGCGCGGCACGGCGATCTTCTGCCCGGCGGCGAGCTCGGGCCCGTTGAGGGAGTTCAGCTGCTCGATGCGCAGGACCATCTCCCGCACCTGGCCGGGACGGGTGACCTTGCCGGCGATGCCGTACAAGGTGTCACCGGGCTGCACTTCCACGATGCGCACCGGCTCCGGAGTCCCGGCGCTGAGCGTGGCCGTGGCCCAACCGCCGAGAACCGTCATCAGGAGGAGCGCCAGCGTCAGGAAACCGAGCACCAGCACCGCGCGGCCGCGGCTGGTGAGCCGGACGACGGAGACGCTGATGCGCGAGTGCGGAACGAATGCGGACGAGATGCTCAGTGTGCTCAACGGTCAACCTCCTGAAGGCTTCCCTCGACCCGTGTGGCCGAGCGGTCGGTTCGCGACCCCTGCGTGGTGCTATCCGAATGTCTACCGCCGGGCACCGACAGTTTCGCCGGCGGCTCGAAACTACGTTCGATCGAACACACGTGCGAGACTAGCTCAGGTGTTCGAACGAGGGCAAGAGCCGGGCGAACGCGTGTTCGAACCGTTACAACCAGTTCAAAGGGGAACGAGCCGAGCCCGAGCTGGCATCACCGGGCGCCGCAGAACGGGCACACCGCAACGAGCCAGGCGGTTCGCAGGCGTCGCTGGGCGTCCTTAGTCCGGTTCTGCCGGTTGGTGTGATGTGAAGCCGGTAGATGCCGCGACGCGGCGGCCCATCCATTGGAAATGACACCCGGCCGCCGACCGACACGCCCTTCGAACATGTGTTTGAAATCGTCCCAGCCTTGCTCTAGCGTGCTGCCATGGCCGCTCGCGAGAAAACCCCGTCCCGATCCCCTGCCTCGCCCGTTCGTGAGCTGCCCGACGCGCCGCCTGACAGCACCGGGCTGACGCCGCGGCAGCAACGCATCCTCAGCGTGCTCCGCGACTCGATCGAGAAGCGCGGCTACCCGCCGAGCATCCGCGAGATCGGCGAGCTCGTCGGCCTGACCAGCTCCTCCAGTGTGGCCCACCAGCTGCGCGTGCTCGAGCAGAAGCGTTTCATCCGGCGCGACCCCAACCGGCCCCGCGCACTCGAGGTGTTCATCCCCGAGCTGATGGCGGCCAGACGCGCGATCGCCTCCGCCGACGAGGCCGGCTTCGACCCGACCGGGCTCGGCGACGCCCTTCCGGAGGCGACGTACGTGCCCATGGTCGGTCGGATCGCTGCGGGGGGACCGATCCTGGCCGAGGAGCGCGTCGAGGAGATCTTCCCGCTGCCGAAGACTCTGGTCGGCGAAGGCACGTTGTTCTTGCTCGAGGTCTCGGGGGACTCGATGGTCGACGCCGCGATCTGCAACGGCGACTACGTCGTCGTACGACAGCAGCCGGACGCGGAGAACGGCGAGACCGTTGCCGCGATGATCGACGGGGAGGCGACCGTGAAGACCTTCCAGAAGAAGGGCGGCAAGGTGTGGCTGCTGCCGCACAACGCCGCCTACCAGCCCATCGACGGCACCGACGCGACCATCCTGGGCAAAGTCACCGCCGTCCTGCGCCGCATGTGAGCCGAGTCGTCGCTGTCGGAGGGATCAACCTCGACACCGTCGCGCGGATCGACGCTGCGCCAACCCCGTTCACGAGCAACCCCGGCCGGACCCTACGCAACCCCGGTGGCGTGGCCCGCAACGTTGCCGAGAACCTCGCCAGGCTCGGCGTCGAGGTATCCCTCGTCGGAGCCGTGGGCCAGGACGTCTCGGGCGAGATGTTGCTCAGTGACCTTGCGCGCTCGGGCGTGGATGTCACCGAGGTACGCCGAGTGGCCGAGCCGACCGACACCTACACCGCTGTCCTCGACGCCGCCGGTGACCTGGTCATCGGAGTCTCGGACATGACCGCGGTCGGCACTCTCCGGACCGAGCACCTGGCCCCCGACCTGCTCCAGAGCGCCGATTGGCTCGTGCTCGACGCCAACCTGCCCGTCGAGACCATTGCCGGCCTCCTCGACCGAGCCCGCGAAGCCGGCGTCGCGGTGGCGCTCGATCCGGTCAGCGTCGACAAGGCCGGCCGGCTGGGCGACCTGGACCCGATGACCGTGCACACGTTCACCCCCAACCTCGACGAGCTGAGAGCCTTCACCGGGACCGCAAAGCTCGGAGACGCGGTAGCGATCGCACACGAGCGCGGCGTCTCCGTGGTCTGGCTACGGGAGGGCCTGGCCGGTAGCACGCTGCACCAGCGCGGGGGCGCCCCGGAGGCGGTGCCGGCGATCCCCACGCGGGTCGTCGATGTGACCGGCGCGGGCGACGCGATGCTGGCCGGCTACCTCCACCAGCTCTGCCTCGGGCGCCCCCTGGCCCGCGCAGCAGCGTTCGGTGCGGCGACAGCCTGCCTGACCGTGGCCGTAACGAGTGCGGTGCGCCCGGATCTCAGTGTCGAGCTGGTGCAGCAGACTCTGAGCGAGGGGAGGGTGCGATGAGCCAGGTCTGGCAAGCAAGCGATGAGGTCCGCGATGCGCTCGCGGACCAGCGTCCGGTGGTCGCCTTGGAGAGCACGATCATCAGCCATGGGATGCCCTATCCCGAAAACCTCACCATGGCTCGCGAGGTCGAGACGATCCTCCGCGTCCACGAGGTCGTGCCGGCCACTGTCGCCGTACTCGACGGCGTCCCCCATGTCGGCCTCGACGATGCCAAGCTCGAGCTGCTCGCCGGCACGGCTGGGATCCGCAAGGTGAGCATCCGGGACCTTCCGTACGTCGTGGCCCGCGGTGAGCATGGTGCGACCACGGTCGCGGCCACGATGCGGCTGGCGAGTTTGGCCGGGATCCGGATCTTCGTCACCGGTGGCCTGGGCGGAGTACACCGGGGTGCGGAGCACTCGATGGACGTCAGCGCCGACCTGACCGAGCTGGCCACCACCGCGGTGGCGGTGGTCTCGGCGGGTGTGAAGAGCATCCTGGACATCGGCCTGACGCTCGAGCGGCTGGAGACCTTGGGAGTGCCGGTGCTCGGCTACCGGACCGATGACTTCCCGGCGTTCTACACCCGCACCAGTGGGTACGCCGTGCCACTGCGGGTCGACTCCCCTGCCGAGATCGCCGAGCTGATGCGCGCCAAGGACGCCCTCGGCCTCGCGGGTGGGGTCGTTGTCGCCAACCCCGTCCCCGAGGCCGACGAGATCCCGCATCAGCGGATCGACACGGCCATCGCCCAGGCGCTGGCCGACCTGACCGAGCACGACATCAGCGGCAAGCAGGCCACGCCGTACCTCCTCGGCCGGATCGTCGAGCTCACCGGCGGGGCCTCGTTGGTGGCCAACATCGCCTTGGTCAAGAACAACGCCCACCTCGGCGCCCAGATCGCCACCGAGTTCCATCGGTAGCGCTGAGTCCAGAACCGGCCGCAGCTCAACCAGCCAGCCGGGCAAGGGCCTGACGGGCCACCTTGGCGTCGGTCGTCATCCACATGGGCGGCAGGCTGGCGCGCAGGAAGCTGCCGTAGCGGGCGGTGACCAGTCGTGGGTCGAGTACGGCGACCATGCCCCGGTCGGTCGTCGTACGAATCAACCGGCCGGAGCCCTGAGCCAGCAGGAGCGCGGCATGGGTGGCCGCAACGCTCATGAAGCCGTTGCCCCCGGCCCGGTCGACCGCTCGCTGGCGCGCGCTCATCAGCGGGTCGTCGGGCCGGGGGAACGGGATCCGGTCGATGATCACCAGCTGGCAGGTCTCACCTGGCACATCGAGCC
>JALZBH010000097.1 GCA_030947625.1 Actinomycetota bacterium
CGTCCACCGAGCCGACCAGGTCCATCTCCGACCCACTCGCCCCGTCGATGTCGAGCACCAGGTTGTCGACACCCGGAGTGACCGGCTGCTCGGTCATGGCCGCGGTGTGCCGCGTCTGGATCAGCGCGGTCAGGGTGCCGCCCTTGACCCAGTCGGTGCGACTCAGCGGCAGCCCGTTGTCGTAGACGCTGCTGGTGTTGGACGACGAGGTGTCCACCACGAAGGGCGCCGCCTGCAGTCCGGCGTACGACGGATCGGAGAACAACGCGACCCCCGGCTTGACAATGCGCTCGCCGATGCGAGTGCCGCCTTGGGGGCGGGAGTACACCGACTGTCCCTCGAAAGCCAGCCGCGCGCCGGCACTCCAGTACGCGTCCACCATCAGATCGGCAACCGCTGTCGGGGGAAGCACCGTGTCGTAGCGTCCGGCCGGCAGGTCGAGGCGTCGCCGCCCCCACGCAAGCCTGGCGGCCAGCGTCTCGGCCATCTGGTTGGCGTCCACGTCGGCGAAGTCGCGGGTGGCGCCGCCGACCCAGGCACTGTTGGTCAGATCGGCGGTCTTGCCGGTGCAGGCGTAGTGACCCGTTGGCTGCTCGTGCCGGAGGCGGAGTCCCGTCGAGGAGCCGAGATAGGTCGTGGTGACCTCGTGGTTGATGAAGCCGTACAGCACTCGAGCCTGCTTCTCACTGCTCTCGAAAGCCTCGCCGAGATCGCGCGCGAAACCCTCGTAGACCTCGATCGAGGTGTCGCCAGGCGGCTGGTCCCAGTCGGCGCTGGCGCTGGCGGTGACCAGCTCGGCCAGGTCCTCGGCAGGATCGGCCTGCTCCGCCGCCAGATCTGCTGCCTGGACCAGTTCGCTCACCTGCTCGATCGAGGCCGCAGTCCCGCTGACCGAGGCATTGGCGAGGCCGCGGAACGCGATCACCGAGACTTCGAGCCCGTGCATCACGCCGTTGGTGGTCAAGGTGTTGTTGGCCCAGCGCAGGTTGGCGCTGGTGGAAGTTCTCGCAACCGCGATGCAGTGGTCCGAGCGCGAGCACTCCAGCGCCCGCTCGACGAGTTCCTGCGGGCTGGGTCCGGGCATCAGCTCTCCTCGCCTTCGGGACTGACCGGGCTCGCTGAACTCTCGTGATGGCCCTCCTCGCCGGTGTTGAGGATCCGCACTCCCCGGAACAACGCCGACGGGCAGCCGTGGCTGACGGCAGCGCCCTGGCCGGGCTGGGCCTTACCGCAGTTGAAGGTACCGCCGAGCTGGTAGGTCTGCGGGCCGCCGACCGCTTCCATCGAGTTCCAGAAGTCGGTCGTGGTCGCCTGGTAGGCGACGTCGCGCAGCTGTCCGGTGAGCTGGCCGTCCACGATCTGGTAGAACCGCTGGCCGGTGAACTGGAAGTTGTAGCGCTGCATGTCGATCGACCAGGACCGGTCGCCGACGACGTAGATGCCATGCTCGACCTGAGAGATCAGCCCGTCGGTGTCGGGGCCGTCCGGTGCCGGCTGGAGCGAGACGTTCGCCATCCGCTGGATCGGGATGTGGCCCGGCGAGTCGGCGTACGCGCAACCGTTGGAGCGACCCGCGTTGAGCTTTGCGCCATAGGTGTGCGCCATCGCCCGGTCCAGCTGGTAGCCCACGAGTACGCCGTCCCGAATGATGTCCCATTGCTGAGCTTCGACCCCGTCATCGTCGTACCCGACCGTCGCCAGTCCGTGCTCGACGACCCGGTCGCCGGTGACGTGCATGACCGGGGAGCCGTACTGCAGCCGGCCCAGCTGGTCGTAGGTCGCGAACGAGGTCCCCGCATAGTTCGCTTCGTAGCCCAGGGCCCGGTCGAGCTCGGTCGCATGGCCGATGGACTCGTGAATCGTCAGCCAGAGGTTCGACGGATGGATGACCAGGTCGTACGCGCCCGGCTGGACACTCGGTGCGGACAGCTTCTCCGCCAGCAGCTCCGGCAGCTGTTGCAGCTCGGTCTCGAAGTCATAGCCACCGTCGGCGAGGAACTCCCACCCGCGGCCCACCGGCGGCGCGACCGTGGCCATCGAGTCGAACCGGCCGCTGCTGTGGTCGCTGCCGAAGATCTCCACCTGGGGCATCAGCCGGATTCGTTGCTGGGTGGTCGTGGTGCCGGCCAGGTCGGCGTAGAACTTGTTCTCCTGAACCTGCTGCAGACTGCCCGACGCATGCTCGACGCCCGGTGCCTCGATGAGTCGCTTGGTCCAGCCGGTGAACAGCCCGGTCTTCTCCGCCAGCGGAACGTCAAGCGGGTTGACGTCGTACGACGAACACCAGGTGACGTCGCGATGCACGGGTTCGGGGGCGAGCTCAACCGGCCGGGTGGTCATGGCCGCCGCGATGTGGGCGACATGGACGGCCTCCTCGGCGATCTGGACCGCAGCATCGAGGGAGAGCACCACCCCGCTGGCGAAACCCCAGGCGCCGTTGTGGATGACGCGGACAGCGAAACCCTGGTCCTCGAGGTCTCCTGCTCCCTGCACCACGCCGTCGCGGACCGAGAAGTGCTGGTAACGCACTCGTTCGAACCTGAAGTCGGCGTGGCTGACGCCGAAGTCGCGGGCCCGGGCGAGCGCGGCCTCGGCCAGCTTGCGGTAGGGGAGTGCAGTGAACATCGGGTCGATCTCGTGTCCATTGCTCATGGCACCCATGGCGGTGACCTTAGTAGGTGGCTAGCGAGTGCTGAGCACGGGCCGCACTGTGGACCCGGTGCGTGACTTGGTCACCTCGAGCTGGGTGGTGATCCGGCTCCGGAGCTCGGCCACATGACTGACCAGGCCCACCACCCGGCCGCCGTCGCGTAGCGCGTCGAGGGTGTCCATCACATCTTCGAGCGTGTCGGAGTCCAGCGAACCGAAACCTTCATCGATGAAGAGGGTGTCGATGTCGGTACCCCCCGCCTCGTGGCAGACCGTGTCGGCGAGGCCCAGTGCCAGCGCCAGGGACACGATGAACGTCTCGCCGCCCGACAGGGTCGCCGGATCGCGTCGGGTGCCGTTCCAGTCGTCGCGCACCAACAGACTCAGCCCACCCCGCTGCTCTCCCGCCCCCCGATCGTCGGTGTGGTCGAGGGAGTAACGCTCGCCGGTCATCTTGGCGAGTCGCTCGTTGGCGGCGGCCACGACCTGACACAGCCGCTCGGCCAGGACATAGGCCGACAGCCGCACCCGTTGCGGGTTGTCAGGGCCTTTGCCCTCGGCGAACGCCGACAAACCTGCTGCGAGCTCGTGCGCCTCCCGAACGGGCGTCCACGCGGTCAGCTCGACCTCCAGCTCGCCCCTCAGGGCGCGCACGCGGTCCCGGCGGACGGTCGTCTCGGCGGCCGCCAGACGCGCCCGGTCCCGCTCCTGGTTGGCGCTCGCCAGTGCCTTGGTGGCCAGATCCAGCACTCCTGCGACATCTTCGGCCGGGGCTTCCATCGCGGCCGCGACCGCTTCCTCGGCCAGTACGGCGTGAGCGTGGATCTCTTGGTCATGGCGTTCGGCCAGCTCGGCGTCGTGTGAGGTGAGCCGCTCGCTGCTGAGCATGGCCGCACGAGCTCGTCCGGCGGACTCGAAGCCGGCCGCGGTGACGGCCTCCTGTGCGGTCTCGGTCGCAGCGGCCGCCGCATCGCGGGCCCGCTCGTCGGCCCGCCACGTCTTGAGGGTGGCCGCCACGGCATGAGCGGTCCCGGTGTGCTCGGCGACGAGTTCCTCGATGGTGCCGGCTCGGGAGCTCTGAGCCAGCAGCCCGGCAAGCTCGTCGGAGAGGCTGGTGACCGTTGCCCGGCACTCTCGAAGGGATGCCTGCTCCTCGGCTCGGGTCAGCTGGGCTCGGGCCGTGGCCACCCGGGTCCTTTCGCGACGCTCGACAAGCCGGGCGATCTCGCTGTCCATGCTGGTCAGCCTTTCCTGCGCAGCACGGACGTCCGCCAGGGTCTGGTTGGCCTCGTCCAGCCGGAGCTGCCACTGCTCGACGCTGGTTTCGGCAGCAGCGGTCCGCGCAAAGGTGAGCTCGCTCTGGTGGGTGGTGACGATCTCCGCGAGACCCTGGCGGGCAAAGTCGGCCGCCTCGAAGGCCCGCCGGGCTTCGTCCTCCTCGCTCCGTCCGACATGACTCGACCCCGTGGCCAGTGCGGGATGCTCGACGCTGCCACAGACCGGGCAGAGGCAGCCGCTGACGAGACTGCGGGCCAGCTCGGCGGCCATGCCGTTGATCCTGGTCTCGCGCACCTGGTGGTAGGACTCGCGGAGCTCTTGCGCAAGCTCGACCGCGTCACGCAGATCGTTCTGCGACGTTTCGAGGCGAGTGGTGAGGTCGACGACGCGCTCCGCGGCGCTCAGCCCATCGGCACACTCGCGCACACGTAGCTCGGCCGGCGCCCCCTGGGTGGTGTGCGCGGCAACGCGACCACGTTCTGCCCGGAGCCCGTCAACCTGCTCAGGGAGCAGTTCGGCCTCGGCAGCCAGGACGACGAGCTCGGCCTCCACCTCGGCGAGCCGGCTCATCGCCGCCGACGCCGAGTCGGTGGCTTCGGCCAACCGGCTCTGCTTGGGCAGGAACGACTCCGCAAGCGCGCGGGCCACGGCAGCACCGCCCTCGGCGTCGGCCAGCGACTGCTCGTCCAGATCGGCAACAGCACTGCCGATCCGGTCGGCGGTCTCGGCCAGGCGACGTCCGAGCTGGCGCTCGGTCTGTGCGGCAGCGGCAGTGGCTTGGTCGGCTCGGCGTACCAGAGGCAGCAGCGGTGCGGCTTGACGGTGCCCATGCACCGCCTGGCGCAACTGGTGATGTCGGCCCATGGTCGCCGCCAGCTCGGTGAGCACGGCCCGCGCCTGCGTGCCTCGATCCCTCGCCTCGTAAAGCTTGCCAAGTCGCCCGTGCTCGTGTTGGGCAGATTCGCCGACGGATTCGGCCGTCGCTTGCCGCTGCTCGGCCTCGTCGTAGGCTGCCTGTGCGTCGGCGGACAACCGCTCGGCCCACCGCGACACCTCGCCGGCCCCGGCCGGGACGGCCAGGTCGGACAGCTCCCACTGAGGTGGCACGACGACCCCGGCAGCCTCCTGCAGCCTACTGAGGACCGCGACCGTGCGCTCCTGCGCCCGCTGACTGTCCCGCCGCAGCTCGACACGACGGTCGACCAGCCAGCGCTCGAGATCCTCGAACCGGTGCGTGCGGAACAGCTGCTGCAGCACCGCATGCCGCTCGGCCGAGCTCGCCCGGAGGAACTCCTGAAAGTGCCCCTGCGGCAACATCGCGACCTGGGTGAACTGGGCGCAGGTCATCCCCAGCAGCTCGGTGACCAGCAGCCCAGCGTCGTCAAGCCGGTTGGTCAGTGGAGACCAGGCACCCTGGGCGCGCTCCTCGACGACCACATGCGCCTGCACCCGGATCTGACCCGTGCCGCGACGCTTGGCCCGGGTCCATGCGGGGGAGCGGGTGAACCGGAACGTGCGAGGTCCGACGCTCATCTCGAGCATCACCTTCGGCGCCATGTCCGGTGGGGCATGGTCGCTGCGCAGGTGCCGGGCGACCCTGCGTTCGCCGGGCACCTCGCCGTACAGAGCGAAGCACACCGCATCGAGCACGCTGGTCTTGCCTGCCCCGGTCGGCCCCGCGAGCAGGAACACGCCGGCCTGGGACAGCTCGTCGAAGTCGACGGTGACCTTGTCGGCAAACGGCCCGAACGCGGTGATCTCGAGCGTGTGCAGCCGCATCAGCCAAGCACCAGGTCGGCGTCCGGGTCGTGCGCGCAGCTGTCGCAGGCGTCGAGAAGTAGCTGGTTCTCAGACGGGGTGGCTGCGGTGCCGCGGACGGCGGCGACGAAGTCGAGGGCGACCTCGTGGTCAGTACGGCCGACGACCGATGGCCGGGGGAGCACGTCCGGACCATCCTGGGGTGGGAAATGCAGGGCGACCGCATGCGGAAAGCGCTCGCGCAGCCGGTCCATCGGTCGCAGTGGGCGCGGCACGTCGGTCAGCGTTGCCTGGACCCAGGCGTCCTCGGCAAAGGAGTACGCCGAACCGGTCAACAGCTCCTCCAGCGTCCCGGTGATCCGGGCCAGCCGACGCGGCACCGGTGCTTCGACGAACTCGGCCGTGGCCAGGCCGCCAGCCCCGAGCTCAACCAGCCAGGAGCCCTTGACGTGCCCGGCCTCGGAGAACGAGTAGGCCAACGGTGAGCCGCTGTAGCGGATCGACTCGGTCAACGTGGCCCGCCCGTGCAGGTGGCCTAGTGCCACGTAGTCGATGCCGTCGAAGGTCGAGGTGGGCACGATCGACACCCCACCCACAGAGATGTCGCGCTCGCTGTCGCTGCCCTGGCCACCGGCGACGAACGCATGCGCCAGCACGACCGACCTGGCCGTCCGACCGGCTAGGTCAGCTTGGACTCGCACCATCGCCTCACTCAGCACCGCGTGATGCGAACGAGCGCTCAGGCTCCAGGCACGACCGACCAGATCCGGCTCCAGGAACGGGATGCCGTAGACCGCGACCGGCCCATGCTCGTCCTCGAGCAGGACCGGCCTGGCGAGGGCCGCGGCGTCGGTGCGCAGATGCAAACCGGACGCATCGACCAGCCGGGAGTTGAACCCCAGCCGGCGCCCCGAGTCGTGGTTTCCGCTGGTCACCACCACCCGTGCCCGGGAGCCGGCCAGCCGCGAAAACGTCTCGTCCGCCAGCGCCACGGCGTCGACCGGTGGCAACCCTCGGTCATAGATGTCGCCGGAGACGAGGAGGAGGTCGACGCGCTCTCGTTGGATCACCTCGACCAGATGGTCGACATACGCGGCCTGGTGGCCGAGCATCCCCTCTCCGTGGAAGGCGCGTCCCAAGTGCCAGTCGGAGGTATGCAGGATGCGCATGCCTCAACGCTAGGGAACGGCACCGACAGATCCTAAGGTCACACGCCGATCCGCTGCTCCCCGGCGTACACCACGCATCGATCCGGCCGAGTGAAACCCACCAGGGTCAGACCCGTCTGCGCGGCCAGTCGGACGGCGAGAGACGACGGCGCACCAACCGCAACGACGACGGCAACCCGCGAGACCACTGCCTTCTGGACCAGCTCGAAGCCGATCCGGCCGGACAGTGCCAGCACCGGCGGCACCGTCGCCGAGGAAAGCATGCGCGAGCCGCAGACCTTGTCGACCGCATTGTGCCGACCCACGTCCTCGCGTACGACGACCCGGCCGCCGTCGTGCTCGAACAACCCGGCTGCATGCAGACCACCGGTCCGGGAGAACCCGGCCTGCTCCTCAAGGAGAAGCTCCGGGAGTCGGCCAAGAACCGCCAGCGGCACCACCACGTCGGGAAGCGGCCCGGCACGAGCCAGCACATCGGTGACCGCCTGTGCTCCACAGACTCCGCAGGCGGAGCTGACCAACCTGGCCGCAGGGAGCCGCAACGGGGCCGCACTCAGGGCCACGGTGACGACGTTGAACTCCTCGAGCGCGCTGAGCTCGACGTCGGTGCAGTACCTGACTGCGGCCACCTCTGACGGCCTGGTGATGCCTTCATGGACCAGCCAGCCGACCGCCAGTTCGAAGTCGTGACCGGGAGTGCGCATGGTCACCCCGAGCCGCCGAGGCGGCACTCCAGGACTCTCGACCCGGATCTCCAGCGGTTCCTCCGTGCCCAGCCGGTCCTCGTGCTCGAGCCGCGTGGGACCCTTGAACTCGACCACGCGCGCACGCACCGTTGGTCCGGGGCGTCGCGACTGGCTCACCAACACGACTGTAGTGGGAGCTGAGGGGCCTGATGCGCCAGCAGCAGCGAAGTAGCCAGCCAACGGCGGGGTGGACGACGGACGTGTCGTCGGCATTCGCGCTGGCCGGTTTCCTTGCCCTGGTCTTCGTCGGCTTCACGTTGCTGGCGATGGGCCCCCTGGTCGCCGTCGACGGCTACTTCAACATCCGGACCCCACCCCACGGCTGGCTGGCAGTGCTGCACGTGCTCGACCGGGTCGGCCAGCGGACCGTATGCCTGCTGTTGCTGTTGCCACTGACCTGGCGGCTGGTCAAGGAGTCGCGCTCCTGGCGTCCGCTGGTGGTCGTCGTCGTCTCGATCCTGGCGCAGAACTTCGTCGTCGGAATCCTCAAGCTCGGCCTGGGCCGGGGTGAGCCGGCCACCGGCAACCCCGACTTCTTCGTCGGGGGTCTGGCCTACCCGAGCGGGCACACCACGAACATCGTGATGGTCTACGGGCTGATGCCGTACCTGCTGTTCACCTACAGCCGTTCCTATCGGCGGCTGGCGCACGTGTTGACCTGGCTGGTCGTGGGGCTGTCCCTGGTGATGGTTGCCGTGTCCCTGACGCTCACCTGGCACTGGTTCGCGGACCTGATCAGCGGATTGTTGATCGGCGGGATGATGCTCTCCCTGACCACCGGGGTCGACCAAGCCGTACCCGACGACATCTTCTCCGGCGGTTTCGTGCACGGTTTACGTCGAATGCCGCGGGTAATCGTCACGGCCGCTCGACATCCGGTGGCCTGAGCCCGCGCCGGCGCGAGGTCAGCCGAACTTCCGGCGTACGTCGATCCGTCGGCGGACCTCGTCCGCGCAGTCGACCAGCCGTCGCCACAGCCCCGGCTCCAGACCGGGGTCGGCGCAGACCCGGGCGGTCTCCTCCAGGGTGGCCTGCCGCAGTGCCGGTAGAGGGTAGAACGCCTCCGCCGACTCCGCGAGCGACCAGCCTGACCGGATCTGTGCAATGCCAGCGACGTCGGCGAAGTACCGGTCGACGTACGGCGCCAGCAGGACCATCTGGTCGGGCTGCCACATCCCCGCCCCGACAGCCGCGACGACGTAGTTGTTGGCATCCACGGCCCCGGTGAACCGCTCCC
>JALZBH010000098.1 GCA_030947625.1 Actinomycetota bacterium
CCGCCTCTTTGCCGGTCTTGAGGATGCCGAGCTCGGTGTCCAGAGCGGCGCGGTCGGTCACCAGCCAGTCGGGCGGCGGCTGGGGCCCGCGCATCATCGGCTCGAGGTCCCAGTAGGTGGAGAAGCGTTGCTGTTCGTCCAGGTCGTACTCCGGCCCGTCGAGTGCGCGGTAGTCGAAGACGAAGGACGGCTGGTGCGTGCTGAGATCAGCGGTGGCAGCCACCTCGGCTGCGGGGTCGTACGTCATGGCGGGTGCTCCCAGAGGGTGAGACGAGACTGTCGGCGGGTAGGCCGAGGACATCGATGGTCATGTCACGTCTCCTCTCATTCGGTGGTGCGGCCCGCTTGGGTACGGCGACGACATCGTGCCTGGTCGTCGTGACCGCAGGCAAGTGGTTTTCCGGTCAGCACAGGCCACCGATGACCGACATCGTGCTGAAGGGCGGTGGGGTCAAGGGCATCGCGCTTGGTGGGGGCGGCACTCATCGAGACGCGATCGAGGGCTGTGAGGCCGAGCACGTGCTGGAGCCGTGCAACCTCGCCCGCAGTGTGTACGTCGACATGTGCCAGATCACCGCCTTCGACTTCGACCTGACCGTCGAACATCAAGACGAGGTCCTAACCCACGGCCAGGCCGCAGCCGAGAGGTTCCTGGCGAGCTGGGACTACCGGCGCTGGCTGCAACCGTGTCGCGGGCAGGCGGCCACCCGTTGACCGACCGGCTCAGCCACCGACCAGCGGCGCCATTGCCTTGGCCAACAGGCTGTCGCGGCCGGTGAGCTTCTCTTCGGCGTCAGCAACGGTCATCGCCCGCAGGCCCGCGTTGACCCCGAGCCAGCGCAGCGGTTCCGGCTCCCAGGGCGGGGAGCTGTGGCCGACCCACGGCAACGAGGTCAGCTCGGTCTCGCGACCCAGCAGCAGGTCGGCCAGGGTCCGTCCGGCGAGGTTGGTCGTGGAGACACCGTCGCCGACGTACCCCCCCGCCCAGGCCAACCCGGTGCCCTGGTCGAGCCCCACAGAGGCGCACCAGTCGCGGGGCACCCCCAGCGGTCCACCCCAGGCATGGGTCACCCGGCAGCCGCGCAGGACGGGAAAGAGCTCGAGCAGCGTGGCGTGGAGCTTGGCGAACACTCGCCGGTCACGGTCGAAGCTCGGCCGCACCCGCGACCCGAAGTGGTACGGCGCCCCGCGACCGCCGAACACCAGCCGCCCGTCGGCGGTCCGCTGACCGTAGATGATCAGGTGCCGCAGGTCGGTGAACGTCTCCCGCTGGTGCAGCCCGATCCGGTCCCACGCCGCATCGCCGAGCGGTTCGGTCGCGATCACCAACGAGTACACCGGCGCCACCGCCCGGGAGAGCCCGCGCAGAGCCGGCGTGTAACCCTCCGTCGCGCGAACCACCCGGTCCGCGCGGACCCTTCCGCGTTCGGTCTCCACCCGGCCGGGCGTGATCGCCCGCACCCGGGTGCCTTCGTGAATGCGTACGCCGGCCCGCTCGGCCGCAGCTGCCAGCCCGCGCACCAGCTTGCCGGGATGGATGACCGCACATTCGGGGGTGTACGCCGCACCGAGAGTGCCCGCCGCATCCAGCACCGACCGGGCTTCCTCCGCCTCCAGCCATCGCCCGGCCGATCCAAAGGCGCGAAGGTGCTCGACCTCCGCTCGGCCGCGCCGCACCTGGGTGCGGCTCCGGGCGAGGGCGATCGTGCCTCCCTTGGCGTACTCGGCGTCGATGCCTGCCTCTGCCGCTGCCCGGCCGACCTCGTCGACCGAGCCACGCATCGCCGCAGCCAGGGCGGCCGCCTGTTCGGAGGAGGAGCCGGGAAGACGGCCGACCGCGTCCCACGACGAGGGGAACAACGCCGAGCACCAGCCACCGTTGCGTCCGGAGGCCCCGAAACCGGCCGTCTCCGCCTCGAGGACGACGATCTTGGCCGACGGCTCGAGCCGGCTGAGGTAGTACGCCGTCCAGAGGCCGGTGAAACCGGCGCCCACGATTGCCACGTCGGCGGAGTCGTCCCCGGACAGAGGCGGCCGCTGGACGAGCGGGTCTCCGCAGGTGTCTAACCACAGCGAGAGACCGGCGTACCTGCTCAGCGCGCGCCCCAGGAGTAGGTCTGTTTGCGCAGCTTGAGGTACACGAACGTCTCGGTCCCGACCACCCCGTCGATCAGCCGGATCCGGGTGGAGAGCAGCTCCAGCAGCTGCGCGTCGCTCTCGCAGACCACCTCGGCGAGGATGTCGTAGGAGCCAGCCGTGATCACCACGTAGTCGACCTCGGGGAGCTCCGCCAGCGCGTCGGCGACCGGCTCCAGCTCACCGGTGACCCGGACCCCGATCATCGCCTGCCGGGCGAAGCCGAGCTCGAGCGGGTCGGTCACCGCGACCACCTGCATGACTCCCGAGTCGACCAGCTTCTGGACCCGCTGGCGCACTGCCGCCTCGGAGAGCCCCACGGCCTTGCCGATGGCGGAGTACGACCGGCGCCCGTCCTCCTGGAGCTGTTCGATGATGGCCTTGGCGACGTCGTCGAGCTGCGTCCTGTGGGACCCGCTGCCCATGGTGGTCTCGCTCCGGTTGTTCCGAGACGACTGCTGCCTCATGGCCGGCTCACCACCGGCTGCCTCACTGCAGGGACCAGGCCTTGTCGAGCACTACCCGCAGGATCTGCTCGATCTCGTCGAAGTGCTCCTGGTCGCAGATCAGCGGGGGTGCCAGCTGTACGACGGGGTCGCCCCGGTCGTCAGCGCGGCAGTACAGCCCGGCGTCGTACAGAGCCTTGGAGAGGAACCCGCGCAGCAGCTTCTCGGCCTCGTCGCCTTCGAAGGTCTCCTTGGTCGTCTTGTCCTTGACCAGCTCGATGCCGTAGAAGTACCCGTCGCCGCGGACGTCGCCGACGATAGGGAGGTCCTTGAGCATCTCCAAGGTGGCGCGGAAGGCGTCCTGGTTGGCGAGCACGTGCTCGTTGATCTTCTCGTTCTCGAAGATTTCGAGATTGGCCATCGCCACCGCACAGGAGACCGGGTGGCCGCCGAAGGTGTAGCCGTGCGCGAAGGAGCGGTGACCCTCGAGGAACGGCGCCATCAGCTTGTCGGAAGCGATCATCGCGCCGAGCGGGGCGTAGCCGGAGGTGATCCCCTTGGCACAGGTGACCATGTCCGGGACGTAGCCGTAACGCTCGGCGCCGAAGAAGTGACCGAGCCGGCCGAACGCGCAGATCACCTCGTCGGAGACCAGCAGTACGTCGTACTCGTCGCAGATCTCCCGGACCCGCTGGAAGTATCCCGGCGGTGGCGGGAAGCAGCCGCCGGCGTTCTGCACCGGCTCGAGGAACACCGCCGCGACGGTGTCGGGCCCTTCGTTCTCGATCGCGACCGCGATCTGGTCTGCGGCCCACCGGCCGAAGGCCTCCAGGTCGCCGGTGTACTCCGGAGCCCGGTAGGAGTTGGTGTTCGGCACCCGGAACGTCGAGGGCACCAGCGGCTCGAAGGCCGCCTTGAGCTCGGGGAGGCCGGTGATCGACAGGGCGCCGTGGGTGGTGCCGTGGTAGGCGATCGAACGGCTGATCACCTTGTGCTTGAGCGGCTTGCCGACCAGCTTGAAGTAGTTCTTGGCCAGCTTCCACGCAGTCTCGACGGCCTCGCCGCCCCCGCTGGTGAAGAACACCCGGTTCAGGTCATCGGGCGCATACCCGGCGACCCGCTCGGCGAGCTCGATTGCCTTGGGGTGGGCGTAGGACCACAACGGCATGAACGCCAGCTCCTTGGCCTGCTTGGCACCCGCCTCGGCGAGCTCGGTGCGGCCGTGGCCAAGCTGGTTCACGAACAGCCCGGACAAGGCGTCGAGGTAGCGGTTGCCCTGCGCATCCCAGATGTAAGGACCCTCACCGCGGACGATGATCGGCACCTCGTTGGTCTGGTACGACGAGTGCCGGGTGAAGTGCATCCACAGGTGGTCCCGCGCTGCGCGTTGCAGGTCGTCGTACGCCGGGTGCTGGGTGAAAGTCTCGTCCATTCGGACATGGTGCACCTTGTTCAGGCCAAGAGCAAGCGGAATCAGTGGTGACGATGCCAATCTTCTGCGAAATCCGTATGCTGGCCGGATGAACGCAACCCTCTTCCGGGGAGGCGGGGTCTTCGACGGCTGCCGGCACCGGAGCGGTCAGGCAGTACTGGTCCGTGACGGACGGATCGAGGCGGTCCTGCCCGAGACCGAGGCTCGAGGCGTCGGCGCCGGCGTGACCACGGTGGACCTAGACGGTGGTCTGCTCGCGCCGGGCTTCATCGACGCGCATGTGCATGCCGTGCAAGGCGGGCTGGAGCGGATCCGTTGCGACCTTTCCGCGGTGCACACCCGGGAGGGCTACCGCGCCGCGTTCGCGGCGTACGCGGAGGCGCACCCGGATCTCGACTGGCTCCTCGGCGGCGGCTGGTCGATGGCCGCCTTCCCCGACTGCAGAGCGACCGCGGCCGAGCTCGACGCGGTCGTGGCGGACCGGCCGGTGTTCCTGCTGAACCGGGACCACCACGGCGCCTGGGTCAACACCCGGGCCATGCAGCTGGCCGGCATCGACCGACGTACGCCCGACCCCGGGGACGGCCACCTGGACCGGGACGGCAACGGCACCCCGACCGGGGTACTGCATGAGGGCGCCATGAACCTGGTCGGCACGCTGTTGCCGTCGAGCGATCCGGAGGAGTACGACCGGGCCTTCGTCGAGGCGCAGCGCTTCCTGCTCTCGCTCGGGGTGACCGGCTGGCAGGACGCGATCCTGGGAAGCTATGCCGGTCTCGACGACCCGTCCGAGGTCTACCTTCGCGCCGCGACGGACGGCACCCTGACAGCCACCGTCACCGGTGCGTTGTGGTGGGAGCGAGAGCGAGGCGCCGACCAGATCGCGGATCTCGTGGCGCGTCGGCAACGGTTCACGCACGGCCGGCTGCGGGCGGGCTCGGTGAAGATCATGGCGGACGGGATCGTCGAGAACGGCACCGCCGCCATGACCGAGCCCTACCTGGACCGGTTCGGCAACGCCACCGGCAACACCGGCCGCTCCTTCATCGAGGCTGCGGCCCTTGCCGAGTACGTCGTTGCACTGGCCGATGCGCGGTTCCAGGTGCATGTGCACGCCATCGGCGACCGGGCCGTGCACGAGGCCCTCGACGCTCTTGCCGCGGCCCAGGGGCACGGCGCCGACCTGCGCCACCACATCGCCCATCTCCAGCTGGTCCAGCCCGACGACGTACGCCGGTTCGCGGCGCTCGGCGCCAGCGCCAACATCCAGGCACTCTGGGCTTGTCTCGACGAGCAGATGACCGAGCTGACGCTGCCGTTCCTCGGTGCCGAGAGGGCGGCGTGGCAGTACCCGTTCGGAGACCTTGCCCGCGCAGGCGCCCGGCTGGTGGCCGGCAGCGACTGGCCGGTGAGCAACCCCGACCCGTTGGCGGCGATCCATGTCGCGGTCAACCGGACGGCCTGGGACACCGACGGTCCCGCCGGCCACGACCCGTTCCTGCCCGAACAGGTGCTGAGTCTCGAGCAGGCGTTTGCGGCGTACACCTCCGGGTCGGCGTACGTGAACCATCGCGACGATGCCGGCCGGATCGAGCCAGGCTGCGTGGCAGACCTCGTCGTGCTCGCGCCGGACCCGTTCACCGGGCCGCCCCAGGACATCGGGCGGACCGTGGCGCAGTCCACCTGGATTGACGGAGTACGAGTGCATGACGGCTAGTGACGATCATTTCCGCACCTGATTTTGTGGTTTGGCCACCGATTTCGTAGGACTGGGCCTACCGGTTCCGAAGCCAGGAGGTTAGAGTCCTGAGCCATCAGAAGGACTCGTACTCGGCGAGAGAGCAGGCACAATGGGAGGGTCCATGGCTGACCAGAAGTTCCGCAACGTGATCGGCGGGGAGCTGGTCGATGCGGCCTCCGGGGAGACCTATGACGTGATCGACCCGTCGACCGGAGAGGTCTACGCAACCGCTCCGAAGTCGGGCGCCGAGGACATCAACCGGGCTTTCTCCGCCGCCGCGACGGCGTTCGAGACCTGGGGAGAGACGACCCCGTCGGAGCGGCAGCAGGCACTGCTCAAGATCGCGGACGCGCTGGAGCGACGCGCCGAGGAGTTCGTCGCCGTCGAGACCCGCGACACCGGCAAGCCGCGACAGCTGACCCTCGACGAGGAGATGCCGCCTGCGATCGACCAGATCCGCTTCTTCGCCGGCGCTGCGCGCGTGTTGGAGGGCCGGGCGGCGGGGGAGTACCTCAAGGACCACACCTCGATGATCCGGCGCGAGCCGATCGGCGTTGTCGGCCAGGTGACGCCGTGGAACTACCCGCTGATGATGATGGTCTGGAAGATCGGTCCGGCCTTGGCGGCCGGCAACACCGTCGTACTCAAACCCAGTGACACCACACCCGCGTCCTCTACCCTGCTGGGCGAGCTGTGCCAGGAGTTCCTCCCGCCCGGAGTGCTCAACATCGTCACCGGTGACCGGGACACCGGTCGCGCTTTGGTCGAGCACCCGACTCCGCAGCTGGTCGCGATCACCGGCTCGGTGCGCGCCGGCAGCGAGGTGGCGACCTCGGCGGCGCGACAGCTCAAGCGGGTGCACCTCGAGCTCGGCGGGAAGGCGCCGGTGATCGTCTTCGACGACGCCGACCTCGAGGCCGCTGCGCAGGGCATTGCGATGGCCGGCTTCTTCAACGCCGGTCAGGACTGTACGGCGGCAACCCGGGTGTTGGCCGGTCCTGCTGTACACGACGAGTTCGTCGCTGCGCTCACTGAGCAGGCCCGGAACACCAGTGTCGGCAGCCCCGGCGACGACGCAGACTTCGGTCCGCTGAACAACAGCGACCAGCTCCACCGGGTCTCGTCGATGGTGGGCCGGCTCCCTGACCACGCCAATGTCGAGACCGGTGGCCAGCGGGTGGGGGAGGCCGGCTACTTCTACCAGCCGACCGTGCTCTCCGGGCTGAAGCAGGACGACGAACAGATCCAGCAGGAGATCTTCGGCCCGGTCATCACCGTGCAACGCTTCTCCGACGAGGCGCAGGCGCTGGCCTGGGCCAACGGCGTGGAGTACGGGCTTGCCTCCTCGGTATGGACCAAGGACCACGGCCGGGCGATGCGGATGGCCAAGCGCCTGGACTTCGGCGCGGTGTGGATCAACACCCATATCCCGATCGTCGCCGAGATGCCCCACGGTGGCTTCAAGCACTCCGGCTACGGCAAGGACCTGTCCATGTACGGGCTCGAGGACTACACCCGCGTCAAGCACGTGATGAGCTATATCGGGACGGCCGAGTGAGCCAGGCCGGCGAACCGGCCTTTGGCGGCGCCGCGATCCAGCTTGTCGGCGTTGCCAAGACCTTCACCTCCGCCAGCGAGGTCGTGGCCGCCGTCGAGCACGTGGACCTGTCCATTGCCGGTGGCGAGTTCTTCTCCTTGCTCGGACCGTCAGGGTGTGGCAAGACCACCACGCTGAGGATGATCGCTGGCTTCGAGGAGCCGACGGAGGGCCGGATCCTGTTGTACGGCGAGGACATGGTCGGCGTTCCTGCCAACCACCGGGATCTCAACATGGTCTTCCAGAGCTACGCGCTGTTCCCGCACATGAGCGTCTTCGAGAATGTGGCCTTCGGGTTGCGACGCAAGAAGCTGCCCAAGGCCGAGATCGCCGAGCGGGTCGGCTCGATGCTCGAGCTGGTCGACCTCACCGGCCGAGAGAAGCGTCGGCCGCGGGACATGTCGGGTGGGCAACAGCAGCGGGTCGCCCTGGCGCGCGCGCTGGTCAACAACCCTCGTGCGCTGCTTCTCGACGAGCCGCTGGGTGCGCTGGATCTCAAGCTCCGGCAGGCGATGCAGCTCGAGCTCAAGCGCATCCAGCGCGAGGTGGGCATCACCTTCGTCTACGTCACCCACGACCAGGGAGAGGCGCTGACGATGTCGGACCGCATTGCGGTGATGAACCACGGCCGGGTGGAGCAGCTGGGCTCGCCGCGTGAGGTCTACGAGCAGCCGCGAACCCGGTTCGTCGCCGACTTCATCGGCACCTCCAACGTGCTGAGCGGCAAAGCAGAACGCGTCGTCGACGGCGATGCCGTGGTCGAGGTGGGCAACCAGGAGCGGTTCGTCGTACCCCTGCGCGGGGAGCGGGCCGACGACGAGCTGGTGGTCGCGGTACGGCCGGAGAAGGTTGCCATCGGCGCGGAGCAGCCGAGCGCCGACTGCCTGCTGAGGGGGACGATCAGGGAGGTCGTCTACCAGGGCACGTTCACCAGCTATGCCGTCGACACCAGCGCCGGCACGACGATGGTCTGCCACCGCCAGAACGTCGCAGACTCGCGGGACATCGCCACGACCGGAGACCGGGTGTGGCTGTCCTGGGCCAAGAGGCACTCTTACCTGATCCAGCGCCCTGAGGAGGCTCTCGATGAATGACGACCCGATGCCCGACCCGCTGATGCCAGACCCGGCGCTGCTTCGCGGTCTGACCCAGAGCCGGATCGGCCGCCGCGACGTACTCGGCCTGCTCGGAGCAGCCGGAGGAGCGTCTCTGTTGAGCGCCTGCGGTGGGATCGCCTCCCAGGGCAAGAAGGCGGACACCAGCAAGTCGGCGGTGCAGAGGTACTGGGCCAGGCAGAAGCCGACGAACAAGCTGGTCTGGGCGAACTGGCCGCTCTACCTCGACACCCAGGGCAAGAGCGGCCACCCCACCCTTGCGCAGTTCGAGAGGCAGACCGGCATCAACGTCAAGTACGTCGAGACGATCCAGGAC
>JALZBH010000099.1 GCA_030947625.1 Actinomycetota bacterium
TGGTGGGGTGCTCCGCTTCGTTGGCTATCTCCTCATCCTGGCTGCGGTCGTGTACGCCGTCTTCTGGCTGCTCGACCAGCGCACCCGCCCGCGCCCGCCACGCGGTAGTACGCCGACTCGCCGGGGACCACTCGGGCCCGACGACGACGAGGAGTTCCTCCGCGACCTCAACCGCCGCCGTCGCGACCAGGACGGTCCGCCATCGGCCTGAGGCGAGCACGTCACAACCGCGAGGTGATCACCGCAACGGCGTACGAGTGCTGGCTGCCGCTGCCGAAGAAGAAGTTGATCCCGATGAAGTTGAACCACAAAGTGGCCAGCCCGACCAGGGCCACCATGGCCGCAGCACGCCCCCGCCAGCCGGCGGTCGCCCGCGCGTGCAGGTAGGCGGCGTACACGACCCAGGTGATGAACGCCCAGATCTCCTTGGGGTCCCAGCCCCAGTAGCGACCCCATGCGTGCTGGGCCCAGATCGGCCCTGCGATCAGAGCAGCGAACGTCCAGATCGGGAAGCCGAACGCATGCACCCGGTAGGCCATCCGGTCCAGGCCGTCGAGGCCGGGCAGCCTGGCCAGATAGCCGGAGCCCTCCTCTGAGCCACCGTTGGACAGCCAGCGCTGCTTGATCAGGAACAATGCCGAGCACATCCCGCCGATCGTGAACGCACCGGTGGCGAGCAGCGCCGCGACCACGTGGATCACCAGCCAGGGCGACTGCAGCGCGTCGCGCAACGGTGTGACCGGCATGTAGAGCAGCAGTACGTCGACCATCAGCGTGACCAGCACGAACGAGGTGACCACGGGTGCCAGCCAGCCCAGGCGATAGCGGCGGTACAGCACCAGGTAGCCCATCACGACGAACCAGGTGCCAGTCAGGGTGAACTCGTACATGTTGCCCCAGGGCACCCGCACCGGGTTGGCGGCGAGCCCACGCGAAACCACGGCGATGCCGTGCACGAACGCCGCGACGATCGTCAGCGCAACGCCGACCCGGGCGAACAGCTCCATTCGCTCGGCGTCCGCGGAACTCGGCGGAGGGTCCGTGCGGACCAGCATGCCGCCCTGCGAAGCAGCGGTCCCGGCCGAGCTCGTTGCCGAAGCGGTGACCGGCACCTTGCGACCAACTGCCCACTGTGCGAGATGGGCGAGCACGGCGAGGAAGTAGACGACTGCGCACGCGGCGACCGCCTGATTGCTCAGCACCTCGAAGGAGTCGTGGCTCACGATGTCTCCTCACTGGTGGGGGCCGGACGCAGCTCGTCGGTGAGTACGTCGATCCAGCTGGCGAGATCGCCACCCGCTGAGCGGTCCAGGCCGGCGACCTCGACCAGGGTACGCCCGCCCTCTCCACGAGTGCGCACCCAGATCCGGCGCGGTCTGATGAAGAGCGACCCGAGCAGCCCGAGCAGGGCGAGGGACGCTCCGAGCAGCGCCACCCAGTCTGCGGGACTCCGGTTGACCTGCAGCTTGACGAAGCGGCTCACCCCGTCGAACGTGATCGAGCCGAGGTGGTCGGGCAGCGTCTTGGTCGCCCCAAGCGGGAGGTCGACGCGCAGTGGTCTGCCGTCGGCCTTGCGGATCGGGGTGAGACCGCTCTTGTCCAGGCTGTACACCGACTGGGGCACTCCGTTGTCCAGCCCGAGGTTGCCGCGGTAAGCCAGCATCGAGATGGCCGGGTTCTTGGCGTCGGGGAAGGCCGAGAACGGCCCGCTGGCGCTGGTGAACGCGTACGTCGGGTAGAACTCGCCCTCGAAGCCGAGCTGCTGGGGCGACGCATCGGGGACCTTGACCACACCGAAGGAGCGGAACGTCTGGTTCTCCGGCAAGAACACCACCGGCCCCGAGAACGCCACATGTCCGGTGCCGTCGCGCACGGTGAGGTGCGGGGCATAGCCATGGGAGATCAGGTAGATGTTGGTCCCGTCGACGTTCAGCGGATGGTTCACCGCGATCGTGGTGTGCCGCTCGGGCGCCTGTGGGGACGGTCGGTAGGCCAGGCCCGCCTGGAACTTGTGGGCCATGCCGGCATCGCGGCCGGACCGGATGAAGTTGACGTCGAAGCTGGTCACCTTGAACGAGAACGGTGCCAGCTCGCTGGTCCGGAAGAGACCGCCGGGGCGGAAGTCGTCGTACTGCGACAGCGAGTTGGCGAACCCGTCACCGGTCACCACGATGACGCCACCCTTGTAGCCGAACAACGACCCGATTGCGAAGCCGACCAGGACGACCAGCACCGATACGTGGAAGACCAGGTTTCCGGTCTCGCGAAGGTAGCCGCGCTCTGCCGAGAGCGAGGAGCTCTCCTCGCCGGGGTGGATGTCGATGCGGTAGCCGCGCAGTGCGGCCCGCGCCTGGTCGAGTACGACACCCGGGTCGTCGGCCGTCGAGAAGGAGCGGCACTCCGGCAGCCGGGAGAAGTTGCGGGGGGCCTTCGGAGGTCGGGCCCGCAGCGCGCGCAGGTAGACCGCCGTACGCGGGACGATGCAGCCGAGCAGCGAGATCATCAACAAGATGTAGATCGCCGAGAACCACACCGAGCTGTAGACCGAGAACAGCCCGAGGTGGGTGTAGAGCGGGGTCAGATTCGGGTGCTGCCGCTGCCACTGGGAGGTGGCCAGCGCGTCGACCGCCTGCTGTGGGACGACCGAGCCGGGGACGGCGCCCAGAGCGAGCAGGAACAGCAAGATCAATGCCGTCCGCATCGAGGTCAGCTGGCGCCATACCCACCGTGCGAGCTCGAGCGGGGCAAGTCCGGGGGCGCCGCCCGCTCGACGCCTCCGCGGATCGGTCCCGGAGAGCTGGTCTCCGGTCCGGTCACGGTCCGGTTCGGCCGAGCCGTCCCGGCTGGCCTGGTTGCCGGTCCCGACAGTCATCACAGGCTCGAGGTGTAGCCGGCGAAGAAATGTAGCCGCATCCAGCCCACCGCGACGTCCCACCAGCCCGTGACCAGGAGCAGGCCGACCGCGATCAGCATCAACCCGCCGAAGCGCGTGACCCACTGCTGGTGCCGTCGGATCCAGCCCACCGTGCCGAGCATCCGGCGGTACGCCAGCGCCGCCGCTATGAACGGGATGCCGAGCCCGAGGCAGTAGGCGAAGCTGAGCAGGGCGCCGCGCCCCGCGCTCGCCTCGTTGACCGCCAGCGAGGTCACCGCGGACAGGGTCGGGCCGATGCAGGGAGTCCAGCCGAGCCCGAAGAGGATGCCGAGCATGGGAGCCGCAGCCAGACCGACGGCAGGCACCTTGTGGATCCGGATGTCGCGTTGCAGCCACGGCACGACTCCGATGAAGACCAGGCCGAGCCCGATAGTCAGCACGCCGAGAACGATCGTGACCTGGTGCTGGTACTTGAACAACCAGTCACCGATCGCGCCGAACAGCGCGCCGTACGACACGAACACGACCGAGAAGCCGAGCACGAACAGCAGCGAGCCTGCCAGCATCCGTCCCCGGCGAGCGTCCTCGAGATCTGCTCCCGAGAGCCCGGTCGCATAGCTGAGATAGCCCGGCAGCAACGGCACCACGCATGGCGAGAAGAACGACACCAAGCCGGCCACGAGTGCAACCGGAACGGCCAGCAACAGCGACCCGTCATGGGCCGTACGCGCGAACCAGTCGCCGATGTCGAGTGGGGTCACGACAGCACGTCCTTGACCAGGGCGACCAGGGTCTGCTTGCTGGTGACCTGACCGAGGATGCTCGCCGCAACCCGTCCCTGCCGGTCGATGACCACCGTGCTCGGGATCGAGTTCGGGGTCAGCGTGCCGTCGAAGGCGAGCAGCGTCTGCCCGTGGGGGTCGTAGATAGACGGGTACGGGACGTGGTGCAGCCGTAAGAAGGCGCGCACCTGGGCCGGGTCGCTATCGCGGGTGTTGATGCCGAGGAACACCACGTCCTGATGGGCAAGGGTCCGGGCGGCTGCGTCGAGAATCGGCGTCTCGGCACGGCACGGCGGGCACCAGGACCCCCAGACATTGATCACCACGACCCTGCCGGAGAAGTCCGCCAGCGAGACCTGGCGGCCCCCGATCGTCTTGCCAGCAACGGGTCCTGGCCGCAAACGGTCAGCAACGGGCAGCTTGGTGATCGCGCCCAGACCGTCGACGTACCCCTTGTCCCCGGTGCTGCCGACTTGGCCACCTCCGCCGCAGGCTGACAGCGCCGCACTCAGCAGGAGTACGACGAGCAGCAGGGCTGGGCGGCGGCGCGGCATCGAGTTCAGGAGATCGGCTTGTCCTCGTCGGGGGCGCCACCGGCCGAGAAGGCTGCCCGCCGGTCGGCCACGGGGATCAGGTCGCCAGCCGGCTCGGAGTAGCTCACCGTGACCAGCCGCTCACCGTCGAACTCCAACGAGGTCAGGCTGCACAATGTGCACTGGCGGCGTCGTGGGTCATGCAGGAACCGGCGCCGCTCGGCGTGCAGCCGGGTCACCCAGATCGGCAGCTGATGGGAGACGACCACCGCCTCGTGTCCGTCGGCAGCGTCGCGCGCAGAGACGACGCCGGCCCACATCCGGGCGGCGACCTCCTTGTAGGGCTCCCCCCACGACGGCCGGAACGGGTTCCACAGGTGCACCCACGCCGACGGCTGGCGGAGTACGCCGTCACCGACCGAGAACGGCCTGCCCTCGAAGATGTTCCACGACTCGACCACCCGGTCGTCAGTGACCACCTCGAGCCCCCGCGCCCTCGCCAGCGGCACGGCGGTCTCCTGGGCGCGCTCCAGTGGCGACGAGACCAGGTGGGTGATGTCCCGGTCGCCGATGCGCTCCGCCACCCGCACGGCCATCGCCTTGCCCAGCTCGGAGAGGTGGTATCCGGGCGTTCGGCCGTAGAGGATGCCCCGGGGGTTGAGCACCTCGCCGTGGCGAAGCAGGTGGACGGTGGTCATGCCGGGTCCTCTCGGGTCGAGCTCGCGGCCGCGGCTGCCGTGGCCGCGCGTGGCAACGAGTCGAGGATGCGCTCGACCGCCCGGTCGTCGTGCGCGGCGGAGACGAACCACGCCTCGAAGGCGCTCGGCGGCAGGTACACGCCCTGGTCGAGCATGGCATGGAAGAACGCTGCGTACACCGCAGTGTCCTGGGTGGTCGCGGTCGCGAAGTCCGGCACCGCGGTAGTGCCCTCTGGGGTGAAGAAGACGCTGAACATGTTGCCGCCGGACTGCACCACATGCGGTACGCCGGCCCGGCCGAGCGTGTCCTCGACCGCCTCGGCAACGACCCGGCTGGTCTTGTCGATCTGCGCGTACACGTCGTCGGTGGCCAGCCTCAGGGTGGTCAGTCCGGCCGTGGTCGCGACCGGGTTCCCCGAGAGCGTGCCGGCCTGGTAGACCGGCCCGTCCGGCGACAGAATCGCCATTACGTCGGCTCGGCCGCCGAAGGCCGCGGCTGGGAAGCCGCCGCCCATCACCTTGCCGAACGTCATCAGGTCCGGCCGCCAGCCCTCGACAGCACCGTCCAGCCCCCACTGGCCGCTGCGCGAGACCCGGAAGCCGGTCATCACCTCGTCGGAGACGAACAACGCGCCATGACGGCTGCAGGTCGTCGAGAGGAGCTCGTTGAACCCCCGCTCGGGAGGGACGACACCCATGTTGCCGGGCGAGGCCTCGGTGATCACACAGGCGATCCGGTCACCGTGCTCGGCGAAGACAGCGGCAACCGCCTCCGGGTCGTTGTAGGGCAGTACGAGCGTTGCGGCCGTCGAGGCGGCCGGCACCCCCGGCGTACCCGGAGAGCCGAAGGTGACCAGGCCGGAACCGGCGGCGGCGAGCAGCGCGTCCACGTGGCCGTGGTAGCAGCCGGCGAACTTCACCACGAGCTCGCGGCCGGTGAATCCGCGGGCCAGCCGGATCGCGGACATGGTCGCCTCGGTGCCAGAAGAGACCAGCCGGACGCGCTCTACCGGCGTCCGAGCCACGATCTCCTCGGCCAGCTCTACCTCGGGCCGCGTCGGCGTGCCGTACGACGTTCCGCGCGAGACCGCCTCGCCGACCGCCGCCAGGACCTCGGGATGGGCGTGGCCGAGCAGGAGCGGACCCCATGAGCAGACCAGGTCGACGTACTCGTTCCCGTCGACGTCGCTAAGCCAGGCGCCCTTGCCCGCCTCCATGAACCGGGGTGTCCCGCCGACTGCGGTGAACGCCCGGACCGGGGAGTTCACACCGCCGGGAGTGACCGCACGGGCCCGGGCGAACCAGGCTTCCGAGGCCGCGGTCATGCGGCTCGCGGGGGGGTCGAGGGGGAGCACTCCCGCATTCTCCCTGACCGGCAAACCCGGGGGCGAACCGCCCCGACGTCTGCGCCGCGGCTGCGCCGTCCTGGGGTGGAAAAGCCAAATGGCGGCCCAGCTCATCGACGTCGCCCTAGGATGGGCGTTGGGCTCAACGGATGTACGCGAGGGATGATCTGCCTCACACCGGCGTTTGCGACGTGACCCGAATGGGGCATCATCGTTCTCACAGGTGGCGCTCGGCGTTGAGGGAACCGAGCCGGAACCAGGGAAGAAGCAAGTACATGTCCAGCAAGCCGGCCGGGAGACAGCTGTCGCGCAGGACCAAGGGCTTGACCCTGGTCCCGCTGGCTCTGCTCTCGGGCGCGTGGACAGCGAGCCTGGTCAGCTTCGGCTCGACCGCCGACGCCACCTCCAAGACCGGACATCATCTGCCCGGTGGCGGGTCGGTGCCGAGCAAGGCGATCCAGGCCCCGGCCAACGTGCCGATCCCGGGTGCGATTGCTCCCGCCGTCCCGGACGGCGCTGCGAGCTCCGTCATCGCCGACGCGGCGACCAGTGGTATCCCAGCCGTGGCGCTCTCGGCGTACCAGCGGGCCGGGCAGATCATCGACTCGGCCGACAAGTCCTGCAACATCCCGTGGGAGCTCATCGCGGCGATCGGCCGCGTCGAGTCCGACCACGGCCGGTACGGCGGCAACACGCTGACCTCCAAGGGGGTCTCCACGCCAGGGATCTATGGCCCCGTGCTCGACGGGAAGAACGGAACCCAGGCGGTGCCGGACACCGACGGGGGTCAGCTCGACAAGGACCCCGTCTGGGACCGCGCGGTGGGGCCGATGCAGTTCATCCCGTCCACCTGGCAGGTCGTCCAGGTCGACGCAAACGGTGACGGCAAGCGCAACCCCCAGGACATCAACGACGCCTCGCTCGCCACGGCGGTCTACCTGTGCTCGGGCAGTGGCAACCTCGGCACCCGCCAGGGCCAGGAGGCTGCGGTCTATCGCTACAACCACAGCAGGTCCTACGTCGACCTCGTGCTACGGATCATGGAGGCGTACAGCCAGGGCAACTACACCGCCGTACCGTCGGGCACGTACAGCGGTGGCCTGTTCTCCCCCAGCTACTCCTCGACGATCCAGAACCGCTACCACGCCGCCAAGCTGCGCCAGCAGGCCAAAGCCGTCCACCTCTCTGGCGGCTCGGGCGGCACCGTGTTCTCCCCCGGGCCGGGCTCCGGCCCGGTGACCGGCAGCGGAACCAGCACGGGGGGCAGGCCGCCGAGTTCCGGCCCGCCGTCCAACGGTGCCAGCAACCCGATCTCCGGCGCGACCACCAAGGCCCCCGCGCCGGTGAAGAAGGCGGTCAAGCCGGCCGCAGACACCCTGTCCACACTGAGCGAGGCGGCGGCGTTCTGCAGTGCGCAGTTCGCCAAGGACGGGTTCACGGCATCGACCACGGTCGTCGACGCCTGCGCAAAGAAGGTGCAGGGAAAGACCAAGACCCAAGCAGCCACCGTGATCCCGGACACTCTGACCGCCGTACTCACCTGGCTTGGCCTGCCGCCCGGTCTCCATTGACCCCAGCCCGCGCGTTAGCGCCGGGTCGACGTTCCAGATGTGCACGTAAGCGCCGGGTCGACGTTGGAAACACGCACGTAAGCGCCGGGTCGGGGCTAGAGCAGGGGGGCGGCGTCCATGGCCCAGTAGGTGAGGATCACGTCGGCGCCCGCGCGGCGGATCGAGGTGAGCGTCTCGAGGATGGCGGCCTCACGGTCGATCCATCCCCGGGCGGCAGCAGCCTCGACCATGGCGTACTCCCCCGACACGTTGTACGCCGCCACGGGCACCTCCACGGCCGCCCGCACCGCACGAACCACGTCGAGGAACCCCATCGCCGGCTTGACCATCACCAGATCCGCGCCCTCGGCCACGTCGAGACGAGCCTCCCGCACACCCTCGAGGAGGTTCGCCGGGTCCTGCTGGTAGGTACGCCGGTCGCCTCGCAGGGAGGAGTCGACCGCCTCTCGGAACGGGCCGTAGAACGACGAGGCGTACTTCGCCGAGTAGGCCAGGATGCCCACGTCCGCGTGCTCTGCGCTGTCGAGCGAGCCCCGGATCGCGCCGACCTGGCCGTCCATCATGCCGCTGGGGCCGACGATGTCGACCCCGGCCGCGGCCTGGGCAAGCGCCATCTCGGCGTACACCTCGAGCGTCCGGTCGTTGTCTACGCGCCCGTTGGCGTCGAGCAGCCCGCAGTGGCCGTGGTCAGTGAACTCGTCAAGGCACAGGTCCGACATCACCGTGAGCTGTTCGCCTACCTCGGCGACCACATCGGTGATGGCGAGGTTGAGGATGCCGTGGGAGTCGACCGCGCCGGAGCCGGCCGCGTCCTTCTCCGAGGGGATCCCGAAAAGCATCACTCCGCCGATGCCGGCAGCCACTGCTTCGGTGACCGCCTTCTTCAACGAGTCTCGCGTGTGTTGGCACACCCCCGGCATCGAGC
>JALZBH010000100.1 GCA_030947625.1 Actinomycetota bacterium
CGGTCAACGAGCTTGGACTCATGTGATCGGTGGACTCCAGGTGCAGGGACCCGTGGCCTGGGTGGCGGCCGTGACGTACACATCCATGTGGCGACCGCGCATCGGGGCCGGCCCGAAGTCGGCTCCCTTGGGGGAGCTGACGCCGGTGCCGGCGATGCCAAAAGCGCAGAGGATGGGCGCGACGGCAGAGACTGCCGGGTTGGGGGCAAGCCGGGTGTTGTTGCTCATCGGGCACCTCCTCGAGGGCTCGGGCGCCGGCGTTGTCAGTGCCGTGATGCGCGGTGGGACGGTCAGGACAAGGTACGCCGTCGCCGAACCCCTCTGCAAGCGAGTTATTGCGCGGTTTCGTTGGCGAGGATGTCGAGCACGTCGTCGGCGTACTTCTCCAGCTTGGCCGACCCGATCCCGTTGATCCGCAAGAGGGCCGCACGGTCATCCGGTCGGACCTCGGCGATTGCTTCCAAGGTGGCGTCGGAGAACACGACGTAGGCCGGGACGCTCTCGGTGCTCGCCCGCTCCCTGCGCCACCCCTTGAGAGCCTCGAACAGCTCCATGTCATAGGGCACCGGACAGTCGGCGCAGTAGCCGCGGTTGCGTTCGTGGGAGCTGGCCAACGGCTTGCGGCAGCGCTTGCAGACCGAGGCCTTCTTTGGTCGCGCCGAGCGCGCCGGCCTTGCGGCGATGGCCCGGTCGGTGGCCGACTCGGGCCGCAACCCGGTCAGGAACCGCGAGGGTCTGCGGCGGGCCTGCCCCCCAGGGTTGCGAGCCAGCGCCCAGCTCATCGAGAGATGCCTGCGGGCGCGGGTCACCCCGACGTACAGCAGTCGGCGCTCCTCCTCGATGCCTGCCGCAGTGTCGGCGTGGGTGATCGGCATCGTGCCCTCCTGCAGCCCGCAGACGAACACCGCATCCCACTCCAGGCCTTTGGCCGCATGCAGGGTCGCCAGCGTGACGCCCTCGGCGACGGGTGCGTGCTGCTCGTGCGCACGCCGGTCCAGCTCGGCAACAAAACCTTGCAGGGTCGGCTCGGCAGCCGCAGACGCGTAGTCCTGGGCCAGGGACACCAGTGCCTGCAGCGACTCCCAGCGGTCCCGGGCCTGGCCCCGTGCAGCTGGAGCCTCCGACGACCAGCCCAGGCCGGCCAGTACGCCGTGCACCTGCTCGACCAAAGTCTGGTCTGCCGACTCCCCGCCGCGGACACTGCCGCGCAGCAGCGCTTGCGCCTGGCGGACCTCGGCCCGGTCGAAGTACCTTGCCGCCCCGCGCACGATGTAGGGGATGTCGAGCGAGGCCAGCGCCTGCTCGAAGCTCTCGGACTGGGCGTTGATCCGGAACAGTACGGCGATCTCGCGTAGCGGGACTCCCGAGCGATGCAGCCGCTTGACCTCCGCGGCGACCAGCTCCGCCTCGGCGACCTCGTCTGGGAGCTCGTGCCACCGGACCTCGGGTCCACCCTCCTGCTGCGAGCGCAGCCGGACGCCGCGCGTGGCGCTGTCCTGGAGCAGCGCGTTGGCGACGCCGATCACCTGTGGGGTGGAGCGGTAGTTGCGGACCAGCTCGATATTGGTGGCCCCGGGGTGGCGGCCGGAGAACTCGGTGAGGTACGCCGAGCGCGCTCCCGCGAAGGAGTAGATCGTCTGGGCCGGGTCACCCACGACGCAGATCTCGTCGCGACCGCCCAGCCACAGCTCGAGCAACGCCTGCTGGATCGGGCTCACGTCTTGGAACTCGTCGACCACGAACCACTTGTACTGTCGGCGGACGTGGGCCGCGACCCGGTCGTCCTCGCTGAGCAAAGCCGCAGCGCAGAGCAGCACGTCCTCCATGTCCATCCGGCCCTGTTCCCGCTTGAGCTCCTCGTAGGAGCCGAACACATGGGCCACGCTCGCAGCGTCGAGTCCGGCGACCTCCCGGCTCGCAGCAGTCCCGAGGCGCTCGTAGTCGTCGGGGCGGACGTTGCTGACCTTGGCCCACTCGATCTCCGAGGCGAGGTCACGCAGCCGGGGCCGGTCGACCTCGAGCCGGTTGCTTCTCGCTGCTGCGGCGACGATGGGGATCTTCGACTCGGTGAGCACGGGCGGCTCACCGCCGTACACCTTGGACCAGAAGTACCGGACCTGCCGTAGTGCCGCGGAGTGGAAGGTCCGAGCCTGGACGCCGGCAGCGCCCAGGGAGCGCAACCGCCCCCGCATCTCTCCGGCAGCTCTGGTGGTGAAGGTGACCGCCAGCACCTCGGCCGGGTTGTAGACGCCAGTCGCAACCCCATAGCCGATCCGGTGCGTGATCGCCCGGGTCTTCCCGGTTCCCGCACCAGCGAGCACCCGCACCGGTCCGCGCAGCGCCTCGGCCACCGCCCGCTGCTCGGGGTCGAGTGCCTCGAGCAGGTCCTCCGGGTCCACGGGGTCCACTGGGAAGGTTCTCCGGTCTCGAGGTGTTGGCACGGGAGTTGTCGCGCAATGACGAGCCTAGACGCGAGGAGTGACAAGCCGATGCCCCAGCTGACCATGTACACCACGGGCTGGTGCGGCTTCTGCCACCGGTTGCGCCGCGAGCTTGACCACGAGGGCATCGAGTACGAAGTCGTCGACATCGACCAGGATCCTGGTGGTGCCGAAATCGTGATGAGCCTCAACCACGGGAACCGGAGCGTGCCGACGCTGGTGTACGCCGACGGCGATTCGCAGACCAACCCCTCGGTCTCAGAGGTCAAGAAGATGCTCGCCACGCCCTGAGCCGTTGGGATCGTCTGCGCACGGGGTCAGCTCCACTCGCCGGGCAGCGGTTCGCCGTACCAGTGCTCGATCAGCGCGCGCGAGATCGAGACACTTGCCGGCATCGACACCGTGCCGATGCGGGCGGCCTCGAGCAGCTCCGAGCGCGAGTACCACGCGGCCTCCTCGATCTCGTCGCCGTCGACCTCGACCTCGGTGGTCTCCGCGTGGGCGATGAATCCGACCATCAACGAGGCGGGGAGCGGCCAGGGCTGGGAGCCGAAGTACTCCACCCGCCCGACGTGTACGCCGACCTCCTCGGCGACCTCGCGACGGACGGCCTGCTCGAGTGACTCGCCAGGCTCCACGAAACCGGCCAGCGTCGACCAGCGGCCCGTGGGCCAGACCCGCTGCCGGCCGAGCAGGATCCGCTCTTGGGCGTCCACCACGGCCATGATCACGGCCGGGTCGCTGCGCGGGAACTGCTGGGCTCCGCATGAGCTACAGCCGAGCACGTGCCCAGCGCCTCGTGGCTCGAGGGCGGTCCCGCAGCGGGGACAGTGCCGCGTCGCCCGGTGCCACTCCGCCAGGCCAACAGCGTGCACCGCCGCCGACGCCTGGTCCGGGGACAACATCGCCACCACCGACCGCAGCGACGCCCAGCTCTCGCCGCCTGCGTCGTCCTCGCCGGTCAGCACGGCGAACGACACCACTTCACCGGCTTTCCCGAGCAGCACCCGCAGGCCCTCCGGAGCCTCGTCGGGCGGGACCCACGTCAGCTCCTGCTCGCGCACCGGCAACCTGCTGCCGGCCAGCACCAGTACGCGGCTCGACGGGTCGGCCCAGGCATCGGCCAGCCACTGCTGGTCGTGCCGTCGAGCCGAAAGCCGGTCGTGGGTGGCCCCGCCGAGCGAGATCAGCTCCACTTCCGGAACGCCTTCGTGTGCAGGGTCATCACGGCGAGGGTAGCCATCGACGGCTTGGGGCGTGTGACAGGGTGATTGTCCGTGTGGAGTGCCCTGCAAACGCCGCCATGGATCGGCCGCATCGCTGCCGCTGTCGGCCTGGTGACGATCGGCAGTGCACTGCTCCCTGAGTTCGCCGACCGGGTGCATCTGGTCACCGACGTGCTGCCCGACTTCTTCCCAGCGGCTGCGACCACCGGGTCCCTCGCCGTCGGAGTCATGCTGGTGGTGCTCTCCCGGGCCCTTCGCCGCGGCAAGTTCCGGGCCTGGTTGGTGGCGACGCTTCTCACCGCCGCCACCGTGCTGCTGCATCTGGTGAAGGGGCTCGATGTCGAGGAGGCGGTGCTGTCGATCGTCACACTCGTGCTGTTGATCAGTGCGCGGCGCAACTTCACCGCCCGGCCGGACCCGCGGTCGGTGGGGCGGCTTGTCGGGGTTCTCGTCGTCGGTCCACTGGTGGCAACACTGTTGGGCTGGCTGTGGCTGGCTCTGGACGCGGACGGCCAGGCAGCGGGTACGACGACTTGGGACAGGATCCGGTTTGCCTTCGTCGGGCTGGTCGGCATCACCGGTCCGGTGCACTTCACCAGCCCCAACTCCAGCAACCGAGCGGCGGTCGCGCTCGTGGTCCTGGGAGCCTCCATCCTGGTACCGCTGCTGATGACCGCGATGATGCCGGCCGACGGTCCACACCCGCTTTCGACCACCGAGGACCAAGCCCTGCGCGACATGCTCGCCACGTGGGGACATGTCGACTCGCTGTCGTACTTCGCCTTGCGTCACGACCGCTCGGTCATCTTCTCGAAGTCCGGCAAGGCGGCGATCACCTACCGGGTAGTAGGTACGGTCACCCTGGCCGCCGGCGACCCGATCGGCGATCCCGAGGCCTGGCCGGGAGCCGTCGAGGAGTGGCTGGGCGAAGCGCGCGACTTCGGCTGGGTTCCGGCCGCGCTGGGAGTGAGCGAGCTCGGTGCGACGGTCTTCCACCGGTCCGGTCTCGACGCGCTCGAGCTCGGCGACGAGGCCATCGTCGAGGTCGCCGAGTTCTGCCTCAAGGGGCGCAGCATGCGTGCCGTGCGTCAGGCGGTCGCGCGCTGCCGACGTGCCGGACTGGTGGTGGAGTGCCATCGGGTCCGCGATCTCGACGACGCAACCCGGGCACTGGTCCGGCGCAAGGCCGAGGAGTGGCGTGACGGGCCCGTCGAGCGGGGCTTCTCGATGGCCCTGGGCCGGGTCGTGGACCCGGTTGACGGCGACTCGGTCGTCGTACTGGCGCGTGACGACAAGGGTGAGCTGCGTGGCCTGCTGAACCTGGTCCCGTGGGGCCGCGAGGGGCTGTCGCTGGACCTGATGCGGCGCGACCGCGCAACCGAGAACGGAATCGTGGAGCACATGGTCGCGGCATTGTGGGAAGCCTCTCCCGGTCTCGGCGTACGCCGGTTCTCGCTCAACTTCGCGGTGTTCCGCAGCGTGTTCGCCCGCGGGGAGCGGCTCGGCGCCGGGCCGGCGCTGCGGGTGTGGCGGTCGGTGCTGCTGGGCCTGTCGCGGTTCTGGCAGATCGAGTCGCTCTACCGGGCGAACGCGAAGTACCAACCCGAGTGGAAGCCGCGGTTCCTGTGCTTCCGCAGCCCGGGCGACCTGCCGCGGGTGGGTACGGCAGCTCTGCGGGCAGAGGCGTTCGTGATCGCGCCCCAGTGGGTGCAGCGGTTCCGGTGACCGACTCCGCGGACTCCTCGGTCGCCCGCACCGGCATACGGTCGCGGCACCGCAACGCGGTAGCCCTCTCGATGCACTCGGCAGTAACCGGGTTCCTCGCCTACGTCTTCTTTGCGCTGGTCACCCGCACGCTGGGGGCGGTGGCCGCGGCTCCGGTGTCGGTGCTGTGGACGCTGTGGAGCTTCTCCTCGGCGTCGTTGACCTTCCCCATCCAGCACTGGATCACGCGCTCGGTCACGGCGTACGGAGGCGAGGGCCAGGTCCGCGCCGGGCTGCTTCGGGTGCTGGCGGTCACCTCGGTCGCAGCCGCCGCAGCGGGCGGGGTCGCCGCCCTGCTGACCGACCAGCTCTTCCATGGTGCCGACACGTTCGCCGTACTGGTCGGCCTGGTCTGCCTAGGCTCGGTGTTCGTCGGTCTGGTCCGCGGCTCGTTGACCGCACGTGGCCGGTTCGGCGCGCTGGGATGGTCACTGAGCTTGGAGAACGCCATCCGGCTGGTTGCTGCGATCGCGCTCGCCACGGCCGGGATCCGGTCGCCGGGTTACTACGGGCTGGCCATCGTGGCCGGGTTTCTGTCGGGGACACTCTGGCCGCGCTCGCTGCTGTTCTCCCGCGGCGTGCAGCGGACTCCGACCAGCTCGCCGGTGACCTTTCTGGTCAGCGTCTCCAGCGCCCAGCTGCTGAGCCAGTCCGTGCTCGTCGGCGCGCCGGTGCTGCTCGCCCTGCTCGGGGGAAGCCCGACCGAGGTGACCGCTTTGTTCGTCACGCTGGCGCTGTGCCGAGCGCCGTACCTGCTCGCTCTAGGCGTGATGCCGGCGGTCACCGCCCGGATGACCCGGCTGTTCGTCTCCGGTGCGCACACGTCGGTACGCCGGTTGGAGGTGGGTACGACGGTCGCCACCGTCGCGCTGGCTGCTCTGGGTTGGCTCGTCGCCGGCTGGTTGGGCCCGGTCGTCGTCCGGCTGGTCTTCGGCAGCGGCACCTCGCTGTCGGGCACGCTCACCGGGCTGGTGGCCGCTGGGGCCGTGCTGTCGATGGGGAACCTTGTGCTGACCTCCGTGCTGATGGCGCGCGACAGACCGAAGCTGGGCGTCTTGGCGTGGCTGTCCGCGATCGTGCTCGGCGGACTGGTCGCCGCGATCCCCGGACCCAGCCCGCTCGCCGGGACTGTGCTGGTGTTCGTGGTGATCGAGGCGGCAGCGTTCGGCGTACTGCTGGTCTGCGCGCGGTTGGCCGGCCGGGAGACGGCCTGATCGGCTGCTCAGCGACCGCCGGGCTTGAGCGCCGCGACGAACACTGACGACCCGAACGGCAGGCCGTGCCGGGCCAGGATCTGCGCCTCGACGTGGGTCAGTCCGAGGAGCGCACGCGAGACCCGGTCGGGCAGCGGCTGGATCGAGGCCGCGTCGCCGGGCTCCTCCTGCCGGCTGCCGCGGATCCGACGGACCCGACGCAGGCCGCGCTCGGCGAGGAAGAACGGGAACACCGAGGTGAAGCCGTACGTCGCCCGCTGAACGTCTAGGCCGGACCGCTCGACCGCATCGGTGATCCGCCGCCGGGTGTAGCGACGGTAGTGGCCGGCCCGGACGTCGTGGTCGGACCAGGTCCACTGGTACGCCGGGACCGAGCACAGGAAGCGGCCGCCCGGCCGCAGCACCCGGGCGACCTCGCTCAGCGCGGCAGCCTCGGAAGGGCAGTGCTCGACGACGTCGAATGCGGTGACCACGTCGAAGCTGGCCGAGGGGAACGGCATCGCATCGGCCGAAGCGCAGACCCCCTCGCCCCGGCGCAGCCCGCGGGTGTCGATGTCGATGGTGACGTGCTGGTGGTCACCGCGCAGCCAGCCGACGCTCGGCCCGTCGGCGCTGCCCACGTCGAGCAGTCGCTCCGGCGAGCCCAGGAACCCGCGGAGGGCCTGCCGCAGCAGCTCTTCGCGGGCCACGAACCACCAGTAGCGGGGCTGGTCGATCGACTGGGAGCCGCGCTGCGGCAACGCCGCCTCGGTGTCGGCTCGGCTCACCGCAGCACCTCGAGGACGGTGTCGGCTACCCGCTCGACGTCTCCATCGGAGAGGTGGTTGTGGAACGGCAGCCGGATCAACCGGCCGCTGACGTCAGTGCTCACCGGGCAGTCGGTCTCGCGGGCAGCGAAACGATGGCCGCCCTTGGAGGAGTGCAGCGGCACGTAGTGGAAGGTGGCCTGGATGCCGTTGTCCCTCAGCTCGGCAAGCAGCCGGTCACGGGTCGGGCTGTTGGGCAGCAGCAGGTAGAACATGTGCCAGGCCGGCTCTCGCCCGGCGGGCACGACCGGGATCGTGAAGCCGAGCTCGCCGGCGGCCGGACCGAGCAGGGCGGCGTACTGCTCGAAGATCTCCTGGCGCCGTCCCTGAATGGCCTTTCGCTCCTCGAGCTGAGCCGTCAGACCCGCGGCGAGCAGGTCGCTGAGCCCGAACGAGGAGCCGTTGTCGCGCCAGGAGTACTTGTCAACCTGACCGAGGAAGAACGCCCGCCGGTTGGTGCCCTTGTCGTAGAGCACCCGCGCGCGGTCGACGTACGACTCGTCGTTGATGACCAGGGCGCCGCCTTCGCCGCAGGAGAAGTTCTTGGTCTCATGAAAGCTCTGCGTGGCCAGCGCTCCCAGACCTCCCAGCGGGCGGCCGTTGAGGGTGCCGAACAGCCCATGGGCGTTGTCCTCGATCACGGCGACGTCGGGCCGGTGGGCGAGTACCTCGTCCAGGGCCTCCATGCGGGCACCAATGCCGGCGTAGTGGACGGGTACGACGGCCCGCACGCTGTCGTCGAGCAGCTCGGCCACGTGGCTCGGGTCCAGACCCAGGGTCTCCGGCTCGATGTCGCAGAAGATCAGCCTGGCGCCCTCACGCGCGAACGCCAGCGCCGACGCCGAGAAGGTGAACGACGGCACGATCACGGTCTCGCCGGGCTGGAAGTCCATCAGCATCCCGGACAGCTCGAGGGCACTGGTGCAAGAGGTGGTCATCAGGACCTCGGCGGCGCCGGTGTCGTCGGCGATGATCCCGGCCGCTCGCTGCGCGAACTCCCCCGAAGCGGAGGTGTGTCCGGACTCGAATGCCTGGGCCACGTAGGACAGCTCGGTGGCCACCCGCGTGGGCAGGTTGAAGGGGATCTGGGGCAGCGAAGTCACCCGCTGAGGCTAGCCCACCTCACCACTGCGGAGCTCGGCCGATCAGCTCCGCGAGCTCGGTGTCCGGGCCCGCAAAATGCTCGCGCAGCCGTCTGGTGAGCTCCCCGGAGAGGGCCTCGCCACCGACCGGGCTGGGGT
>JALZBH010000219.1 GCA_030947625.1 Actinomycetota bacterium
CGATGAAGCCGACCAACGGCCAGTTCACCAGGATCGACGCGCCGAGGCCGACGAGATAGGCCAGGTTGACCAGGATGCCGGGGAGGAAGTAGGCCAGCGCCTGGTCGCTCGATCCGGCCCCTCCCCTGGCCGACCGATAGGCGAAGAACGCGCCGATCCCGATCCCCACCAGGCTGTTCACCACGAACTGGGGGCTCGAGCGCTGGACCAGCCGCAAGGCGAGCAGGAGGACTGCGCAGGCGAGGCTGACGCCGATGGCGAGCCTGAGGTCACGGGTGGTCAAGAAGACGACGGTGAACGTCGCGGTGGGGACGGCCGCCTCCAACATCCCGCGGACCCCGCCGAGGGCCCGCGAGAGCTGCTGACGTACGACGGCCTCGACCGTGCGATGCGCCTCCGCCTCGGAATGCCCGCCGGCGGTCGGGTCGCTCCCGCCGGTCAGAGCTTGAGCTCGTAACGCGGGTTGTACATCACTCGGCAGTCACGGTGGGCACCGATCCGGCCTTCTACCTTGATGCTCCGGCCGGGGTGAATCCCGGCGATCTGGCGACGGCCCAGCCAGAGGATCGTCAGTGTTCCCGAGCCGTCGTACAGCTCGGCCTCGAGGGCGGGCACTCCGCCGAGTGGGCGCAGCGTCACCGTGCGTAGCGTGCCCTGGACGACGACGAGCTCGCGGTCGGGAGCGTTGTCCACGGGGGTGCAGCCGGCCCTGCGGGTGTCGCGACGCAGGTCGCGTGCCTGGTCGTGCTCTGCGTTGGCCCACCGGCTGATCGTGTTTCGCAGCCGGCTCTTGTTGTGCTCACCCATGCGCCCAGCCTAACCGTCGCTCGAAGCTCACCCGACCCTTTGCGCGTCCGGGGGCAGCTTCAAGGGGAGCGGCTCCCCGGGTGCCATTGCCTCGTTGCCACGGCGTACGACGACCGAGCGAATCGCGTCCTCGAAGACGGCCGCCTGCTCGGGCTCCACGGCCGGCTCGCCCAGCAGCGTCGCCCGCAGCAGCCACCGGGGTCCCTCGACTCCGACGACCCGGGAGGGCTGGGTCAGCTGCTGACCGTCGGGAAGCACCACCGGCACCAGACAGGCCAGCTCGGGGCCGAACGGTCCCTGCTGCTCGGTGGCCGTCCCTCCTCGCTGGGTTACGTCGGCCGCGATCTCTCGGCGGACGTCGGTCCACAGGTCGCCGGAGCGGGCGGCGGCGAACGCAGCGAGCTCGACGGCGCCGGTCGGACCGACCATCAACGCCGCCAGCACGGTGCCGCTCTGCTCGTCGACTTGAAGCTGGAGCTCCGAACCCTCAAACGGCACCACCAGGAGACCGCCGAGGTCGATGCGGTCGTAGTCGGGACCTGCATCGGCCAGGTCAGCCAGGTCAGCCAGGTCATAGGGACCGGCGGCCCGGACATCGCCCGGCGCCTGCTCATCGGCCCCGTTGTCGGCCGGGTTGTCGGCCGGGTCGTCGGCCGGGTCCCCGGTGCTCTCGTCTTCGCGGCGACGGAACCTCACGATGCGAAACCTCCCGTAGAACCGTAGCCCCCCGAACCCCGGGCCGACTCCGACAATGCGTCGACCTCGACGAAGGCCGCGGTCTCGAAGCGCTGGATGACCAGCTGCGCGATCCGGTCACCCCTGCTCAGCTTGACCGGCTCGCTCCCGAGGTTGACCAAGCAGACCGAGATCTCGCCGCGGTAGCCGGCATCGACGGTCCCCGGCGCGTTCACGATCGACAGTCCGTGGCGGGACGCGAGCCCGGAGCGGGGATGGACCAGGGCGACGTACCCCGGCGGCAACGCGATCGCAATGCCGGTGCCGGCCATCGTCCGCTCTCCCGGAGCGAGGGTGAGGTCGTGGCTGGCGTACAGATCGGCTCCGGCGTCGCCCTCATGGACGTACGACGGGATCGGCAGGCCCGGGTCCAGTCGCCGGATCGCGATCTCCACCATGATCGGCGACCCTACCCGTGCGCACGGCGTCGCCGGCTGTCAGGCTGGGACGGTAAGGAGGAGCATGTCGACGTCGTACGCCGAGCGTCTGCACGTCCCGCTGCGCTGGTGGGTGCAGGCGACGATGTTTCTCGCCACGATCTGGCTCGCCTTCATCGTCGCACTGCCGGCGTGGGTTGCCTGGACGGCTACTGCAGTGCTGGTCGCGGCGACGTACGGGATGTTCTGGCTGATCGGGTCCGCTCGCATCGAGGTCCGCGAGGACACCCTGCTTGCCGGTACCGCGCACATCCCGCTGGCGCTGCTCGGGGACGTCTCCCCACTCGACGCGGAGGAGACTCGGCGGGTGCACGGAGCGGACGCCGATGCCCGCGCCTTTCTGCTGGTCCGGCCCTACGTGAAGAGCTCGGTCAAGGTGGAGATCCTCGACCCGGCGGACCCGACGCCGTACTGGCTGCTCTCGAGCCGCCGACCCGGTTCCCTGGTGGCCGCACTGTCGAAGTCCGCCCGTTCGCACGGTTAGGCTGGGCGGACGGACGACCCTCGAACCGGAGGCATGCGATGACGAAGGACAAGGACAAGTCAGGCGAGAAGCAGAGCAGCTCCAAGCCCTGGGCGGTCTTCTCACTGGTCTCGGCGCTGCTCGGCGCGGCGGTGGCCAAGAAGACATTGAACAGCTCGTGGAAGGCCGCGACCGGCAAGAATCCCCCCGAAAACCCGGCCGACCCCGACGTCGACGTGCGGGAAGCCGTCATGTGGGCCGCCGTCAGTGGCACGCTCGTTGCGCTGGCCCGGATGTTCGCCCAGCGCCGCGCCGCGAACTACTACGCCAAGTCGACCGGTCACCTGCCACCCGGACTGGGCGCCGACAACCAGGACGCCTGACCCCCGCGTTCTCGGGCGCTCAGATGCAGTCGCGACAGATGAGCTTCTTCGCGTCGGCGAGCTGGCTACGGTGATGCACCAGGAAGCAGCTCATGCAGGTGAACTCGTCCTCTTGGCGAGGCTTGACCTCGACGGCCAGCTCTTCGTGTGAAAGATCGGCACCGGGCAGCTCGAAGGACTCGGCAGCTTCAGCCTCGTCCTCGTCCACCTTGCCGGAGGTCTTGTCGTGACGGCGGGCCTTGAGCTCTTCGAGGCTGTCCTCGTTCTGTTCTTCCTCGGTCTTGCGAGGTGCGTCGTAGTCAGTTGCCATGCGTTGTCTCCTGCCCCCGTCGTCCCAGACTCGTCTCGATCGCTCCCACATAC
>JALZBH010000101.1 GCA_030947625.1 Actinomycetota bacterium
ATGCCGGGCCTGCCGTCGTGGTAACGGAAGCCGATCGCCCTACCGAAGCGCTTGTCGGAACGCACCGCCTCGCGCAGCTTGCGCAGCCGGTCGTCGGTGGTCTGGTGGTCCAGCTGAGCTGCCCACTGGAAGGGCGTGTGTGGTTTCGGGACGAAGCCGCCGATCGAGACCGTACAACGGATGTCATTGCGTCCGGAGACGTCGCGGCCCTTGGCGACCACCTGTTTGGCAAGCTCAGCGATCTCCAGCACGTCCTCGTCGGTCTCGGTGGGCAGGCCGCACATGAAGTAGAGCTTGACCTGCCGCCAGCCGTGGGAGTACGCCGTGGCAACCGTGCGGATCAGGTCCTCTGCCGTGACCATCTTGTTGATCACCCGGCGCATCCGTTCGGATCCGCCCTCCGGGGCGAACGTCAAGCCCGAACGCCTGCCGTTACGGGAGAGCTCGTTGGCCAAGGTGACGTTGAAGGCGTCGACCCTGGTGCTGGGCAGGCTCAGCGAGACGTTCGTGCCGTCGTACCGGTCGGCCAACGCCGTGGCGATCTCGCCGATCTCGGAATGGTCGGCGCTAGACAGCGAAAGCAGCCCGACCTCCTCGAAGCCGGACGTGCGGATGCCGTTCTCGACCATCGCGCCGACCGTCTGCAGGGACCGTTCGCGCACCGGCCGGGTGATCATCCCGGCCTGGCAGAACCGGCAGCCGCGCGTGCAACCACGGAAGATCTCCACCGAGTAGCGCTCGTGGACGGTCTCAGCCAGCGGCACCAGCGGCTTGCGTGGGTAGGGCCAGGCGTCGAGGTCCATCAACGTGTGCTTGCGCACCCGTGCTGGTACGCCGGGCACGGTCGGCGTCACTGAGGCAAGGGCACCGTCATCGGCGTACTCCACTGCGTAGAAGGCCGGTACGTAGACGCCGCCGCTGACGGCCAACCGCCGAAGGAGCTCTCGGCGCGGTGTGTCCATCTCATCCGCAGGCCGTCCCTGTGCTTTCCACTCGCGGATCACTTCGGTGATCGCGAGCACGACCTCCTCGCCGTCGCCGAGCACCGCCGCGTCGACAAAGTCGGCGATGGGCTCGGGGTTGAAGGCGGCGTGCCCGCCCGCGAGCACGATCGGATCGTCCTCTCCCCGGTCGCGAGAATGCAGCGGGATGCCGGCAAGGTCGAGCGCATTGAGCATGTTCGTATACCCGAGCTCGGTGGCGAAGGAGATCCCGAGAATGTCGAAAGCGCGCACCGGTCGATGGCTGTCGACGCTGAACTGCGGGATCGCATGTTCGCGCATCACCGCCTCCATATCGGGCCAGACCGCATAGGTCCGCTCGGCGAGCACCCGGTCGGCCTCGTTGAGGACCTCGTAGAGGATGGCCACGCCCTGGTTGGGCAGCCCGACCTCATAGGCGTCGGGGTACATCAGTACCCACCGAATGTCTGTTTCTTCCCATTTCTTGCTAGTTGAGTTGAGTTCGCCACCTACATACTGAATTGGCTTAGAAATAGTGGGTAGCAACGGCTCCAAACGGTGGAATACCGTCTCGCAATTGGTCGCCAATGTGTCGCTAAACATCATTTCCCCTTGAATGCGGCGTGTTTGCTCTTGATCCAGGGTACGACTTGGCTGAACCTGGCTGCATACAGGCGAAGGAGGAGTGCGTGCCCGGCACCCCCGATCTTGCCTACCGTCCCGCCCACCTTCGAGCTCGGTCCCCCTGGCAGATGTCCCTGCTGTCCGGGGTCGCGTTTGCGGTTGCGGTGGACATTGCCCACGCCACTTCCCACCTCGCCACGCACCGGACCGGCCCGATCCCCTCGATCTGGCTGCTCAGCCCGACCATGTTGGTGTGGGCCAGCACGGTGTGGATGTGGCCCCCGCGGTTCCGCGTGCAGGCAGCCGTGGCCACCGCGCTTGCTGCCCTGGTGGTGTACGTCGACATCTCCCTCATCCTCGGCGGCGGCCCGATCCTGGACCTGCTGAGGCTCGGGGTCGGCAACGTCCTCCAGGGCTTCATTGCCGTCGTCGCCTACAGAGCGATCGCCAGAGCACACCCAGACAGTCCGCGAACCGGGGGCGACCTGATCGCTCTGCTCGGGGCGGGCACCGTAGCCGCGCTGGCCGTGATCCCGATCGGAGCGACCGCCGGGGTCCACCTCAGCAGTCCCGGGCAGGTGCTGTTGTGGTGGGTGCTTGAAGCATCGGCGTTCAGCTTCTTCGGCAGTGCCTGCTTGTTGACCCTGTGGAACCGCAACCCGCGCCACGAGGTGGCGGCCACCCGGGCTTTCGAGGTGTTCCTGCAGCTCGTGCTCGGCGGGACATGCGTGTTTGCGATCTTCACCTGGCCGCAGCAGCAGCTGAGCTGGACTCTGCTGATCCCCGCCGTCTGGGTGGGTACGACGCTGGGCCCGTGGTTCGCGGCGGCGTACTCCGCGACTGTGGTGACGGCCGCGTACGCGGTCGGCGCCCTCCCTCACCATCAGTTCCGTGGGTCCAGCTGGCTGTTGCCGCCTTCGCTCGTACTCGACCTGCTGGTCGGTGCGTTCGTGCTGGTGACCCTACTGCTCTCGTTCATGCACAGCCAACGCGTTCATGTACGCGAAGCGGACACCCAGCGTCGCCAGTATGCCGATGAGCAGGCCGGCCTGCTACAGGTCGTGTTCGAATCGATGAGCGAAGGCGTCCTGCTGATCGACAGCTCCCACAAGCTGGTGCTGCACAACCAGGCAGCCCGCCGGATCCTGGGCCGTGAGATGCTGGAGACCGGCCCGGCCGACTGGTCAAGCCTCGTCAAGCCGGTCGACCCCCAGGGTGGTGACGCACCCCCCGACCTCTGTGCCCTGGACCGCGACGGCCCATGGTCGATGGCCTTCCACGTGCCCGGCAACACCGGCTCCGACGGCGCGCAGACGATTCTGGTGGACGCCTCCGTGATCAACCACGACGGCGAGTCGAACACGGTCTTGATCGTCCGGAACATCACCAGCGAGCGGCAGCGGATCGAAGAGCTGGCAAACTTCGCCGGAGTCGCCGCACACGACCTCAAGAGCCCGCTGACCGCGGTCCAGGGCTGGCTGGAGATGGCCGGCGACGCCCTGGGCACCGACCCCGGTACGGCGCGTACGGCACTGACCCGGGGCATGGCGGCCAGCAACCGGATGGCCAGGGAGATCGACGACTGGCTTGCGTTCAATGTCGTCCGGGACGGCGAGATCCGGCATGAGCAGGTCGTGGTCGATGACATCGTCCGCGAGCTGGCCCCGACGTATCCCTCGGCCACGTTCAACCTCGATGCACCTCACCGGCTCAGCGCGGACGGGACCTTGACGCGGCAGCTGTTGGCGAACCTGGTCGGCAATGCGGTCAAGTACACCCGGCCCGGGGAGGCGCCGGAGATCACCTTGACCAGCGAGCCGGCGGCGGAGGAGGGCTGGGTCCAGGTGACCGTTGCCGACCACGGCATCGGCATCCCCGAAGGCGAGGAGGAGGCGATCTTCGAGCCGTTCCGCCGGGCCAGCACCGTGGCCAAGGGGTACGACGGCTCCGGGCTCGGCCTGGCCCTGTGTAAGCGAATCGTGCAGCGTCACGGTGGCGAGATCGTGGCCCGGAGCAACGTGGCCAGCGGGTCCTCGATCAGCTTTACGCTGCCAGCCGGCTGAGCGGCCGTGACCGGGGGGACCTCCGGTTGCCGACCTTGTGGCCCGAGCGCAGGTGGATGTTCTGCAGCAGCCCGATCGCAATCAGCGAGGCGAACATCGCCGAGCCGCCGTACGACACCAGCGGCAGCGGCACCCCGGTGACCGGCATGATGCCCAGGCACATGCCGATGTTCTGGAAGGCCTGGAATGCGAACCAGCAGCCGATCCCGGCGGCAGCGAGCCGACCGAACATGTCTCCTGAGTGGGCCGATATCGACAGGGCACGCCACAGCACCACGGCGAGCAGCGCGATCAGGACCCCCGCGCCGACCAGCCCGAGCTCTTCCCCGGCCACAGTGAAGATGAAGTCGGTGTGCTGCTCGGGCACGAACCCCGAACGGGTCTGCGAACCATGGAAGAGGCCCTGTCCGAAGAGCCCGCCGTTGCCGATCGCGATCCGCGCCTGCGTGGTGTTGTAACCAGCCCCGCGCGGGTCGAGGTTGGGGTTCGTGAACGCCATGAAGCGATCGAGCTGGTAGGGCTTGAGCACGTGCATGCTCACCACGGTCACGGAGACGGCGACTCCCCCCGCGGCCATGGCGCCAAGCCACGCACGGGGGGCCCCGGAGACAGCGAGTACGCCGAACACGGTAGCGGTGAGCACCAGCATCGTGCCGAGGTCGGGCTGGAGCAGGATCAGCGCCGCGGGCAGTCCGGCGATCGCCAGCATGCCCAGCACCTCGGCGGTGCCGACCCGGCGTCTGCGCGAGCCCTCGAAGCGCTCAGCGACCAGCAGAGCCATCCCGATCACGACGGCCAGCTTGGCGAACTCCGACGGCTGGATCGACATCCCGCCGACCACCAGCCAGGACCTCGACCCATTGATCGTCGTACCCATCACCAGGACCAGCACCAGGCCGGCTATGGAGGCGGCGTACACCAAGGGGGCCAGAATCCGCACCCAGCGGTGGTCGGTTGCCAGCACGAGCGTCCCGAGGACCAGCCCGATCGCCACGTTGACCAGATGTTTCTTGAGGAACTCCGTGGGATGGCTGCCGGTAAGAGAGTGGTTGGACGCGGTCGCCGACCACACCAACAGCGTGCCGATCACCAAGATCGCACCTGTCGCGAACATCAGCGTCCAGTCAAGGCCGGGTGCGCGCACCCGGGAGCGGCTGATCGGCACGACCGTCATCGGTGGGTTCCGTTCGGCAGCGGTGGCAGGATCGAGCCGTCCTTGGCGAACACCGGCAGCCGGACCGGCGGCGTCAGACCGGGGACCGCCCGGTCGGCCGGGTGGACTGCGGTGCCCTTGATCCCGTAGAGCGTCTCCCAGATCTTGCGCACGGCCGGACCCGAGGTGCCCGACCCGGTGCCGGCCTGGGTCACCATCATCACGACCACGTAGTCCTTGGTGTACGTCGCCACCCACGAGGTGCTCTGCTTGCCGTAGACCTCCGCGGATCCGGTCTTGCCGCGCAGGTGCACCTTGTCGAGCGGGAAGTTGATGAACTTCCACGCCAACGTGCCGGTCTGGGGCGTCCCCTGGAGTGCAGTGTCGACGTACTTGAAGGCGGCCCGGTGTCCCTTCACGCGCGCCTGGACCGGCGGGACGATCCGCTTGACCACGTTGCCGGCAGGGTCGACGATCGCCTTGCCGATCCGAGGCTCGAACAGCGTGCCGCCATTGGAGATCGCGGCGTACGCCCTGGCCAGCTGGAGCGGGGTGACCAGCGTGTCGCCCTGACCGACCGCGAAGTTGACCGCGTCGCCGGCGGTGTAGGTGTAGCCGCCGAGGCAGAACTCGTGCGCGAACAGCTGCAGGAAGGCACTGCCTTGGTTGTGCTTGTCGAGCCTGCAGTAGTAGCCCTTCATCGCCCTCCAGTAGGAGTACTTCCAGTGCCGGTCGGCGATCCGGCCGGCGGCCTCACCGGGGAGGTCGATCCCGGTCGGCTTGCCGTAGCCGAAGGACTGGGCCGCTCTGACGAGCGGGTCCCTGGCGTTGATGTTCGCCGGGTTGCTGCCGTACCTCTGCCAGAGCGCGAGACCCACCCGGTAGAAGAACGTGTCGCAAGAGACCTGCAGCGCCTTGGCGAACGAGATCGGACCGTAGGACTGGGACTCGTAGTTCTTGAACAATCGGTTGCCGACCTGCAGGCCGGAGGAGCAGTCCAGGCGGCTGTTCGGGCCGAAGCCGTTGCTGAAGGCGCCGATGGTCATCCCCGGCTTCCATGTCGAACCCGGTGCGAACTGCCCCTGGAAGGCGCGGGAGAGCAGCGGCAGCCCGGATTTGGCGGAGTAGAGACGGTCCAGCTGCTTGGTGGTGATGCCGCCTACCCACACCGAGGGGTGGTACGTCGGTTGGCTGGCCAAGGCGACGACGCGCCCGTTCTTGGCGTCGAGTACGACGACCGCCCCGCTGTCCGCGACGTAGTTCCGGTGGGTGACCGGGTCGAAGGTGTGCCGAGCCGTCTTAATGGTCTGGGCCAGCTGTTGCTCGACGACGCCTTGCACCTTGGCGTCGATCGAGGTGACCAGGGTGTCGCCCGGGCGGGCCTTTACGGTGCCGCTGCTCCCGAGGACCTGACCCAACGAGTCCACCGCCACCCGCTGGTAACCGGGCTGGCCGCGCAGGTAGGAGTCGTACCATCTCTCGAGCCCGGCGCGGCCGACCACCGAGGCCGCGTTGAGCGAGGTGTCGTGCTGGCTATGGGCGTGGTTCAGCTCGCCCTGGGTGATCGTGCTGAGGTACCCGAGCTCCTGGGCGAGGTTCACGCCGTAGGGCGCGGGATAGGCGCGCACGCTCTGCGACTGGGCCAGCACCGACGGGAAGTCCTCGGAACGTTCCAGGATGGAGACCGCAGTCGTCTGTGGGACGTCCTCAGCGATCGGCACCGGCTGGAAGGGCGAGCCGTTCCAGCACGTCCCCTGACGAGAACCCGCCTCGCCGCAGGCCAGCGTCCGAGCGTAGACCGCGGCGTACCTCATCCGCACCGTGTGGGCGACCCTGGCCAGCACGGTCTTCTGTGCCGAAGCGCTGAGCCGGTGCAGCAGCGTCCGGTCGACGCTGACCACCCAGCTGGTCCGGTTGGCCACCAGCGGGCGGCCCATGTCGTCGACGATCAGCCCTCGTGGAGGCTGCACTACGACCTCGCGGACCGACTGCTCGGCTGCCTGGGCTCGGTAGGCCCGCCCACTTTCGACCTGGATGTACCACAACCGCGCGAACAGCGTCAGGAACAAAGCGGCCACCAGAGCCTGGACGACGAACAGGCGCAGGCGGCTCTTCTGGTTGGGCGCCGGCCGGACGAACTCGGCGGCCATCAGTACGCCATCTGCGGCGGGCGCAGCCGCTTGAACAACAGCATCAGCAGCGGCAGCACCAGCGGGGTGATCACCACGTCCCAGACCACGCTGATGCCGATGACTCTGAGCATCTGTCCGGTTGGCAGCGGGTTGTCATTGAGAACCAGCCCGCTCAGCGCGAAGACGGAAGTACCAACGAACGAGCAGGCCGCGACCGTCATCAACGCCACCAGAGTCGAGCTGCGGGCGTCCTGCCGCACCCGGCCGGCCAGGTAGCCGACGACGACGAACGCGAGCGCCCATCGACCCGCCACATGGTCGGCCGGCGGCGCCACGTCCAGCAGGAGACCGGCACCGCAGCCGAGGATCGCCGCGAACTGCGGCCCGCGGGCGAATGCGGTGACCACGACCACGAGCAGCGCCAGGTTGGGTGTCACTCCCTGGAAGGAGACGTACTGGAACACCGCAACCTGGAAGGTGACCGCCAAGACGACGAGCATCCCGTAGACAAGTCCACGCACCAGGCTCATCGGTGGCCCCCCTTCGCGGCAATGACCGGGCGGTCACCGTGGGTCCCCCTGGGTACGACCACACCCACCACGTCGAGCGCACTGAAGTCGACGTACGGTGCGATCACTGCTCGCTTGGCCAGCTGCCGGGGGGAGGCGTACACCGAGAGCACTCGGCCGATCGGGATGCCGGCAACGTATGGCACCCCGTTCTTCGAGCCCCAGCTGAGAACCACGTCGTTGCGCGCGGCGGTGGCGGCGGGGTCGACCAGGCTCAGGTTGAGCCGAGCCTGGTTGCCTAGCGACCCCTCGCCTCGCAGGAACCCGATCTGCAGGTTCGAGCCGAGCCGGCCACCGACGACCGAGCCCTTGTCGGTGATCAGCAGCACGGTGGCGGTGCTCCGGGTAACGGCGACGACTCGCCCGACCAGACCGTCGTTGTTGAGCACGGTCAGGTCGGTCCGCACTCCAGAAGTGGCGCCTGCGTCGATGGTGACCGTCTGGGAGAACGACTGCGCGGACCCCATCGCGACCACATGGGCGGCGAGGATGGAGTAGCCGGTCTGGTTGGCGGTGCGGGTCAGCCCGTCGAGCTCGGCAAGCCGCTGCCGCTCGAGCGGCGAGGTTTCCACTCGAGTGCGCAGCTGAGAGTTCTCGGCCTCGAGCCGTGCCACGTTGCGGCGAAGACCGGTGTTGGTGTGCACGAAGCCGGCCAGGTCACGGAACGGGCGTACGGCGAGGGCGGTGCCCGTCTCGACGGGTCCGACGACATTGCCGGCTAGCGTCCGAAGCGGGTCGATCGGCGAGTGGCTGCCCCCGCGGGAGTCCAGCGTGATCACCGTCAGGCACGCCAACACCAGCAGCACCAGCATCGACCGTGAGGGACGCTCGCCGGGATCGCGCATGGTCATCGCCCCGCCTACCGCCGGGGTTCCGAGACGAGCACCTGTTGCAGCGCCTCGAACTCCTCGACACACTTGCCCGCGCCCATCACGACCGAGCTCAGCGGGTCGGCCGCCACGTGCACCGGCATCCCGGTGTCGTGGCGCACCCGCTCGTCGAGTCCCCGCAGG
>JALZBH010000220.1:0-2820 GCA_030947625.1 Actinomycetota bacterium
GCCTCGGCGCGTCGATCCTGGTGAACTGGCCGTTGGTCGGCTTCGTCGTCGGCAGTGTCACCGGTGACCCGACCGGATGGCGTCGCGACCGGCACGTGCTGCGGCTGTGCCGGCGGCTGACCTGGCTGCTGGTCGTGCCCTGTGCCTTGCGAGTGCTGGTCCAGGGGCCGATGTACCTCGCCGGCCACAACGGCTGGTGGAACACCGGCACCGCGGTGGCCGCGCTGGGGGCCGCCAAGCTGGCCATGGGGTGGCCGTTGCAGGTGCTCGCGCTGGCGGCGATGGTGTGGCTGCTGGCCCGCAACCACACCCCGCTGACCTCCGAGGGGCCAGAACCGACGCGGAGCCGGAGCTAGAGCTCATACCTGCATGGCGACGGTCAGCAGCACCGCCGAGTCCTCCACTGCCTCGAGGGCGTGGCGCTGGTCCGGTACGACGAGCAGGTCGCCGGCGGAAGCCTCGGCAGAGCTCTCGCCGGCAACTAGCCTGACCCGGCCGAGCAGAACCTGGACAGTGGCCTCACCGGGGTTCTCGTGCTCATGGAGCTGCTGTCCGGCGGCGAGGGCAATCACAGTCTGGCGCAGCCGGTGCTCGTGACCGCCGTACACGGTGGTCGCGCTGCGCCCACTCGTTGCCTGGAGTGCGAGCTCGATCTGCTGCTGGGCCAGCTCGGTCAGTGACGGTGTGCTCATCGTGGGCTCATCTCGCTTTCTACCGTACGACTAGATGGACTGGCGGTAGCCGAAGAACTCGTGGTCCTCGTTGTAGCCTCCGTGGCCCCCTCCGACTTCGGAGTAGTGGGCCAGGAACTCCACCCCCTTGACCCACTTCACCTGCTTGAACCCGAGCTGGGTCTCGTTGCGCAACCGCAGGGGCGCGCCGTGCCCGAAGGACAGCGGCTCGTCGTTCATGTCGTAGGCCAGCATCGTCAGGTGGTACCGCATCTGCTCGATCGGGTGGACGTCGTAGTAGCCCCCCTTGTCCGAGCCCTCGCCGAGAGAGTAGAACGCCACCCACCTAGCCTCGGGCCGTGGCCCGACGAGGTCCAGGATCGTGCTCATCGAAACTCCAGCCCACTTGGCGACCCCGGACCAGCCCTGGATGCAGAAGTGCTGGGTGATCTGCTCGTGGCGAGGAAGTGCCCGAAGCTGCGTGAGGTCGAGCTCGACCGAGCGCTCGACCAGACCGTTGACTCGGAGCCGGTAGTCAGCGAAGTCTCCGGCGGCTAGCGCCTGGTACTCCTCAGAGACGGGATAGACCCCGTTATGCCAGAAGTACGGCGAGATGTCCTTCTCGGTGTACTGGCCGGGCGTGGAGTCGACGTGCTCGAAGAGGCGTTGCACCGGACCGATCAGCGCGAAGCCGACCCGCTGCACCACCCGGGGGTGCCGGAGCGTGAACGGCGTGGCCGCCACCCAGGCCACCACCACCAGCACCATCGTGGCGGCAAAGATCCAGAAGCCGACCCAGTCCGAGGCGTTGCGACCGCTGTACATGTGGTCGAGGTTGCGCAGCAACCCGGTGGTGAACACCAAGGTCACGTGGATGAGGATGAACCCGAGGAACCAGACCAGGACCAGGAAGTGCAGCGAACGAGCGGTCTGGATGCTCAGCAGCCGGCTGACGCGTTTGAACCGTGTGGAGAGCGCCGGTGACATCCCCAGACCGGTGAGCATCGCCAGCGGCGCCGCGACGAAGACGGTGAGGAAGTAGGCGATCTGCTGCAGGCTGTTGTAGGCCACCCAGCCGTTCTCGTGCGGCCAGTCCAGCGAGGCGTACTGGATAAGCACGGACAAGGAGCCGGGGAACACCTCCCAGCTGGTCGGCACCAGCCTGGCCCAATGGCCGGTGACGAACAGCAGGATGTAGAAGACGACCCCGTTCAGAAGCCACAGCGTGTCCACTCCCAGGTGCCACCATCGGGCCAGCCCGATCGAGTGCCGCAGGCCGGGAAGGCCCAGCTGTCCCGGCAGGCTGATCGAGTCCTGCTTCGCGGTCCACATCGGGTCCTCGGGCACCGCGTTCTGGATCCTGAACCACTCCTTGCCCGGCGTGCTGTGTCGGGTCCAGTACAGCCTTGGATGGTCACTGAGGATCTGTACGCCGGACCGGATGATGAAGATCATCAGGAACAGGTTGAAGAAGTGCTGGACGCCCACCCAGAGCGGGGTTCCCACGGCTGTAGCCGAATGCGGCGGGAGGGTTCCCGGATGTTGGGCGATGAACCGTTGCACGGCATCGGTGCCGCGCAGTCCCTGGGCCACGGCGACGGTGCTGATCAGCACCACGAACCCTATGGGGAGCAGCCACAGCAGGTTGAACCACTGGCGGGTGCCGACCCGCACGCGCGGGGAGACGCCATGCGCGACCGGCACCGATCCCGCCCAGGTGGCCGGATCCACGACATCCTCGCCTCGGGTCAGCTCCGAGCGGAAGCTGTTCTCCGGGTCCATCAGCCGTGGTGCTCCTCGGGGGCCAGCAGCCTCTCCAGCTCCTCCTCGGACTCGGCAGCGACCACGAACAGCAGCTCGTCGCCGGACTCGATCGGCTGCTCCTTGTCGGGCGGGTAGGCCTGACCGTCGCGCAGGATCGTCACCAGTGAACAGCCGTCCGGCCACGGGACCAGCCCCGAGGGCTTCCCGACGTACGGCGAGTCCGCCGGCAGCGTCATCTCGACGAGGTTCGCGTTGCTCTGCCGGAAGGTGAACAGCCGCACCAGGTCGCCGACGGTGACCGCCTCCTCGACGAGTGCGGACATGATCCGCGGTGTCGAGACGTTCACGTCGACCCCCCATGCCTCGGTGAGCAGCCACTCGTTGT
>JALZBH010000220.1:2830-3179 GCA_030947625.1 Actinomycetota bacterium
ACGCCGAACTCGGTCTTCGCCAGCAGCGAGGTGACCAGGTTGGCCTTGTCGTCACCGGTGGCCGCGATCACCACGTCACACTCCTGGAGCCGAGCCTCCTCGAGCGAGGACAGCTCGCAGCAGTCGGCAAGCAGCCACTCGGCATCCGGCACCCGGTCGGGCTTGATCGCGGCAGGCTCCTTGTCGATCAACAGCACCTGGTGGCCGTTGCCGATGAGCTCCCGGGCGATCGACCGGCCCACGGCTCCGGCGCCGGCGATGGCGACGCGCATCATTCCTCCTCGGGGCCGTCGTTGAACACGGCGTACGCCTTGGCGGCGTTCTCCTCGCGCATGACCATGTGCAGTAC
>JALZBH010000102.1 GCA_030947625.1 Actinomycetota bacterium
GGGTGGCGACTGGACGCGCTGGCGTCCCCGGGTGGTGCTGGTGGAGGCCACCCAGCCCGGTACCACCATCCCCACCCACGAGCAGTGGGAGTCCGTGCTCCTCGACGCCGACTACATCTTCTCCACGTTCGACGGGCTCAACCGCTACTACGTCCGCCGCGAGGACGCCGATCTGGTCGACGCCCTGCGGGTACCGGCCAACGTGCTCGACGACTTCATCCCCTACGAGCTGGCCCGCCAGATCGAGGCGGCGCGGGGCCAGGCGCAGTCGGCCCAGCACGAGCTGGCCTCCACCCGGGCCCTGAACCAGGCCTTCGTGGCCGAGTCGAGTGCCTTCCGCCATCAGATCGCCTTCCTCCACGCCGAGTACAAGCGCCTGGAGGTCCAGTACCGCGAGCTTGAGTTCGCCTTCATGGCCGGAAAGACCCAGTACGAGGTGGTGCGGGCGATGATCAGCGACGTCCGTGGCCGCTACGAGCAGCTGGGTCACGAGATGGCGGCGGCCCTGGCTCAGGTGCGGGCCACCCAGGAGATGCTCGAAGGCGTAGCCGGCGCCGGCCTGGCCGTGGCCCGACGCCTCAGCGCCCTGTCCCAGCGCTACCCTCAGGCCGGTTCCCTGGTGAAGGCGTCATTGCGCAGCGCGCGCGACGTGAAGCGGCGACTCCCGCTTCCTCCCCGCTGAGACAGGCCCCCTTGCACCCGTCGCCTCCGGCCACGCCTGTCCCGGGAGGCGACGTCGCGGACCCGACGGCCAAGCCACGCGTCGTCGTCCCCGCCCTCGACGGCTTCCGGGGCCTGGCCGCCCTCACCGTCGTGCTGTACCACGTGGTGTACGGGGCCGGCCTCCCCCAGCTCGGCAACGGTTCGCTGCGCGACGTGTTCATGTCCGGGTACATGGGCGTCGACTTCTTCTTCGTCATCAGCGGGTTCGTGCTGTTCCTCCCGACTGTTCTCGCCCACGGGCGCTTCGGCAGCGTCCGGGCCTACGGCATCCGGCGAGCGGCGCGGATCATCCCCGCCTACTACGTGGTCCTGGTGGCGGTGGTCGTCCTCCAGCCCCTGCTGAGCAAGTCCGACACGCCCCTGCCGTGGGACGGCGGCGCAGGCGCCTTCTCGTTCCTGTTGCACCTGTCGTTCCTGCAACACAGCCTGGGGCTGCTGCGCGGGTACCCGGAGGGGTTCCTGGTGATGGGCGTGGTGTGGACCCTCACGTTGGAGGCCATGTTCTACGTGGTTCTCCCCCTCGTCGCATCCTGGTACTTCCGCCACCCGATCGTCGGCTTCTTCATCGCTCTCGCCGCCTCCATGGTGTGGAGGTTGACGGTGGTGCACGCCTCGTTCACCGTGGGCTGGCTACCCGCCACCGCCTCGCCCAACCTGCTCCGCCTCATCCTGGTGACCCAGTTCCCCACCTTCCTCGCCCAGTTCGCCGCAGGCATGACGGCGGCCTGGCTCTTTGTGAGATGGCGCACGGCCCAACAGCGGTGGGTGCCCTGGGCGGCCGTCGGCGCCCAGGTGGTCGCCGCCGTGACGATCGTGTGGCGCATGCGAAGCGCCGGCCTCCGGGACATGACGGCCACCAACGGCACCTATTCGCACTGGACGGCCACCCTGCCCATCGCCTTGGCGTTCGGTGTCCTCATGCTGGCCACCGTTCTGGCCCCCCGATGGGCACAGTCGCCGGTGGCCAACCGGGCATCTCGAGGGCTGGGCGACATCAGCTACGGGGTCTACCTCTGGCACCTCCTGATCATCGGCTTCGTCGTCACCACCGTCGGCTTCGACCCCAACCGCACGACCGGCGCCTTCCTCACGCTGTTCGCCGTCACCCTGGGCGGCTCGCTGGTGCTGGCCACCCTCTCGCTGGTGTTCGTCGAACGACCGTGCATCCGGTGGGCCCGTCGCTGCTCCCGCCGCATCGAGCGGTCGAGTCGCCCACGGGGTGACACCGTGGGCGAGCCGGTGGAGGTTGTCACCCCCGCGAACGCGTGGTGAACCCAGGCGCAGGACCACGCAGGCCCGAAGCCCTTTCCGGGGATGAGCGCGAGGTGTTGCACCGCGCCCACCAGCGTCTGCGCAACGCCTCTCAGGCCGTGGAGGCGCTGGTGGCCACCGATCCCATCCGCGGCCGTTGGGCCCCGGAGCCGGCCCCGGCCGAGGCTCTGCGAGCGGCCAGAGCCGACCTGCAGGCGGCCTACGACGATCTCGACCGCCGCCATGACGAGATCGTCGACTGGGACGCGCCGGCGAGCGAGGGCGATGGTCCCGGCCGACCAGGAAGCTGACCTCGCCGCCGCCACCACCGAGCTCTACGGGCTCGACCCGGCCACCTTCGTGGCCGCCCGCAACGAGGTGGTGTGTCGCCTTCGAAAGCAGGGCGATCGTGCCCTGGCCACCCTCGTCGCCGCCCTGCGGCGCCCGACTCCGGCGGCCTGGGCCGTCAACCAGCTGGCCCGGCAGCACCCTCGGGCTCTCGACGATCTGATCCGCCTGGGCGACGCCCTGCGCCGGGCCCAGTCGGACCTGCTGGCAGGGGGCGACGCCGCCGATCTGCGCAACGCCGGGCGGGATCGCCGGAAGGCCGTGTCCCGGCTCACCGCTTCGGCGATCGCCCTGTTGGACGAGCGAGGCCCCGGTTCGGTGGCTCACCACGCCGAGATAGCGGCCACCCTGGAAGCAGCGTCGCTCGATCCCGAGGCGGCCGTCGAGGTGGCGAGCGGCCGGCTGACGTCGGGGTTGGAGGCGCCGTCGGGATTCGGTGAACCGGGCGACGGTACTCTCGGCGAAACGGTCCAGGAGATCGCCGAGATCTCGCCCCCGCTGGTCGCCGACAAGGCCCACCCTGCCGGCCCGGCCGAAGCCGCGACCGATGCTGCGGAGCGCACACGAGTGCTCGCCGAGGCCGAACACGCTGTTGGCGACGCGGAGACGGCGGCCGCCGATCTCTTGGCGGCCGCGCGCGATGCGAAAGCATTGGCGGCGCGCTGCCGAGCCGATGCTGCCGAGACCGACGCCCAGGTCAGGCGGGTGCAGCGACAGCTCGACGATGCCAGGGGCCGGGCCGCGGCAGAGCGCCGCGGTGCCGATCGGACGCAGAAGGCGGCGGAGGCGGCCGACGAGGAGGCGGCCGCAGCCGTGGACCGGCGCCGCCAGGCCAGCCGGCGCCTGAAGGAGCTTCGGAGCCGCTCGTAACGAGTGACGAAGCGTCCGAGACCCCTAGATGTCCGGGTCCTAGAGAAGCGCCACCTTCTCGAGTGCACACATCTAGTTGCGAAACGCACTCATTGTCGATGCCACCGGTAGGCGCGATACTGGGATCGGAGGCGACGTGCGGGATCACCTCCTACGTTTCGGGCACGGTCGGCCCCTCTCGTCAACTCATTCGTCCACTCGCAAGACAGGCGGTGACCGTGGGACCCGGAAGGCGCACCAGACGGGCGGCGGCTCGAGATGCACTCGAACAAGAAGCAGCCGAGATCATCGAGGCACGTATTGCCGACGGACGGCCTCCGCCCGAGGTGTGGCGCGCAGCAGCGGAACGTCAGGCGGCAAAGGACGGCCCGGCAAACGCCTGGTACTCGTTCGCCGAGGTGCCCGAATCCGATCACCAGGACGTCGACGTCGCCCCGACCGTGGGCCGCGACCTCGCCCTTCGGATGGTGCGGTTACCTCTGGCGCCCGGGCCAGATCCGGCACCGACGGTGTCGAAGCGTGGAGCGGGGACGCCCAGGCTCGTGGCCGGGAAGTCCAACTAGAACGGCTCGCGAGTCGGGGGATGCCATCGAATGATTTCGGAAAGCCGTGCTTGACGGCTCACGCGAGGGCCTCGGTCAGGTTCCGATGTAGGCCGCCAGGTGCTCGCCAGTGAGGGTGGAGCGGGCGGCGACGAGGTCGGCGGGTGTGCCCTCGAAGACGATCCGCCCGCCCTCGTGGCCGGCGCCGGGGCCGAGGTCGATGATCCAGTCGGCGTGCGCCATGACCGCTTGGTGGTGCGCGATGACGATGCCCGACTTGCCGGAGTCGACGAGCCGATCGAGCAGGCCGAGCAGCTGCTCGACGTCGGCGGGGTGAAGGCCGGTGGTCGGCTCGTCGAGGACGTAGACATCGCCCTTCTCGGCCATGCGGGTGGCCAGCTTGAGCCGCTGGCGCTCGCCGCCGGACAGTGTCGTGAGAGGTTGGCCGAGGCTGAGGTAGCCGAGCCCGACGTCGGCGAGCCGGCCGAGGATGGCATGCGCGGCCGGTGTGCGCGCCTCGCCGGCACCGAAGAGCTCCTCGGCCTCGGTTACCGACATCGCCAGCACCTCGCTGATGTCGCGGCTGCCGAGGTGGTAGTCGAGCACCGATGCCTGGAACCGCTTCCCCTCACACTCCTCGCAGATGGTGGCGACGCCGGCCATCATCGCCAGGTCGACGTAGATGACGCCAACGCCGTTGCAGGTGGGGCACGCGCCCTCAGAGTTGGCGCTGAACAGCGCCGCCTTCACCCCGTTGGCCTTGGCGAACGCCTTGCGGATCGGGTCGAGCAGTCCGCTGTACGTCGCCGGGTTGCTCCGTCGCGAGCCGCGGATCGGCGTCTGGTCGACCGACACCACACCGTCGCGGGCCGACACCGAGCCGTGGATCAGTGAGCTCTTCCCCGACCCGGCGACACCGGTGATGACGACAAGCACCCCGAGCGGGATGTCGACGTCGACGTCGCGCAGGTTGTGCGCCGTCGCGCCGCGGATCTCCAGCGCGCCGGTAGGAGTCCGCACTGTCTCCTTGAGCGCGGCCCGGTCGTCGAAATGGCGGCCGGTGATGGTTTCACTGGCCTGCAGCCCCTCGACGGTGCCCTCGAAGCAGACCGTGCCGCCCGCCGTACCGGCGCCGGGGCCGAGGTCGACGACGTGGTCGGCGATGGCGATCGTCTCCGGCTTGTGCTCCACGACGAGCACCGTGTTGGCCTTGTCCCGCAGCCGCAGCAGCAGGTCGTTCATCCGGTGGATGTCATGGGGGTGCAAGCCCGCAGTGGGCTCATCGAAAACGTAGGTGACGTCGGTGAGGGAGGAGCCGAGGTGGCGGATCATCTTGACGCGCTGCGCCTCGCCGCCCGACAGCGTGCCCGAGGGCCGGTCCAGCGAGAGGTAGCCGAGCCCGATCTCGACGAACGAGTCGAGAGTCTGCGCCAGCGTGGCGAGCAGTGGCGCCACCGACGGCTCGTCGAGGCTGCGGACCCATGCAGCCAGGTCGCTGATCTGCATCGCGCACACGTCGGCGATGTTGGTGCCCTTGATCTTCGACGACCGAGCCTCCTCGGCGAGGCGCGTGCCGGCGCACTCGGGACACGTGGTGAAGGTGACCGCCCGCTCCACGAAGGCGCGGATGTGCGGCTGCAGAGCATCGACGTCCTTGGAGAGCATCGACTTCTGGATGCGTGGCACCAGGCCCTCGTACGTCAGGTTGACGCCGTCCACCTTGATCTTGGTCGGCTCCTTGTAGAGCAGGTCCTGCAGCTCTCTCTTCGTGTACTTGCGGATCGGCTTGTCCGGGTCGAAGAAGCCGCAGCCGGTGAAGATACGGCCGTACCAGCCGTCCATGCTGAAGCCGGGGACCGTGAGCGCCCCCTCGTTGAGCGACTTGCTGTCGTCGTACAGCTGGGACAGGTCAAAGTCCGTGACCGAGCCCATGCCTTCGCAGCGCGGGCACATGCCGCCGAGACGGTTGAAGGTCGCTCTCACAGCCTTGCGGGTGCCGCGCTCGACCGTGATCGCACCGCTCGCCCGGACCGAGGGGACGTTGAAGGCGAACGCGCTGGGCGCCCCGATGTGCGGCTTTGCGAGCCGGCTGAAGAGGATGCGCAGCACCGCGTTGGCGTCGGTGGCCGTGCCGACGGTGGAGCGGGCCTCGGCACCCATCCGCTGCTGGTCGACGAGGATCGCGGTCGTCAGCCCTTCGAGGACGTCGACCTCGGGCCGCGCCAGCGTCGGCATGAAGCCCTGCACGAAGGCGCTGTAGGTCTCGTTGATCAGCCGCTGCGACTCCGCGGCGATCGTGCCGAACACCAGCGAGCTCTTGCCCGAGCCGGAGACGCCGGTGAACACCGTCAGCCGGCGCTTCGGGATCTCGACGCTGACGTCCTTGAGATTGTTCACGCGCGCGCCGTGCACGCGGATCAGATCGTGAATGTCGCCAATGTGCCGTGCAGGCAACCGCGTGTCCGCCTTCTTGGCCTTGCTCATCGTGTCTCCATCTGTTGGGCAGGCCGCCGTCGCGGTCTTCGTCGCCGTCGCCTGGCTCGGTGCCCAGCGGACGACGGTCAAGCCTGCTCGATGCGGACGAGGTTGCCCGACGGGTCGCGGAACGCGCAGTCGCGCGCGCCCCAGGGCTGGGACGTCGGCTCCTGGAGCACCTCGGCGCCCGCCGCCCGCACCTTCTCGAACGTCGTGTCGAGGTCATCGGAGCGGAAGATCGCAGCTTGCAGCGACCCCTGCGTGACGAGCGACAGGAGGGCATCGCCCTCGGCCTGCGAACGGCCGCCGTGCGGCTGGAACAGGACGATGTCGACGTCCTGCCCCGGGGCGCCGACGGTGACCCAGCGGAAGCCGTCGGACGGGACGTCGAGGCGGACCTCGAGGCCGAGCGCATCGCGGTAGAAGCCGAGCGCGGCGTCGGGGTCGTGGACGGGGATGAACATCTTGGAGACGGTGACTGGCATTTGACGATCGTAGGAGCGCGGGCCAGTTGTGTGCTTCTCCGATCCTGCTCGGTGCCGGAGCGCGGGGGCGGGCCGCGCTCAGACCGTGACCGTGGTCCGCCGCGGTCGCGTGGCGACCATGCTCACGCACGACGGGATGACCTCGCCGTCGCGGTGGTCGCGCGCGCGGTACTGCGACGGCGTCTCGCCGACGATCTCGGTGAAGCGCGAACTGAAGGAGCCGAGCGACGTGCAACCGACAGCGACGCAGGTGTCGGTGACCGACATCCCCTGACGCAGAAGGGCCTTGGCGCGCTCGATGCGTCGAGTCATGAGATAGGAGTAGGGCGTCTCGCCATACGCCGCACGGAACTTACGCGAGAAGTGCGCTGAGGACATGAACGCGGCACGAGCCATGGCCGGGACACCGAGAGGCTGCGCGTAGTCGCGGTCGATGAGGTCGCGCGCCCGGCGCAGGTGCACGAGGTCGGCGATCTCCTCCGGCGTCATGCCGACGACGGTACTCAACCGGCAGCCTCCAGGGTCAACAAGCAGACACGTCCAGACCCGATCGGTGCGCCGGGCGCACGTAGACTCGCCATGTGAGCGAAGTGGTGTCGGACTCGGGTCAGTTGAGCGTGTCGCAGGGCTGGGCCGTGCTGCACCTGTTCTGGCGCATAGGGCCGGCCGCCGACCCCGAGGCCATCGCCGCTGCCGTCAAGGGGTGCCAGAGCGACGACCATCAAGTGGTCTCGTTCGTGGTCCTCGGCCACAAGGCCGACATCGCCACCATGGCCCTGGGTCCAGATCTGTGGCGGCTGCACCGTCTGCAGGCCGAACTGCTTGCCGCCGGGCTCGACCTCACTGCCTCCTACCTCTCGCTCACCGAGGTCTCCGAGTACGCCAAGGGAATGCCGGCCGAGCGCCTGGAACCCCGCCTCCACCCCCAGCTCCCCCCCGCCGGAAAGTCGGTGGTGTGCTTCTACCCGATGTCCAAGCGGCGGGAGGCGATGGGGAACTGGTACGCCCTTCCCTACGAGGAGCGCGAGCGCCTCATGTTCGGCCACGGAAAGAAGGCCCGGGAGTTCAGCGGCCGGGTCGTGCAGCTCGTCACCGGGTCCACCGGCCTCGACGACTGGGAGTGGGCCGTCACGCTCTTCGCCGACGACATCGTGGCCATCAAGGCGTGCGTCCACGAGCTGCGCTTCGACGAGGCGTCATCGGTCTACGCCGAGTTCGGCCCCTTCCTCGTCGGCCTGGTGGTACCCATCGAACAAGCCCTCCAACGCATCGGTCTGGGCTGATCTCCTAGGACCCACCAGCCTTTTTCATGAGTACGTCGTCGAGCGCCCACCGGGCTCAGCGCCGCAGTCGGGCCACGTTGGGGTGGCGCCCATCGTTGGGCGGGACGAAGGCCCCCTTGCCCCGACCCTCGACCAGGCCCCAGTTCTGCCGGGTCTTCAGGCACATGGTGATGGGCGCACAATCGGTCGATCAGCGAGAACAGCGTGACGTGGGTGGCGGCCCAATCCTCACGAGGGTCCATCTCCAGGCGGGCCGTAACGGTCTGACCGACGGAAAAGTTTACTCGACCGGGTGTTCGTAGCCTACCCGTGGGGTGTGACATCTAGCCTTCTCCGTTGGAACAGCGAAACGAGGCGTGGCTACGAGCTCAGGGCACGGTTTCGGTCTTCAGGGGTTTCCACTCGCCGTCGGTGACCCGGTACAGGGTGAGCACCTTGGTCCTGGT
>JALZBH010000103.1 GCA_030947625.1 Actinomycetota bacterium
AGCCACTCCGGTCGACTTTGCCTACGCGATCCACACCGAGGTCGGGCACCACACGATCGGGGCGCGGGTCAACGGCCGGCTGGTGCCGCTGGAGTCGGTTCTCGAGCACGGCGACCACGTCGAGGTATTCACCTCCAAGGCGCCCAACGCCGGTCCGAGCCGGGACTGGCTCGCATTCGTCAAGTCACCTCGAGCGCGCAGCAAGATCCGGCACTGGTACACCAAGGAGCGCCGGGAGGAGGCCATCGAGCAGGGACGCGACCAGATCGCGCGGCTAATGCGCAAGGAGGGGCTTCCCCTCAAACGGGTGATGACCCACCACTCGTTGACCCAGGTCGCACACGACCTGCGGCTTGCCGACGTCTCGGCGTTGTACGCCGCGGTCGGGGAGAACAACATCGCCGCCCGGACCGTCGTACGCAAGGTGATCGAGCTCGCCGGAGGCGACGCGGGGGCAGCAGAGGATCTCGCCGAAGCGGTCACGATCACGCGGCCGCGCAGGGCCACCGTCGGCACCTCCAGCGACTCCGGGGTCGTCGTCAAGGGGATCAGCGACGTACTGGTCAAGCTGGCCAAGTGCTGTACGCCGGTCCCAGGCGACGAGATCCTCGGGTTCGTCACTCACGGCTCAGGCATCTCGGTCCACCGCCGCGACTGCACGAACGCCGCCAGCCTGCAGTCGCAGCCCGAACGGCTTGTCGAGGTCGAATGGGCGCCGACCTCCCAGTCGACATTCCTCGTTGCGATCATGGTCGAGGCACTCGACCGTGCTCGGCTGCTGTCGGACATCACGATGGTGCTCTCCGACCAGCACGTGAACATCCTCTCCGCCTCGCTGAACACCAGCCGTGACCGGGTGGCAAGGAGCAAGTTCACGTTCGAGATGGGCGACCCCAAGCACCTTGGCGTCGTACTCAAGGCGGTCCGGAACGTCGACGGCGTCTTCGACGCCTTCCGGGTCACCCACTAGTTTCGCCGACCCGGCTCGTACGTGCAGGTTTGGTACGCCGACCCGGCTCGTACGTGCAGCTTTGGTACGCCGACCCGGCTCTTGCGTGCTGCCGGCTCGGCGTCCGGCACGTCGGAACTTCTCACCAGCCGCACGTTAGCGCCGGGTCGGCGTTGAAAAGCGCACCCAAGAGCCGGGTCGGCGTTGAAAAGGCGCACCCAAGAGCCGGGTCGGCGTGAGGGGCGCGGAAGGGGGTGGGGGGTCAGGAGGTGTCGTCAAGTGCCCGCTGGGCCTGGTCGAGCCAGGACTGGCGGGCCTCGAGAGCGGCGCGATGCTCGTTCGCCTTGCGCTGGTCCCCGGAGGACTCCGCCCGTTCGAGGTCGGCCCGGAGGTTCGCGATCGAGCTCAGCAGCTTGGCCACTGTGTCTGCGGCACGGGCGCGCACCTCGGGGTTCCTCCGACGCCACCGGTCGTCCTCGACGGTGCGGATCGACTGCTCGACCCTCCGAATCCGCGACTCCAGCACCTTTCGCTCGCCTGGGGGTACGTCGCCGGCCGCCTCCCACCGGTCGGCGATGTCGCGAAAGGTTCGGCGCGTCGCCTCGAGGTCAGCCCGCGGGTCCAAGGCCTCGGCCTCAACCAGCAGCGCCTTCTTCGTCTCGGCGTTGGCTGCAAGCTCCTTGTCCTGCGCCGCATTCGCCTCCTCGCGCGAGCCGAAGAACGTGTCCTGAGCGCCACGGAAGCGTTGCCACAGCTCCTCCTCGACGTCCTTGGGCGCCGGCCCCGCCGCCTTCCACTGCTGTGTCAGCGTCCGGAACCTGCTCGACGTCGAGCCCCACTCAGTGGATCCGGCAAGCGACTCGGCCTCCCTGACCAGTCGCTGCTTGACCACCTTGGCGGCATCGCGACGTTCGCTCTGCTCTGCGAAGTGCGCCTTCCTCGCTTTGGTGTACGCCGTCCGCGCTGCCGAGAACCGATGCCACAGCTCGTCGTCGGTGCGTTTGTCGAGTCGGGGCAGCGCCTTCCACTCCTCCAGCAGGTCGCGAAGCCGGTTGGCACCGCCGCGCCAGTCGCGCCCCTGGGCGAGCTTCTGCGCCTCGACGACGACAGCCGCCTTCCGTTCCTCGGCCTGCTTGAGCCGGTTCGCCTCCTCCTCGCGCCGCCGTTCGCGTTGTACGCCGATCAACGGACCCAGCGCGTCCAACCGAGCAGACAGTGCGGCAAGGTCTCCGACGAAGTTCGGGTTCTCGAGCTGCTCGGCCACCAGCTTCACCGACTGCCTGGCTTCGGCGGGCGAGAGCGCTCCAGCACGGACCCGCTGCTCGAGCAGATGCACCTCGAACGCGATCGCGTCGTATCTCCGCCCGAAGAAGGTCAGTGCCTCCTCGGGCGAACCAGCCGGGTACTGCCCCACCACACGCTCGACGTCACGGATGCGGACGTACACCGTGCCGTCGTCGGCGACCCGGCCCCAGTCTGCGTTCTGCTTGCCTTGCGCGGTCACAGCTGCTTCCCCTGCAGTTCGATAGCTAGAGCGACCTCATCGTACGCATCCAGGGACGGCCAGGGACTCACGCTGTGGCCCAGTAGGCTGCGATCGACCCCAATGGATCCAGGAGACCAACCGTGCTGATCGCAGGCTTCCCGGCCGGACCCTGGGGCACCAACTGCTATGTGGTTGCCACGGTGCCCAACGCGGAGTGTGTGGTGATCGATCCTGGCAAGGACGCCACGGTGGGCGTCGAACAGGTCGTCCGCGAGTATCGGCTCAAGCCGGTCTCGATCTTGGTCACCCACGGTCACGTCGACCACATGTGGTGCGTCGCCCCGGTGGCCGGCGCGTACGACGCCACGGCGTACATCCACCCCGCCGACCGTGAGCTCCTGGTTGACCCGATGAAGGGGGTGTCCCTCCAGACCGCTGCGATGTTCCTGGGCGGCACCCACACGTTCGTCGAGCCCGACCGGGTCGAGCAGCTGGCGGACGGTGAGGTGCTCGAGCTGGCTGGCGTCGAGCTCACCGTCGACCACACACCGGGCCACACCCCTGGCTCGGTCACCTTCCGGGCGCCTTACGACGGGCCGCAGACCGACATCGGACAAGTGATGTTCTCCGGAGACCTGCTCTTCGCCGGGTCGATCGGTCGCACCGACCTACCGGGCGGTGACCATCCGACGATGTTGCGCAGCCTGCGTGAGAAGGTGCTGACACTGCCCGACGACATCGTGGTCTTGCCCGGCCATGGCGAGCAGACGAGCATGGGCCGGGAGCGGGCGACCAACCCGTTCCTTCTCGACCTGCTTCAGGACAGCGCCGAGACCGCGCCACCGAGCCGAGGCCTGTAGAACACATGAGCAAGCCCACCCCGTTGAGCGGGTTCCCCGAGCTGTTGCCTGCGCACAGGTACGTCGAGCAGCACGTCATCGCAACCTTGGTCCGCACCTTCGAAATGCATGGCTTCACCGGCATCGAGACCCGCAGTGTCGAGCCGCTGGAGCAGCTGCTGCGCAAAGGTGAGACCTCAAAGGAGGTCTACGTCCTGCGCCGGCTGCAGGAGGACCCCGCAGCCCGTGAGGACTCTCGTGACGCCGGCCTCGGCCTGCACTTCGACCTGACGGTGCCGTTCGCGCGCTACGTGCTAGAGAACTCCGGCAGGCTGGAGTTCCCCTTCCGCCGCTACCAGATCCAGAAGGCCTGGCGCGGCGAGCGTCCGCAGGAGGGGCGCTTCCGGGAGTTCACCCAGGCCGACATCGACATCGTGGGCCGCGACACGCTGGCCTTCCACCACGACATCGAAGTTGCGCGGGTGATGGTCGATGCTTTGTCGCGACTGGAGTTCTTGCCGCGCTTCCGGTTGTTGGTGAACAACCGCAAGCTGATCCAGGGCTTCTACACCGGACTCGCCGTACCCGACGCCGACGAGGTCATGCGGCTGGTCGACAAGCTGGACAAGCTGCCCGAGGACGTCGTTCGCACCCAGCTGGTCGACCAGGCCGGACTCAGCCACAGCCAGGCCGACGGGTGCCTTGCTCTGTCCCGCATCCACGCCACCGACGTGTCCTTCCAGGACCAGGTGCGTGCTCTGGGGGTCCAGCACCCCATGCTCGACGAGGGCCTGGCGGAGCTGGCCACCCTGCTCGACGGGTGTGCCTCTCTGTCCGCGGACCGGGCAGTCATCGAGGCGGACCTGAGGATCGCGCGGGGCCTCGACTACTACACCGGCACGGTCTTCGAGACCCGGCTCGAGGGGTTCGAGAGTCTGGGCTCGATCTGCTCGGGTGGCCGCTACGACTCGCTGGCCAGCGACGGCCGCACGACGTACCCCGGGGTGGGCATCTCCCTTGGGGTAAGCCGGCTACTGGTGCCCCTGCTCAACCGCGGGCTGCTCACTGCGGACCGGATCGTGCCGAGCGCCGTACTCGTCGCCCTCCCCGACGAAGAGTCCCGGCCAACCTGCAACGAGGTCGCCGACCAGCTGCGCGCCCGCGGGATCCCCTGCGAGATAGCCGCGACGACAGCGAAGTTCGGCAGGCAGATCCGGTACGCCGAGCGCCGAGGCATCCCGTGGGTGTGGTTCCCGGCCACGACCGGCCCGGACGGCCGCCGCTCTCACCAGGTCAAGGACATCCGGAGCGGAAACCAGATGGACGCGGACCCGGCATCATGGCAGCCTCCGCCCGAGGACCTGACTCCCACCGTCCGCTCGACATTGCAGGAGAGGCAGCAGCTGTGATCCGCACCCACGACGCCGGCAGCCTGCGTGCCGACGATGTCGGCGAGATTGTCACGCTCGCCGGTTGGGTGTCGCGGCGTCGCGACCACGCGGAGGTGACGTTCATCGACCTGCGCGAGGCCAGCGGAGTGGTCCAGGTGGTGATCCGCGACAAGGCGACCGGCCATCGGCTGCGTAGCGAGTACTGCGTCAAGGTCGTCGGCACCGTGGGCTCGCGTCCGGAGGGCAACCAGAACCCCGCCCTGCCTACCGGCGAAATCGAGGTTGTCGCCTCCGAGGTCGAAGTGCTCAGCGAGGCTGCCGTGTTGCCATTCCCGATCGACGACCACGTCGAGGTCGGCGAGGAAGCACGGCTCAGGCACCGCTACCTCGACCTGCGGCGCAGCGGCCCCAACGCAGCGATTCGCCTGCGCAGCAAGGTCAACAAGGCCGCTCGCGACGTCCTCTCCGCGCACGACTTCGTAGAGATCGAGACCCCGACGCTGACTCGGTCCACACCCGAGGGCGCTCGGGACTTCCTCGTGCCGGCTCGGCTGCGCCCCGGGTCGTGGTACGCACTTCCGCAGAGCCCGCAGCTGTTCAAGCAGCTGCTGATGGTGGCGGGCATGGAGCGCTACTACCAGATCGCCCGCTGCTACCGCGATGAGGACTTCCGTGCCGACCGGCAGCCCGAGTTCACCCAGCTCGACATCGAGATGAGCTTCGTCGACCAGGACGACGTCGTCGCGCTGACCGAGGAGATCCTGGTCGCGCTCTGGCGGCTTGTCGGCTACGACGTGCCACTGCCGATCCAGCAGATGACCTATGCCGAGGCGATGGCTCGCTTCGGCACCGACAAGCCGGACCTGCGGATGGGGCTCGAGCTGGTCGAGTGCACCGAGTTCTTCAAGCACACGACCTTCCGGATCTTCCAGGCCCAGTACGTGGGAGCTGTCGTCATGCCCGGTGGGGGTGGCCAGTCCCGCAAACAGCTCGACGCCTGGCAGGAGTGGGCAAAGCAGCGCGGCGCCCGGGGGCTTGCCTATCTGCTTGTCGGTGAGGACGGGGAGCTGACCGGCCCGGTCGCCCAGAACATCACCGACTCCGAGAAGGCGGCGCTGCCCGCCCACGTTGGAGCAGAGCCGGGGGACTGCGTCTTCTTCGCCGCCGGGCTGGTGAAGTCCAGCCGTGCGCTGCTCGGTGCCGCCCGCCTGGAGATCGGCCGGCGCTGCGGACTCGTCGACGAACACGCCTGGAGCTTTGTCTGGGTCGTCGACGCGCCGCTTTTCGAGCCTTCGGGTGACGCGGCCGCCGCGGGTGATGTCACGGTCGGCAGCGGCGCCTGGACCGCCGTACACCACGCGTTCACCAGCCCCCAGGACCTCACCTCGTTCGACAGCGAGCCGGCAACGGCTTTGGCCTGGGCCTACGACATCGTCTGCAACGGCAACGAGATCGGCGGTGGCTCGCTCCGGATCCACCGCCGAGACGTCCAAGAGCGCGTGTTCCAGGTGATGGGGCTCTCCGCGGAGCAGGCGCAGCAGAAGTTCGGCTTCTTGCTGGATGCGTTCGCCTTCGGGGCACCGCCGCACGGCGGGATTGCGCTGGGCTGGGACCGCATCTGCGCGTTGTTGAGCCACACCGACTCGATCCGGGAGGTGATCGCCTTCCCCAAGAGTGGCGGCGGGTATGACCCCCTCACTGCCGCGCCGGCGCCGATCTCACCCGAGCAGCGCAAGGAGGCCGGGGTGGACGAGGTGGACGAGAAACCACCGGCCGTGCCAGAACTGGCCCCCGAGCTCTAGCCGGGTCCGCCGAGCTGGCGGGCTCCCCGGGCGGGTGTTCTCAGATTGTTACGTTGTCTTGACCCCTACGCATGCCCTGCGATGACTACGGTGAGCCGGTCATGAAGTTCGCATCCGTGCAAGGGATCAGATGACACATCAGCTCGAACAGCTAGAGCCGGCGCTCGTCAACGACGACAAACCTGTCAGCGAACAGCGGGAAATCGCCGGAAAATCTCCGTTGCGGATCGCCTTCGATCGGCTTCGCAAGGACCCGGTCGCGGTGGTCGCGTTCGTCATCGTGGTGTTCTTCATGCTCATCGCCCTGTTCGCGCCCATGATCGCCAAGGCTTTCAGCGTCAGCACCGACACCGTCCTCGCCTGCTCGGTGGTCGACTGCGCCAACAGCACGCAGATGCCCCTCGTCGGCCCCCCGCTGCACGGTTTCACCATGAGCCACCCGTTCGGTATGGCTCCACAGACCGGCAACGACAACTTGGCGTACTGGCTGTACGGCGCCCGCACCTCGTTGTACATCGCCACGATGGCGGCGGTGATCTCCACCCTGATCGGCATCGTGCTGGGGCTGCTCGCTGGCTACGTCGGGGGCTTCGTCGACCGGATCATCGGTTTCAGCATCGACTTGTTCCTCTCGGTGCCGTTCCTGCTCGGCGCCCTGTCCATCGCGCCTATCCTTGGCGACCGCTTCGCCACCGATCCGCACGCGCTCGGCGTGGCCCAGTTCTGGGCGCTGATAGGGATCTTGTCCTTCTTCGGCTGGATGTACCTAGCCCGGCTGATCCGCGGGGAGGTGCTCTCGCTACGCGAGCGGGAGTACGTCGAGGCTGCCCGGCAGATCGGCATGCCGACGTCCAGGATCCTATTCCGCGAGCTGTTGCCGAACCTGGTCGCCCCCATCGTGGTCGCGTTCTCGCTGGGCCTTCCTGCGTACGTCGCAGCGGAGGCCGGCTTGTCCTACTTGGGCATCGGAGTGACCGGCCGTCCCTCCTGGGGGCAGACGATCGACGCGGCCACGCCGTACTACAACCAGTACCCGCTCTTCCTGTGGGAACCCGTCATCGGGATCGTGCTCCTGGTGCTGGCACTGAACCTCCTCGGGGACGCGATCCGAGACGCACTGGATCCGAAGACCCGGCGCTGAGGCGGCGCCGAACAGACAGTACGAACACGATTTTCCCGCGCAAAGCGGGACGTCCGGCCACGGGGCACCGGCCCCGGGTTGCGAAAACAGAAAGGGAAGGCTGAGATCGAATGAGACTCAGAAAGCCACTAGCGGTCATGGCCGCAGGTGCGCTCGCGATGTCGCTCGCCGCCTGTGGTGGTAGCAGCGGCAGCGGCGGCGGGGGCGGCGGCGGCAAGTTCCAGGGCGGCGGTAGCGCCGGGTCCGGGAAGGACGCCACGGCCAAGGGTCCGGCTCAGCCGGTTCCCAACGCTGTGAGTGGAGGCACCGTCACGGTGCTCCTACCCAGTCCCGACACCGGCCCATCGACTCTCGACCCCACAGCTGGGTGGTCGGTCACCGGCAACTCGATCCAGCAGGATCTGGTCAACCGAGCCCTGACAACGTTCCACCGGGACCCCAAGACCGGCAAGATGGTCCTGGTTCCCGACCTGGCAACGGACCTGGGCACGCACAACAAGAACTTCACCCAGTGGTCCTTCACCTTGAAGCCGGGCATCAAGTTCGACAACGGCAAGCCCGTCACCGCGCAGGACATCGCGTTCGCGATCTCTCGTTCGTTCGACGCCAATGCTGTTGCCGGCGCGGGCACGGCGTACTCCACCCAGTACTTCCTGGATGGCAGCAAGTACAAGGGTCCCTACGACAAGTCGTCGAAGGGCAAGAAGTACTCCGGCGTGAGCGTGGCGGGCAACAAGATCACCATCAAGATGGCCAAGCCGTTCCCCGACATGGACTTCTG
>JALZBH010000024.1 GCA_030947625.1 Actinomycetota bacterium
TCCCGCGCGACCTGTGTGATAAGACTGCTATCTTCATATGCAGGACAGACGTGGGCGAGTGTGTGGCGCCTCGAACCCAGGAAGTGAGAAGGCGAATGCCCGAAGCATCGACCCAGTGGATCAGCCTCGACACGGCCGATGGGCCGATGCGCGTCTACGTCGCCCACCCGGCGGCGTCACCGGCGCGCGCCGTCGTCGTCCTGCAGGAGGCGTTCGGGGTCAACGACCACATCCAGGACGTCACTCGCCGGTTCGCCGATAGGGGCTACCTGGCGGTGGCACCCGATCTGTTTCATCGGACCGGTCCCGACGTGGTCGCCTACGACGACCATGCCCAGGCGATGCCACTGATCGGAGCCCTCGGCCCGGAACAGATCATTCCCGATGTGCAGGCCGCGCTCGACCACGTGAGGCAGGAAGGGCTCGACCTCGCTCATACGGCCGTCGTCGGCTTCTGCTTCGGCGGTCGGGCGGCGTTCACCGCGGCGACGGTGACGCCGGGGCTCGGGGCAGCGGTGGTCTTCTACGGGCCGGGGATCGCGGCCGGACCGTATGCCGTGCTCGAGCGTGGCGCGTCGATCACGGCGCCGCTGCTGCTGCACGTCGGCGCCGATGACCCCACCATTCCCGCGGAACAGCGGGCAGCGATCGACGATGTGATGAGCGGCGCCGAGATCCCCTTCGAGCAGCACGTCTACCCCGGTGCCGGCCACGCGTTCGCCTGCGACGCCCGCCCGAAGATGTACCGCGAGGACGCGGCCCAGCAGGCCTGGGACCGCACCCACCGGTTCCTTGACCACTACCTGCCCAGCGCCGCGTGACCGGCCGTAAAGGAGCAACCCGATGACCACCATGCTCGCCGCCCGGGGACATGCCGGCGACAGCACCGTACGGCTCGAGCAGATCGACGTCCCGGAACCTGGCCCGGACGACGTCATCGTCAAGGTGGCATCGGCCGGGCTCGCCCCCGGCATGATGCTCCTGCTCGCTCGAGGCGCGTTCAGGCACCTGCCGACGACCCTCGGGCACGAAGCAGCCGGCACCATCGAGGCTGTCGGCAGCGACGTGGACGCCGCCCTGGTCGGTCGGCGGGTCCGGGTCCATCCCGTCCTCGCCTGCCGCTGCTGCGTCTACTGCCAGACCGATCGCGAGCAGATGTGCACCGAATCGGCGATGATCGGGCACGCCGCCTTCGGGACGGGACCGCTGGCCCTCTACGCCCGCTACCACGACGGTGGCTTCGCCGAGTATATCCGGGTGCCGCACTGGCTGGTGGACACCCTGCCGGACAACGTCAGCTTTGACGTCGGCGCCAAGGTGCACGACCTGGCCAACGCGGTGCGGGCCCTGAAGTGCACCTCGTTGCCCCTCGGCGGCACCCTTCTGGTCACTGCTGCGACCGGCACCATGGGCACCGCGACGATCAAGCTCGCCCCGTTCTTCGGAGCGGCGCGGGTCATTCTGGTAGGCCGTTCGGCCGAGCGACTCGAAGCCCTGCGCGCGTTGGCCGGGCCGTTGGCGGTCGACACGGTCGCGCTGGAGGACCTCGACCCGGACTGGGCGCAGTCCCAGGGCCTCACCCGCCGCATCCGCGCCCTCGCACCGGCCGGGGTCGACGCCGTCACCGACTACTTCCCCGAGGGGCCGGGCAGCACCCAGGCCCTGGCCTCGCTCGCCACCGGCGGGACGCTGGTCCACATGGGGGCGAACACGACGCCCTTCCTGCTTCCGGCCATCGCGATCATGGTCAACCTCTGGCGGATCGTCGGTACCCGCGCCTGCACCCGCACCGACGCCGCCGACGTGCTGCGGCTCCTCGGCAGCGGTGCGTTGCAGGTCGACGAGCTGATCACCCATGAGTACCCGCTCGCTGAGATCGACGCGGCGCTGACCAGCGTGCAGGAGCGTCGGGAGCCGATGTGGATGGGCGTCGTCCACCCCTAGCCGCACCGCGCCCCGCTCGACCGTCCGCCCTCTCGACATCGGAGTCGCCATGCACGCACCGTTCATCGACCGGCCGCTCACCCTGCACATGCAGGGTGACTGGGGCATGGTCAACCTCACCCGGGTATGCGGCTGGCTGGGCCAGGAGATCACCGACCGGTCAGCGCCGGGAACCCGGATCGCCATCTGGAACGGTCGCGGGTTCATCGACAACGTCAGGGCGCTAGGCCGCAAGGAGGTCGACCTGGCGGTGGCCACCCCCAGCGCCTTCGTCACCGCCGCCCTGGACGGGCGCGGGATCTACGGCGGGGAGTCGTTCCCTGACCTGCGCGCCCTCGGAGCGGTCCCGCAACGCGACCGGCTTGTGTTCGCGGTCCGCCGCTCGCTGGGGATCTCCAGCTTCGAGCAGCTGCGCGCCGAGAAGCCGCAACTGCGGCTGACGACCTCCGGTGACGACGGGGTCAACCACGTCGGCGTCGCCGTCACCGAGGTCCTCACCCGGTCCGGTGTCGACGTCGCCGGGTGGGGCGGCGAGCGGCTGGATCACGAACGGCCCTACGAGTGCCTGGCCGATGTGCTCGAGGGCCGGGCGGACGCCATCGCCCACGAGGCCATCATGCTGCCCGGCTGGCAGGAGATGGCCGACGACATGACGTTCCTGTCCGTCGAGCAGCCGGTCCTGGACAGCCTCCAGCAGGACTTCGACTGGCCAGACGCGGACATCCCGGCCGGCTACTTTCCCGGAGCCCCGGCGATCCACACGCTGGACTTCAGCGACTTCCTCGTCATCGTCCGAGCCGACCTGCCGGACGACGTCGCCTACGCGCTCGCCTGGATCCTCGGCGAGACCCGGCAGCTGCTCGAGCGGCAGTACACCCACCTGCCGCCGGAGCGCTCGCCGGTGACCTATCCGCTCGACCCCGCGACAATGGGACGCACCCCCATACCGCTGCACCCCGGAGCGGCTCGGTACTACGCGGAAATCGACCGCCAGTGACATCAGCCAGCCAGCTGACCGCCACGGCGTCCCAAGCCCTCGCCGCGGCGGGTCACGGCGACATGGTGTGGGGCCACGTGTCGGTCCGCGACCCCGAGGCGCGTGGCATCTGGATCAAGGCCCCCGGTTGGGGGCTGGAAGAGGTCACCGAGGACCGGGTGCAGCTGGTCTCCTTCGACGCCGAGGTCCTCGAGGGGGAAGGAAGCCCGCATCTGGAGTGCCACATCCACCTGGAGATCATGCGAGCGCGCGCCGACGTGCAGTGCGTCGTGCACACCCACGCACAGCCGGCGACGGCGTTCGCCGCGTTGGATACGCCGCTGTTGCCGATCTCCCACGACGCCGCGATCTTCGCCGGCCGGGACGCTCCCCGGTTCACGGAGACCGGGCGGCTGGTCAAGACCCCGCAGCTCGGCCGAGCGCTCGCGCATACCCTTGGGCGGTCCCCGGCTGCGCTCATGCCCAGCCACGGCCTGGTCGCCGCCGGCCCGACGGTGCCCTCAGCGGTCATGTATGCCGTCCTGCTCGACCGGGCCTGTCGCGACCAGCTCACCGCGATGGCTGCCGGCCCCATCACCCGGTACTCAGACCGGGCCGAGGCCGAGGCCAAACAGGCGGAGTGCTGGCCGGAGAGCCAGCTCGCCGCCGGATGGAACTACTTGACCCGCAGGGCCGGCCCGGCACAGCCGGAACTCGACCTGACGGCTTCCTAGAACTCACGCTCAACTCCCCACCCACCGATGATGGAGATCCAAATGACCACCATGGCAACCAGGTTTCGCCCCGAGTCCACCGCCGACCTGTTCTCCCCCGAGACCATCGTCGACCCGTTCCCGGTGCTGGACGAGCTGCGCGAGCAAGGGCCGGCGGTCTACATGTCGAAGTACGACTTCTGGCTGCTCACCCGCTACGACACGGTGCGGGCAGCGGCCGGTGACTGGCAGACCTACACCTCCGCCCAGGGGGTGGCGTTGACACCTCAGATGAACGCGAACATCGCCGACTCCGTGCTGGCCACCGACCCGCCGGACCACGACGCCCTGCGGGCCGTGCTGTCGGACAAGCTGGCCCCTCGCGCTCTGGGCGAAACCCGGGCCGCCATCCGCGAGTACGCCGATCGACTCGTGTCCGAGGTGGTCGAGAGCGGCCGGTTCGACGCTGTCGTCGACGTGGCCCGGGTGTTCCCGATCAACGTCGTCGCCGACCTGGTCGGCCTGCCGCAGGAAGGTCGGGAACGGATGCACCCCGGGGCGCAGGCGACCTTCGCCGGCTTCGGGCCGTTCACCCCGTACGTACTGGAGCACATGGCGGAGGCCCAGTCGTACAACGAGTGGATGGCCATGATGACCGACCGGAAAAGCCTGGCCCCCGGCGGTTGGGGGGAGGCCGTCATGGACGCCGTCGACGACGGACGGCTCACCTTCGTCGGCGCGATCAAGACGATCAGCGCCTACATGACGGCCGGAATGGATACCACGGTCAACGCGATCGCGGCGCTGCTGCGCCTGTTCGCGGAACGGCCCGAGGTATGGGACGCCCTTCGGGCCAACCCGGCGCAGATCGGACCGGCGTTCGAGGAGATCCTGCGCCTGGAGTCGCCGATCACCGGGTTCTTCCGGGTGACCACCCATGACGTCACCCTCGAGGAGGCCGAGATTCGCGAAGGGTCGCGGGTGATGTTGCACTGGGCAGCCGCGAACTGGGACCCACGCCACTACGACAACCCCACCTCGTTCGACCTCCAGCGCAACCCCATCGACCACCTGGCCTTCGGCTACGGCGTGCACGGCTGCGCCGGCCAGGGCCTGGCGCGGATGGAGATCCGGTCCCTGCTCGAGGCGTTTCTGGCGCGCGTCGAGCGGTTCGAGCTGACCGGCGATGTCGTCCGTGGCCTTCACCCGGTGGTCCGCAGCCTCGACTCCGTGCCCCTGGCCGTCACCCTTGCCTAGAGCAGCCATTGCCCGACCAACCAGGGAGGTAGACGTGACATCCTCGATCACGAAAACCCGTCCGGAGTCCGGCGCCGACCTGTTCGCTCCGCAGGTGATCGCCGAACCGTTCGCGGTGCTTGACGAGCTGCGGGAGCAGGGGCCGGCGGTGTACCTGTCGACGTACGACTTCTGGCTGTTCACCCGGTATGAGACGGTGCGGGCGGCGGCGGGGGACTGGCAGACGTACACCTCCGCGCAAGGGGTCGCGTTGACCCCGGAGTTTAACGCCAACATTGCCGGGTCGGTGCTGGCCACCGACCCGCCGGAGCACGATGCGCTGCGGGCGGTGCTGTCCGACAAGCTGGCCCCGCGCGCACTCGGCCAGACCCGGGTGGCCATCCGCGAGTATGCCGACCGGCTGGTGTCCGAGGCGGTCGAGGGTGGCCGGTTCGACGGTGTCGTCGACGTCGCCCGGATCTTCCCGATCAACGTGGTCGCCGACCTCGTCGGCCTGCCGCATGAGGGCCGGGAGCGGATGCACCCGGGCGCGGAGGCGACCTTCGCCCAGTTCGGGCCGTTCACCCCGTACGTGCTGGAGCACCTGGCGGAGGCTCAGTCCTACAACCAGTGGAGGGCCGCGCTGACCAACCGGGAGAGCCTGGCCCCGGGCGGCTGGGGGGAGGAGGTCATGAACGCGGTCGACGACGGGCGGTTGACCTTCGTCGGCGCGATCAAGACGATCAGCGCTTACATGACGGCTGGGATGGACACGACGGTCAACGCGATCGCGGCGCTGCTGCGGCTGTTCGCGGAACGTCCGGAGGTGTGGGACGCGGTGCGGGTCGACCCGTCGCTGGCCGGGCCCGCGTTCGAGGAGATCCTGCGGTTGGAGTCCCCGGTCACCGGGTTCTTCCGGGTCGCCACCCGTGACGTCACCGTCGGCGACGCCGACATCCCGCAGGGCGGTCGGGTGATGCTGCACTGGGCGGCCGCCAACCGCGACCCACGCCACTACGACGACCCGGCGTCGTTCGACCTCAAGCGCAACCCGATCGACCACCTAGCGTTCGGGTACGGCGTGCACGGCTGCGCCGGCCAGGGCCTGGCCCGGATGGAGGTCAACGCCCTGCTCGAGGCGTTCATGGCCCGCGTTGAACGGTTCGAGCTGACCGGTGATGTCGTGCGTGGCCTCAACCCGGTAGTCCGCAGCCTCGACTCCGTGCCACTGGCCGTCACACTCATCTAGGAGGAGTTATGCACATCGAGGTGCACCGTGAGGTGTGCGAGGGACATGGGCTGTGCGAGCAGACCGCACCGACGGTGTACGAGGTCGACGAGGAGGGCTACGTCCGTCTCCTGCAAGAGGACCTCCCGCCGGAGCTGGAGGCCACTGCCGAGGCCGGTGCACGAGTGTGCCCGGTCGCGGCGCTGACCGTCCTCCCGTGATGCGACGGATCGTGGTCGTGGGCGGCGGGATCGCCGGTGTCACTGCGGCGTCCACCCTTCGCGCCGAGGGCTGGCACGGCGACCTGACCGTCCTGTCGGAAGAGGACTACCTGCCCTACTCCCGGGTTCCGCTGTCCAAGGGCGTCCTGGCCGGAACGCAGACGTCGACGTCCGCCACCCTAACGCCCTTGCCCGACGACGTCGAGCTATCGCGCGGATGCCGGGCCGTGGCCCTGCACGCCGAACGCCATGTCGTGGAGCTGTCGGACGGGACCGTGGTCCCCTACGACGGGCTCGTGGTGGCGACCGGCTCCCGAGCGCGACGGCTGACGCCCGAAGGGCAGAGGGGTGAGCTGGTGATCCGCACTCTCACGGACGTCGAGGCCATCGCCGAGCGGGTGCCTCACGCCGACAGCGCCGTCATCGTCGGCGGTGGGTTTCTCGGGATGGAGGTGGCATCGACGCTGTCGTCCCTTGGCTTGTCGGTCACCGTCATCGACCGTGACCCCCCGCTGCTGCGGCTGCTGGGCAGCTGGCTGGCCGACCTGGTCGTCGCCAGCGCGACTCGCCACGACGTGCGGTTCGTGCTGGCCCCGGACGGGGTGGAGCTCGTCGGTAACCCCGTCAAGGCGGTCGTCTACGAACCGGGCACCGAGCTGCAGGCGGACCTGGTCATCTCAGCCGTCGGCGACCATCCCAACGTCGAGTGGCTCGAGACGTCGGGGCTCATGTTGGCGGGCGGGCTGGTCGTCGACGACCACTGCCTCGCCACGCCGAGAATCGCGGGCGCGGGAGATGTCACCGTGAGGGAGGCGAGCCCAGGAGCGTTCCGGCGAACCCCGCACTGGACCAACGCCGTCGTCCAGGGACAAGCCGCGGCCCGCGGGCTGCTCGACCGCACGGGGCCGGCATACACGGAAGACCCGTACTTCTGGACCGAACAGTTCGGCCTCGACATCAAGATGGCCGGGGAACTGCCGTTCGTGGGAAAACCGCACGTCCTCGACGGCGATCCCGCCACCGGCTCCGCCCTTCTGCAATGGCGCCAGGCCGGTCGAACGGTGGCCGCAGCGAGCGTCAACTACCGCGTTCCCGTCGTCAAGCTCAAAAGACTGGCTGCGCCGGACTAGAGGCGGGATCCGACTGCGCCGCCCACTGCTCGGAAACCCTTGACCTGGCCTACGTCCTGTCATACAGTTCTTTAATCCTGAGTAGCGCGTTGGGCTCCTCTCGTGACGAGTTCGACTCCGGAGGCCGCATGCCGCTGATGCTGACCCGGTCCGACCTCCGGCCGCTGGCCGACGACGACGAGTCTCTCGATGCGGCGATCGACGCCGTGGAGCAGTCTCTACTCAGGAGCCATGCCGGCGAAGCCGGCGAGGCTGTGTTCGCTGGGCTTCGGCTGGCCAACGGAGACGAGTTCGGCACCTGCTTCGTTGCCACTCCCACGGGACCAGCCTCGATCCGCCTGTTCCCGCACAGCCACGGCGGCGAGCGGCGCAACGCGTGGCTGGGCGTCCAGATCGACGGGCGGACGGGAGAGGTCGCCAGCGTCATCGCGCTCGACGACTTCAACGTGCTGCGAACTGCCGTCCCGGCAGCGGTCGGCGTGCGGCACCTGGCACCCGCCGGAGCGTCCACCTTGACCGTACTGGGCAGCGGGACCCAGGCGCGCAGCCACATCCGCACCTTCGCCCGGGTCATGCCGCACCTGAAGCAGGTCCGGGTCTGGAGCCCGACGAAGGCCAACCGCGAACGGTTCGCCGCGCAGGTGGCCGAGAGCTCGGGCCTGGACGTCACCGCCACCGACACCATCGAGTCGGCCGTCGACGGCGCGGATGTGATCACCGCGACCGGTCGTACCCAACGCGGTCAGCCCGCTCTGGACGACCCGACGTGTGTGCGGCCCGGTGCCTTGTTCGTCAGCATGACCTCCTCGGGACGCAATCTCGTGCCGCTCGGTGCGCGCGTCGTCATGCCGACCGAGCGCAGGCCGGAGCTGGTGGCCCACGGCTACAGCAGTGGGTTCTTCCGGCAGCCCCCCCCGCCGGTCCCGCCGGAGACGACACAGCTCGCCGACGTGATCCTCGGGGCCACCGCCGCCCGCGCCTCGGCGGACGAAACCCTTCTCTACGAGCTGGCCGCCATGTACCTGTGGGACCTTCCCATCTTCGACTGGATGGTCAGGTGGGCAGTGGACCACGGAGCAGGCACGTCCATCGACTTCTCTTCCTAAACGGCCCTCAAACCCTTCACAGCACATCAGGAAAGGACCCGTCCCATGACTGAGGTACGCGAGCATTTCGACGTCTTCCCCTTCAGCGCCTCGCCGCGCGTGCTCCGCCGCGAGGAGTCACTGCTGCTGGCTCCGGCCGAACCCGGCAAGTTCGGGCAGCTCTGGCCACAGCCCGTGGAGGTCGACGTGGTCCACTTCGACCTCGAGTACCACGACATGCCGTTCGCCAAGCCCCGATACCTCTACGAAGGCCCGTACGGACGCATCGAGTGGCAGCAGATGAACTTCCGGCAGCCCTTCTACCACCGGAACCTGGACGTCGACGAGATGGCCTACCAGATCGCCGGCGACCGGACCCTGATGACCGAGTTCGGGACGGCAGAGCTTCGACCCGGTGACTTCGTGCGCCTCCCCGCTGGCGTCGCCCACGACAACTGGGGACGCAAGGAGAGCCACATCCTCTGGTACCTGCCCGAACCCTTCGCCGAGGAGCTCGAGCCGGTCCGCCACGCGACCGCCTCCCTGCCGCCCTTCGAGGGTTGGGAGCCGGCCATCCTCAACGAAGCCATCACAGACTGCATGGGCACCGGCCCGCACGACGTCGCAGCGCAACGCTCCGACGAGCGGCTCATTCTCGAGAACGCCTCGACGCACTCCAACCGGCTGGCCGTGGTCCGGGCCGCCGAGGACCCGCGCGACGGGTCGGAAGGCCGAACCGTCGAGTGGGTCTGGTCGGGACCGACGGCACGCATCGGTGTCGTCAGCTCCGGCCCGACGCCCGGTCTGGACTACATCCGGCACCGCAACGCCGACGAGATCCAGTACCAGATCAGCGGCCACCGCCTCCTGGTGACCCAGCACGGCACGGTCGAGGTGGGACCGGGCGACTTCATCCGCATCCCCATCGGCCTGGCCTTCACCAGCATCTCTGCCAAGCCGTCCCGTTACATCGCGACGGTGTCCTTCCATCGGCTACCCAGGGTCTACGAGGCCTCTCGGGGCAGCGAGCGATGGACCGCCGAGCGTATCCAGGCCTATCGCGAGTCCGTGATGCAGCCGGCGTAGCGACACAGCGGTTCCAGTTGACGTCGATCACCATCGTGGTAGTGTCCTGATTGCCAGGAGACGGCTCCTGCAAAGAGAGGCTCGACGGTGCGCCTGAGAAGAGCAAGCATTGCGGTAGCGGCGGCGGCGTTCGCCCTGACGGGTGTGGCCGCATGCGGCTCCACCGACGGAGGCGCCACGGGTGGCACCACGCCGGTGCCGGCTGCCGGGGCCGGCGCGAACGAGCAGCAGCCCCCGGCGTACCAGGAGCTGGTAGCCGCCGCCAACAAGGAAGGGGCTCTGAACCTCAACTGGGGTTTTAGCGCACCCGACAGCGGGGCGCTCCTCGGCGCCTTCCAGAAGGCCTACCCCGGCATCAAGGTCACCTTGACGCCGGTCCAGGACCAGCCGAGCAACACGGCCAAGCTGCTCGAGGAGTTCAAGGCACAGAAGCCGGCAAGCTCCGACGCGTACCTCGGCGTGCCGCAGCTGCTGGTCGCTGCCGGGCCGGGCCAGGCAGACGCGATGCTGAAGGTCGACTGGGCCACCCTGGCGCCGTGGACCAAGGGGTCCGAGACGTCCGACGGCATCGCCCTGGCCATGCTGGACCAGGTGGCTGGCTTCACCTACAACACGACCCAGGTGAACGACAGCGAGGTGCCGAAGACGTCCAGCGACATCCTGGCGATGAAGCAGCCGGTCGCGAGCACGCCATACGCCGCTCAGTTCAACGTTCTCGGCGCACCGGAGGCGATGGGACCCCAAGGCCTTCAGGACTACCTGAAGAAGTTCAAGCCGGCCGGTTTCATCGGCTGTGGCGACCTGAGCCGGGTGGCCTCCGGCGAGTTCGCCGCGCTGTGGATGTCTTGCGGGACGAACATCGGTGACATCTTCGCGGCGCAAGGAGCACCGCTGAAGACCGCGGTCATCAAGGACGCCGCGGTCACCTACCCCTGGTACGGGGCCGTGCCTAAGAACTCGGCGCACCCCAACGCGGCCAAGGTCTGGATCACCTGGCTGGAGACCCAGCAGGCGCAGCAGCTGCTGTTCAAGCAGGAGTTCGCCGACAACAAGCGCCACGACGGTAGCCAGACCGCCAAGCAGATCGCCGACTTTGGGGCGCAAGGAGTCAAGCTCACCGTGGCCGACTACGACTTCGTCAAGGCGCATCCTGACATTTACACCCGGGCCTATGCAGGTCAGCTCATCGCCCTCCTGACCAAGAAGTAGCCGACGCTGTCCACGGCCTGCCACAGATCGGAGCTGGCGGCATGACGACCGACATCGGTCAGGTCGATGCCACGGCGGCGACCCTCCCTGACCTGGGCGACGCCGAAGGCCCGGCTCCGGCAGGCCCTCAGGGCGGTCACCGGGTCACCAGCGGGGTCGCCCACTCCGGCCGCTTGCTGGCTGGTCTGATCAGCCTTCCGGCACTGCTGATCGTCGGCCTCCTCGTCGTGCTGGTGGTGTTGAGCGTGCGGGCCCGTGGCCTGCCCGACGGTGCCTGGACGCTCGAGAACTACAGCTCGTTCCTGAGTGACCCGCAGGTGTTGGAGGTGCTGCACAACACGGTCGGATATGTCGCTGTCACGCTGGTCACCGCTCTGGTGTTCGGGACATCGCTGGCCATCATCGTCGAGCGGACCGACTTCGGCTGGGAGAAGACGGTCAACGCCGCGATCGTGCTGCGGACCCTCGTCCCGGGGTTCTTCACGGCCATGGGGTGGATCTTCCTGTTCCACCCCAGGATCGGCGCCATCAACCAGTGGCTCATCGACCTCTTCCACCTGTCATCCGCGCCGGTCAACATCGTGTCGGTGGTCGGCATGGGGTTCGTCGAAGGTCTGGGCCTCTCGGCCCTCGTCTTCGTGATGAGCTCGAGCAGCCTTCGCGCCATGGACGGCTCGCTCGAAGAGGCGGCCCGGGCCTCCGGGGCCGGCCCGTGGGCAACGCTGCGCCGGGTCACGCTGCCGTTGATGTATCCCAGCCTGCTCGGCGCCAGCCTCTTCACCGCGACGATCGCGATCTCGTCGCTGGACATCCCGCTGATCATGGGGCTGGGCAACCGCATCTTCGTCTTCAGCACCTATCTGTACGTCGCCGCCAACCCCTCGGCCGGGGTCACCGAGTACGGGCTGCCCGCGGCGTTCAGCAGCTTCATGATCATCGTGGCCCTCGCTGCCAGCTGGCTCTACACCAGAGCCCTTAGGGCCACCCGGAAGTACCAGGTCGTCACCGGGAAGAGCTACCGCCCGACGCCGGTGCGGCTCGGACGGTGGAGATGGCTGGCCTGGGCCTTCGTCGGCGGGTACTTCCTGTGGTCGGTCATCCTCCCGGGACTGATCGTGGCGTGGATGTCCCTGCAGCCGTTCGTCCGCGTCCCCTCCGCCGCGGCGCTGAAGACCATGTCCTTGAATAACTTCAAGTCCCTCGACTGGGACTACGTCCTGCGCGGGGTGAGCACGACGGTGAAGCTCATGGTGCTGACGCCGACGATCGCCGTCGTGGTCAGCCTGCTGTTCTCCCTCGTCGTCGTGCGCTCGAGACTGCGGTTCCGCCTCGTCTACGACGTCGTGGCCTTCCTGCCGCAGGCCGTGCCGCAGCTGATCTTCGGTTTCGGTGCGCTGATCGCCGCGCTGTACTGGAGCCCGGCATCCTTCAACCTGTACGGCACGCTGCTGTTGCTGGTCGTCGTCATGGCCCTGCTGCAGCTGCCCTTCGGGACGCGGATGTTCAACTCCGGCCTGCTGCAGCTGCACACGGAGCTCGAGGAGGCCGCCGGGATGTCGGGCGCCACCCCGTGGGCGACCTTCCGCAGGATCACCCTGCCGCTGCTGCGCCCCGTCGTCGCCTACACCTGGCTCTGGCTGTCCCTGCTCAGCTTCCGCGACCTGACGATCCCGACCGTGGTCGGCTCGCGGGACACGCTCACGCTGTCGGTCGTGTCCTGGACGATGTACAACACCGGACGGGTCGGAGCCGCGTCGGCCGTGACCATCATGATGGTCCTGGCGATGCTGCCAGGGGTCATCCTCTTCCTGCTCGTCACCCGCACGCGGCCCGCCCCGACCGGCGCGGCGGGGGCGGTCACGTGAACGTCGGAAAGGGGGCGGCGCGATGAGCGGCGTCACGGCGCGACCACTTCAGGTCGAGCACCTGCACAAGAGCTTCGCCGACCGGCACACGCAGGTTAAGGCCATCGACGACGTGAGCTTCGAGATTCGCGAGGGCGAACTCTACACGCTGCTGGGGCCTTCCGGTTGTGGCAAGACGTCGACCCTCCGGGCGGTCGCCGGCTTGGAGCATCCGAACGGTGGGCGGATCTCCATCGCCGGGCAGGTCGTCTCGGACGCGGCCGGCCACGGTTTCGTCCCGCCCCATCTCCGGGACACGGGCATGGTCTTCCAGAGCTACGGGATCTGGCCGCACATGACCGTGTTCGAGAACGCCGCCTTCCCCCTGCGGGTGAGCAAGACCAAGCACACTGCATCGGAGGTCCGTGAGCGGGTCGAGCGCGCGCTGGCGACGGTACGTCTTGGCGGCTACGAGGGCCGCATGGCCACCCAGCTGTCTGGAGGTCAGCAGCAGCGACTCGCGTTGGCGCGGGCGTTGATCCGGCGGCCGAAGCTCCTTCTCCTCGACGAGCCGCTCTCCAACCTGGACGTGAAGCTCCGGGAGGCCATGCGGGCCGAAGTCGCGACGCTCCAGCAGGAGATCGGCGTGACGACGCTGTACGTCACCCACGACCAGAGTGAAGCGCTCAGCATGTCGAACCGGATCGCGGTGATGTCGGAGGGCCGGATCGTGCAGGAGGGCAGCCCGCGCGAGATCTACGAGCGACCTCTGACCCGGTTCGTGGCCGACTTCGTGGGGACGACGAACTTCCTCGACGCCGCCGTCGTCCGGTCCGACGTCGGCTCGGTCACGGTCGACACCGAGGCCGGGAGGCTCGTCGTCGATACGTCCTTGTCGCGTACTCCAGGCGAGCAACTCTTGGTCGCGATCCGGCCAGAGGGTATGCGCGTGCATCTGACCGAGCCGCCGTCAACGGCCAACCTCGTGACCGCGGAGGTCGACCGCGTGATGTTCATGGGGGAGTGGGTCGACTGTCATCTCCACCTCGGCGCACGGCGTTGGGTGGCCCGTCAGGACGCACACCAGTCGCCGGCCGCCGGCGACCGCGTATGGGTCGAGCTGCCTCGGGACCGCCTGTCGCTCGTCGCCGCTGCTTAGCCATCGCTCCAACGAAGGAGAGCACCATGACCGATCCGATGACGTCGCCCTCGTCGTCCCCTGACCTGTCCGGTCTGAGCCGTCGGGCGCTCCTGGGCGTCGGGGGACTGGGCGGCATCGCCGCGGTCGGCGCCCTGGGTACCGCGTCACCCGCGGCGGCCGCTGAGAGCCCTGGGCGGTCCGCCTCCAAGGGACACCGGGACTGGACCGGTACGAGTCTGGTCCTGTTGGGTACCGCCGGAGGGCCGTTGCTCAACACCACGGGTCACCGGGGCATCAGCACCGCGGTCGTCCACGACAACCGGGTCTACATCGTCGACCTGGGACACGGTTCCCTGGAGCAGATCGACGCCGCCGGCCTTGCCGGGGAGGGGGCGAGCGCGCTGGTCAACGTGCGGTCGGTGCTCTTCACGCATCTGCACTCCGACCATGTCACCGAGTGGCCGGCGATGTACATGGTCAGCCCCTCGAACACCAACAGCGGCCGTCTGCCGCAGCCCATCCAGGTCTTCGGGCCCGGCGATCGCGGCACGTTGCCGCCCGTGTCCCCGCCGAACCGGTCCGCCCCCACGCCGGTCAACCCGAGCGAGCCGACGCCGGGGATCGTCCGCATGACGACGTACCTTCGTAGTGCCTTTGCGAGCGACCTGAACGACAGGATCAGGGACAGCAACCTCGTCGACCCCGACTCGGTGTTCGCGGTCCACGACATCGACATCTCCGCTTACTGGCACGTCGACCCGCAGGGAATACCGCCGGTCCTTCCGGTCGGCACCCGCATCCCGGTGTGGGTGGACGGCGACGTGACTATCACCGCCACGCTCGTCAACCATCACCCGACGGCTCCCGCGTTCGGTTTCAGGTTCGACACCCCACAGGGTTCGATCGTCATGTCCGGCGATACGGCCCCGAGCGAGAACCTCATCGACCTCGCCCAGGGAGCGGACTATCTCGTCCACGAAGTCATCGACCCGGCCTGGGTCGACGACCTTGTCGCCGGCCTTCCCCCCGCGTCCCAGGGGCCGGTGCGGGCCCACCTGCTCAACGCGCATACCACGATCGACCAGGTCGGACAGGTCGCCGAGGCAGCCCATGCGAAGACCTTGGTGCTGACCCACCTCGGCCCGGCCGATCTGTCACCGAGCCGCCTGGGGCCGATTCGTCGCGCCTTCTCCGGTGAGGTGATCCTGGGCCGGGATCTCCTGCAGCTGCGGCTCGACAAGCACGGACGGCACTGACGTAGAGACATGGCGACCGGCCGTGAATGGTCGCGCCAACAGGGACGCGGTTGACCGCCGGCGTCTGCGAGCGGAGAGCCGAACCACCTCAACCCAGAAGGAGAAACGATCGTGGTAGCCCAGATCGAGCTCGACGAGAACACCACGCTGTTCAAGCAGCTGAACGGCGGCGAAGAGGGACCGGTGACCCTGATCAACGTCTTCCACGTGCCGGCCGACGTCGAGGAGACGTTTCTCGGGCTATGGCAAGAGGACGCTCGTTTCATGATGGGGCACGGCTGCCTGTCTGGCCAGCTGTACAAAGGCATCGAAGGCAGCAGCAGCTACGTCAACGTCGCGGTGTGGGAGAGTCCGCAGCACATGGCGCGCGCCTTCGGCGATCCCGAGTTCCAGCAGACGATTGCTCGCTACCCGGAGTCTTGCACGGCGTCCCCGCACCTGTTCAAGAAGGTCGCCGTCCCTGGCGTCTGTGTCGCATGAGACATCGGCGAACATCGCGGCAGCACCCCAAGCTCGAGCTATGAAGGCCGTTCGTCTTTTCGAGCATGGCGACCCCACGGTCCTGCGATACGTCGACGTCCCGGTACCGGACTTCGGGCCCCGTGACGTCTTGATCAAGGTTCACGCGACCGCGCTCAATCACTGGGATCTGCGATACCGCGCCGGAAAGCTGCCTCCGAACCCACTTCCCGGGCGGCCCCCGTGGCCGTTGCCGTTCCAGCTGGGTCGCGACGCGGCGGGTGAGGTCGTCGAGGTCGGGACCGACGTCACTCGCTGGAAAGTCGGAGACCGGGTCGTGCAGATGCCCCATCCGGCGTGCGGGCGATGTCCGATGTGTCTTCGCGGTCGGGACAATCTATGCCTGGACACGGCGTATCCAGGACACCAGGTCTTTGGTGGCTACGCCGAATACATCGCCCGCGACGAGAACGCCGTCCTGCCCATTCCCGATCATGTCGGTTACGAACCCGCCGCCGCGACGTTGTGGTCTTATACGACCCCTCTCAACTGCGCCACCCGGCGCGCCCCGGTCACGCCGGGTGACACCCTCGTCATCACGGGGGCGAGCGGGGGTCTGGCCATCGCCTCGATGCAGCTGGCCAAGCTGCGTGGCGCCACGGTGATCGGCACGACCACCAAGGTCGACCGCGTCGACGAGCTGCTGGCCCTGGGGTACGACACAGTTCTGTTGTCGCTCGACCCCAACCTCCCCCAAGAAGTCAGGTCTTTGACCGGTGGGCTCGGGGCGGACGCGGTGTGGGACTGCGTCGGCGGGGTCGAGTTCTTTCGCGTCTCCGTCGCCTGTGCACGGCTGGGCGGCGCGGTGGCCGTGCTCGGTTCCCCGGTCAGTGAGGTGAGAGCCGACCTGCAGATCAGCCACCTGGCTTTCATCTTCGGAGAGCTCAACGTGGTAGGCGTCCGAGCCGCTACTCGGCGCGACCAGCAGCTGTGTATGCAGCTCCTCGGCGAGGGCAAGATCTCGCCCGTGATCGACAGCGTACTTCCACTTGCCCACGCGGACGAGGCACACACCTACCTCGAGAGCCGACAACAGATCGGCAAGGTGCTGCTGGTGCCTTGACCCTGGGGACAGCGCAGCTGCTCCTGGCACCTGGTACGCGACCTGCCCTAGCCGGTCGCCGTCGCGGTTGACGAAAGGGAACGGACATGGCACTACTAGTGACCGAAGCGGATCTGCGAGCCGTCACACAGTCGCCGACAGAGATCAGTGCTGCGGTCGATGCCGTCGAGGCCAGCGTGCTGGCTTCGCATCATCGGGGGGCCGGCCAGGTGATCTTCGGTGACCTGGCGCTCGATGATGACGCCTATGTGAAGGTGTTGGGCTCGTCGGCACCGGGTGCGGGAATGAGCCTGCAGACATTCCCCGCCCAGGCAAACCCAGACTTCCACGGCGACTCACGCGTCATGCTGCTGTTCGACGCTGGGGGCGCGCTGACGGCGCTGTTGGCGGGAGACGAGCTGAACGCGCTACGCACTTCCGTGCCGGCCGCCCTCGGAGCGCGACATCTGGCTCCTCGCGACGCGCAGGTGCTCGGCATCTTGGGCAGTGGCTACCAGGCGGTCAGCCACGCGCTGACGATCACCGCCGCCGTTCCGGGTCTGAAGGAGGTTCGAGTCTGGAGCCCAACGACCGTCAACCGCGAGCGTTTCGCTCGCGAGCAGACACAGCTGCGCGGGCTACCGGTGCACGCTTGCTCAAGCGCCCAGGACGTCGTCGAGTCCGCAGACATCCTCACCGCCACCGGCCGGACGGACGCCGGCGCACAGGCTTACGCGGCGGAGTGGGTCAAGCCTGGCGCGCTGCTGATCAGCATGACGCGCTCGGCGCCGCCCGGGCTGGACGGCGTGGCGCGCGTCGTGGTCCCGACGAAGCGTCGCCCCGAGCTCGTGGCGTTCGGCTTCACGGGGGTGTCGGTGCCGAAGCCGGCCGCCGACCCGGGCGGATCGGTGGAGCTCATCGACGTCATCGAGGGACGCGCTTCCGCGCGGGAGCACCGGGACCAGATAGTGGTCTGGGAGTTGGCCAACGTGTACCTGTGGGACCTGCCGATCGCCGGCTGGGCCCACGCCTGGGCGGTGCGGGCTGGGGTTGGGCTTTCCTTCGCCCTCAGCGCTGCGCCCCGTGGCGAGGACGCGTGACCAAGGTGTGGGCGACCGAGAACCTTGTTGTGGGCGCGGCCTACGTCCACCCACAACGGAGGTAGGTGGGCGTGCGCATCGTAGTGTTCGGGCCAACGGCGGTTCCCGGTCGCTTACTCGTCGAGCAGGCCCTTGCGGCGGGAGCCGAGGTGAGCGGTGTAACGCGGCGCATCCGGAGTAGTTTCCGCGCCAACACGAGCGCCTCAGCGTGCTGCACGGTGAGACGCACGCAAGCGACCTTGCCGACGTAGCGCCTGTCGCCTGAGCCAGGCAGCAACGCCGCCCGGACCTGCCTGGAGGTGAAAGCGTCGACGCACGAACCCCTCCCGAACTCTGTTTCAATGCCGGCGCGTGTCCGCGTACACGGTGCGGCCGGCGACATTCGCGAGGAACGGCTCGAGCAGGGTTGAAACACGAAGTGGATCCTGCGAGCCGGCGGCTAGGTCGACTGCCGTCAGCCCGCAACGACAAGCTGGCGGACATCCCCTGCCGCTTGGCGTCGATGCTGTGCATGATGGCCACCGAGTGGAGGTCGACCGGCATACGGGCTCTTCGGATTCAAGCGTGGGTGGGGCTAGCTGACGACTTCGGGCGTGGCGGTCCGAGCATGGAGGTGTCGAGGCCTTCAGGATCAACAGCGACCAAGCAGTCGATCGAAGAGAAGGCCTCCCCCAGAGGCGGGACCCCCAGACGTGGATCACAGTACGTGCGCTTCGCGCGAATCCTGGTGCCCTCGCACCGACACCCTGTTCGACGTGCCCGGCATGCATGTCCTGACCGTCGACCGCGGGGCGGCGCGGTTCGTGCTTACCGTTGAGTCCGACACGGACGTTGGCGGCTGCCCCGGTTGCGGCGTCGTCGCGGTCGGCCACGGACGTCGGCGACGAGTCGTCGCTGACGCTCCCTGTTTCGGGGATCCCGGCGCGGCTGGTGTGGCTGGCCCGGTTGTGGCGGTGCCGCGAACCAGCGTGTCTGGTGAAGGTGTTCACCGAGCAGCACGAGCTGGTGCCGCCTCGGGCGAAAGTCACCTCCCGGGCCGCGTCTTGGGCGACGGATGCGCTGACGTTCGACGACACCACCGTGTCCGCGTTGGCCCGTCACCTCGGTGTTGACTGGCACACCTGCTGGGACGCGGTCGAGGCCGACGCCACCCGGCGGCTGGCCGACCCGGCCCGCCTCGACGGGGTGGAGGTCCTGGGCGTCGACGAACACATCGTGCGCCACGAGGCCCTGTTGTTTCGGATGGAGGTGAGAGACCGGCATCGCCTGGTCGTCGTAGCGACAAGGTGAAACTGGCGGCGCCCGCGAGCCACTGCTTGAACACCTGTTTCGAGCGGCCCTCGGCCGTGTCCAACACCCAGCACCGCGTCCACTCTCCGGGCCCGGAAGTCGTCGACGTGCTCCTGACGGCGGCACGGAGCGCGCACGGTCTCGCCGGCGTCGGCCAGCAACTGCATCACCTGTTCGCCGATCCTGCCGGTGGCCCGGTCGCCAGGACGGACTGACGGTCATGCTCAGACCTCGGCCTATGAACAGTTGAGGGTTCCTGCTCTTCGGCGCCGGGCGACCCAGGCGACTACCTGCAGGAG
>JALZBH010000221.1 GCA_030947625.1 Actinomycetota bacterium
GCTACCAGCGGGTCAACGTCGAGACCGAGCTCGACAACGCCTCCTCGCTGCTGCACTGGACGCGGCGGATGATCACCGTCCGCAAGCTGCACTCGTGCTTCGGGCTGGGCGAGTTCGTCGACCTCGGTGGCTCGAACCCATCGGTGCTGTCGTACGTCCGCTCCCATGCGTTGCCCGACGGCAGCACCGATGCCGTGCTCTGCGTGAACAACCTCAGCCGGTTCTCCCAACCGGTCGAGCTCGACCTGCGTCGCTGGGAGGGAGTCGTCCCCGTCGAGCTGCTGGGCGGGGTACGGTTCCCGCGCATCGGCGAGCTGCCCTATCTGCTCACCCTCGGCGGCTACGGGTTCTACTGGATCCGTCTTCCCGCAACCGCGAGTGAATCGTCCGGTGGGACCCCGTGACCGGCGTCCAGGAGCGTCTGGACCTGCTCCGTGAGCCGCTGCAGGCCTACCTCGCGCAGGCGCGCTGGTTCGGCGGGAAGGGGCGCCCGTTCGCGGTGACCGGGCTAAACCGCCTGCACCTCGGTCGCGGCCCGGCGACCGAGGCGCCGGCCGGTGAGCCGCGCGTATGCATCGAGCTGGCCACGGTGTCCTACGCCGACACCAGTGCTGGCCACGACGCGGACATGGACCGGGCCACCACCGACGAGGTCTACCAGCTTCCGCTGGCCTGCTATCCGAGCCCGGTGGACCGGCTCGCCCATGCTTTGATCGGTGAGTGGCCAGACCCTGACTTCGGGTTCGTGTTCGCCTACGACGCGCTGCACGACCGCAGCGCCAACGCCGTCTGGCTGGGTGCCTTCGACCGAGCCGAGCAGTACGACGAGCTGGTCTTCCACCGGCTCCGCGGCCACGAGCTGGACACCTCGGCGCAGTCCACCCTTTACTTCGGCGAGCAGAGCAACTCCTCGGTCGTCTTCGGCGAGGACAGCCTGATGAAGGTCTTCCGCCGGCTCACCCCCGGGCCCAATCCCGACATCGATATCCACCGGGCTCTCACCGAGGCCGGGAGTGAGCACGCGGCGGCTCTCTACGGCTGGCTCGAGGTGCCGGTCGCTCCAGGAACGGACCAGCCGCTGCAGCTGGCGATGCTGCAGCAGTTCCTGCGCACCGCCAGCGACGGTTGGCAGGCCGCTCTGGCAAGCGTGCGGAACCTCTTTGCGGAAGGAGATCTGCACGCCCAGGAGGTGGGGGGCGATTTCGCCGGCGAAGGCCATCGGCTCGGCACGGCGGTCGCCGAGGTCCATGAGGCGCTCCGCTCGCACTTCCCAACCACCAGCGTCGACCCCGTCCAGACGGCGGCCGCTATGAACGCCCGGCTCGAGGACGCCTTGACCGACGTACCCTCCCTGGCGGCGTACGCCGAGGGCATCCGTGCCGTCTTCGCGCGGCTCGCCGAGACGACCATCCCGCTGCCGGCCCAACGCCTCCACGGCGACCTGCATCTCGGCCAGGCTCTGCGCACCTCCAAGGGCTGGAAGCTGGTCGACTTCGAGGGTGAGCCGGCGCGGCCGCTCGCCGAGCGGATGCTCCCGGACTCGCCGTGGCGCGACGTCGCGGGGATGCTGCGCTCCTTCGACTACGCGGCCCGTGCCGTCGAGCACGACCTCTCCAGTGACGCCGACGGCGCCGCCCAGCTCGCCTACCGCGCCGAGGAGTGGGCCGAACGCAACCGCGCCGCGTTCGTCCAGGGATACCTCGAGCAGAGCACCGGGGCCGCCAGACCGCCGACAGCCGAGGAACAGCTGGTGGTGGCCGCCTATGAAGCGGACAAGGCGGTCTATGAGGTCAGGTACGAGGCGCACAACCGGCCCGACTGGATCGACATCCCACTGGTCGGGCTCGCCCGCATCGCCAAAGAGGCCGCCTTGTGAGCGACCGCGCCATCGACACCGGCATCGAACCGGGCGAGCTCCAGATGTTGGCCAATGGGAGGCACGGGGACCCGCATCGGATCCTCGGGGCGCACATCGTCGGCGAACGGGTGGTGGTCCGGGTGCTCCGACCGCTCGCGGAGACCGTTGTGGTGCGGCACGGCCATGGTTTCGGCCGGAGTGCCGGGCTGACGCACGAGAACGCCGGTGTCTGGTCCGGCGTACTCCCGTCCGGCGCGAGCGCGACCGGGGACGTCCCGGACTACCGGCTCGAGGTGACCTACGCCGACGGCACCCCCCACCACAGCGACGACGCCTATCGCTACCTGCCTACCCTCGGTGAGGTCGACCTCCACCTGATCAACGAGGGCCGGCACGAACAGCTCTGGCAGGTCCTCGGCGCCCACGTGCGCCACTACCCGTCCCCGACCGGCGACGTCGACGGCACTTCGTTCGCCGTCTGGGCTCCGCACGCCCGCGGTGTCCGACTGGAGGGCGACTTCAACCAGTGGGACGGTCGCGAGCACCCGATGCGCCAGCTCGGCTCCTCTGGCGTGTGGGAGCTGTTCCTCCCTGGCGTCGCACCGGGGGCTCGCTACAAGTTCCTCGTGCTCGGCGCCGACGACCAGTGGCGGGAGAAGGCCGACCCGATGGCCTTCCATACCCAGGTCCCACCGGCGACCTCGTCGGTCGTCTACGAGTCCCGCCACACCTGGACCGACCAGGCCTGGATGGCAGTCAGGGCTTCGAGGCGGCCCGACCGGCGGCCCATGTCGGTCTACGAGGTACATCTGGGCTCCTGGCGACGGGGCCTCTCGTACGACGAGCTGGCCGACCAGCTCGCGTCGTACGTCATCGACATGGGCTTCACCCACGTCGAGCTGCTGCCGGTGATGGAGCATCCATACGGCGGCTCGTGGGGCTACCAGGTGACCTCCTACTACGCGCCCACTGCACGGTTCGGTGACCCGGACGGGTTCCGCAGGTTCGTCGACCGGATGCACACCGCCGGCATCGGGGTGATCGTGGACTGGGTGCCCGCCCACTTCCCCAAGGACGACTTCGCGCTGTCCCGCTTCGACGGCACCTCGCTGTACGAGGACCCGAACCCGAGCCGGGGAGAGCACCCCGACTGGGGCACGCTGGTGTTCAACTTCGGCCGCAAAGAGGTACGCAACTTCCTGGTCGCCAACGCGCTGTACTGGCTCGAGGAGTTTCACAT
>JALZBH010000104.1 GCA_030947625.1 Actinomycetota bacterium
CTGGACCCATGAGTGAGGCATCAACATCCCAGTCCGGCACCGGCACCTCGCGCGTCAAACGCGGGATGGCCGAGATGCTCAAGGGCGGCGTGATCATGGACGTCGTCACGGCCGACCAGGCCAAGATCGCCGAGGACGCCGGCGCCGTGGCCGTGATGGCACTCGAACGAGTGCCGGCCGACATCCGGGCGCAGGGCGGCGTCTCCAGGATGAGCGATCCGGACATGATCGACTCGATCGTCGCCGCCGTCTCGATCCCGGTGATGGCAAAGGCCCGCATCGGGCATTTCGCGGAGGCGCAGGTGCTGCAGAGCCTGGGCGTCGACTACATCGACGAGTCCGAGGTGCTCACCCCGGCCGACTACGCAAACCACATCGACAAGTGGAAGTTCGCGGTCCCGTTCGTGTGCGGCGCGACCAACCTCGGTGAGGCGCTGCGCCGGATCACCGAGGGAGCGGCGATGATCCGCTCCAAGGGCGAGGCCGGCACCGGTGACGTGTCCAACGCGGTCACCCACATGCGCACGATCCGGGCCCAGATCCGGCGGCTAGGCTCGATGGAGGAGGACGAGCTCTACGTCGCGGCAAAGGATCTCCAGGCGCCGTACGACCTGGTCCGCGAGGTGGCCGAGGCGGGCAAGCTGCCCGTCGTGCTCTTCACCGCCGGCGGCATCGCCACCCCCGCTGACGCAGCCATGATGATGCAGCTCGGGGCGGAGGGCGTGTTCGTCGGCTCCGGCATCTTCAAGGCCGGCAACCCCGCGGAGCGGGCGGCGGCGATCGTCAAGGCCACCACGTTCGCGGACGACCCGGACGTGGTCGCGAAGGTCTCCCGCGGTCTCGGCGAGGCGATGGTCGGCATCAACGTCGAAGAGATCCCGGCCCCGCACCGGTTGGCCGAGCGCGGCTGGTGAGGTCGAGCGACCCCGAGCAGACTCGTTCCTGGGTGGCCGGTGTGGTCCGCTCGGGGCTCCTCTCCACGGCGCAGGTGTACGCCGAGATCCGGGCCGTCGTCGCGGAGGACCATCCCGATCTGAACGCGGACGCCACCGCCACTGGGTGGATCCGCGAGGCCGAGGAAGCCTGGTGTCGCGAAGCCCAAACCTGGCCGGCTCACACGGACTACGACCGGCTGGCTGCCGCCTTCGCAGGACTGGAACAGGCCGGCATCGCTGTCCTGCAAGGGTGTGCCGACCATTGGGCGGCCAAGGCTGCGCTCGAGAGTGCGTCGACGCCACGTGGGATCGCCTGGTTCACCCCGCCGGACGTGTGGCATGCCATCGACGCCGGCATGCTCGAGGTCAACCTCTGGCACGCGAACACCGCCAACGCCGCTCCCGGCGATGGCTTGCTCGAGGAGGTGCTGGCCGCGTTCGCCGCACACCGGTTGGCAGCCCACTTCGACGAGGGCCGGATCGAGGTCTCGGCACATTGGCAGCGCCGCCCCGGTCCGGGTCTCGAGAAGGCTCGACCGACTGACCAGGCCACGCTGTGAGCAAGCCGAACATCGGTGTCCTGGCTCTCCAAGGCGACGTCCGCGAGCATCTGTTGATGCTTGCCGAGCTGGGCGCCCCGGCGAGCGCCGTACGCCGGCCTGCCGAGCTCGATGCCTGTGATGCCCTGGTGCTCCCTGGTGGTGAGTCCACGACGATGGTCAAGCTGGCCAGGACGTTCGAGCTGTTCGAGCCGCTCGTGAAGCGGATCCGAGCGGGACTCCCGGTGCTTGGCACCTGTGCCGGGATGATCCTGCTCGCCGACCGGATCGAGGACGGTGCTCTAGGACAGGAGACCCTCGGTGGGCTCGACGTCACCGTGCGGCGCAACGCGTTCGGGCGACAGGTGCAGTCCTTCGAGGGCGACCTGGACTTCGACGGCATCGACAACCCGGTGCACGCCGTGTTCATCCGGGCCCCCTGGGTCGAGCGAGCGGGCGACCGAGTCGACGTACTTGCCCGGGTAGCAGCAGGCGAGGCCGCGGGTAGGATCGTCGCGGTCCGGCAGGGGCCGTTGATGGCGACCTCGTTCCACCCCGAGGTCGGGGGCGACGACCGCGTCCATCGGCTCTTTCTGGACCTCGTCGAGTCGATCTGAGGAAGGACGCGCATGTCAGGCCACTCCAAGTGGGCGACGACCAAGCACAAGAAGGCCGTCATCGACGCGCGGCGCGGCAAGCTGTTCGCCAAGCTGATCAAGAACATCGAGGTCGCCGCGAAGTCGGGCGGGGGCGACCCGGTGGGCAACCCGACGTTGTACGACGCCATCCAGAAGGCCAAGAAGTCCTCGGTGCCCAACGACAACATTGACCGCGCAGTCAAACGTGGGTCGGGCGCCGAAGGCGGTGCCGCTGACTACCAGACGATCATGTACGAGGGCTACGGGCCCAACGGCGTAGCCTTTCTGATCGAGTGCCTGACTGACAACAGGAACCGTGCCGCGATGGAGGTCCGGACGGCGATGCACCGCAACGGCGGGTCGCTGGCCGATCCCGGCTCGGTGTCCTACCTGTTCCACCGCAAGGGGGTGGTGATCGTCCCGCAGGCCCAGGAACCCAGGCCGGTGACCGAGGACGATGTGCTCGAGGCGACGTTGGAGGCCGGCGCCGAGGACGTCAACGACCTCGGAGAGGTGTACGAGGTGGTCACCGAGGCCACCGACCTGGTGGCGGTGCGTACGGCGCTCCAGGCAGCCGGGGTGGACTACGACTCGGCGGAGGCCGCGTTCGTCCCCTCGGTGCAGGTCGAGCTCGACCGTGAGGGTGCCGGCAAGGTGCTGCGGCTGTTCGAGGCGCTGGAGGATCTCGACGACGTGCAGAACGTCTTCGCCAACTTCGACGTCCCCGACGAGGTGCTGGCGACCATTGACGCGTGAGCCCGGCTGCCTCGGCGCGTCGGCGGCGTCGCGGCCCAGATCTCGGGTTAGGTTCGTCCGAACAGACGTTCGGACGAGGTGAGGCACTCATGCGTGTGCTGGGAGTCGACCCCGGCCTGACCCGCTGCGGTCTCGGTGTCGTGGACGGGAGCGTGGGACGGCCGCTCTCGCTGGTCGCGGTCGGCGTGGTCACCTCGCCGGCCGGCGAGCCGATCGAGCAGCGCCTGTTTAGGGTGGTCACCGGGATCGAGCAGTGGCTCGACCGGACCCGACCCGATGCGGTGGCGGTCGAGCGGGTGTTCAGCCAGCACAACGTCAAGACGGTCATGGGCACGGCGCAGGTCAGCGGGCTGGCGTTGGTTGCGGCTGCCCGGCGCGGCATCCCGGTCGCCCTGCACACACCGAGCGAGGTCAAGGCAGCGGTCACGGGCAGCGGCCGGGCCGACAAGGCACAGGTCGGTGCGATGGTGATGCGGCTGCTGCGGCTCGACGACGTACCCAGACCAGCGGACGCGGCGGACTCCCTGGCGCTGGCGATCTGTCATCTGTGGCGCGGCCCCGCCCTCAGCCGCCTGGAGGCGGCGGTCGCGGCTCAGTCCGGCGGCCGTCGGTGATCGCGTTCGTCCGGGGCCGGGTGTCGGCGGTGGGACTCTCCTCGGCGGTGCTCGAGGTCGCGGGAGTGGGGCTGGAGCTGCACTGCACGCCCAACACGCTGGCTGACCTCCGGCTGGGCAAGGAGGCGACATTGCCCACGAGCCTGGTGGTGCGCGAGGACTCGCTGACGGTGTTCGGCTTCGCCGACGAGGACGAGAAGCAGATGTTCGAGCTCGTCCAGACGGCAAGCGGGGTGGGTCCCAAGGTGGCGCAGGCCATGCTGGCGGTGCATTCGCCCGAGACGTTGCGGCGGGCGGTTGCTGGAGACGACGTGAAGACGCTGACGATGGTCCCCGGCATCGGGCACAAGGGCGCCCAGCGGATCATTCTCGAGCTCAAGGACCGGATCGGCGTACCCTCCGCCACCGTTGTGGCGCCCGCCCAGGGAGCCGGCAGCCATTGGCAGGGACAGGTGCAGGCAGGTCTCGTAGGTCTCGGCTGGTCGGCCAAGGAGGCTGACCAGGCGGTCGCCGCGGTGGCGGCCGATGTCGACGCGAGCGCTCCTCCGGACGTGGCCGCGTTGTTGCGGTCGGCTCTGCGCATGTTGAGCAGGGTCTGAGATGACCCCCGACGAGCTGGGGACGACGAGCGGGTCGCGCGCCGAGTCCGCGTACGTCGCCTCGATTGCTGCCGTCGAGGCCGATGGTGACGAGCGGATCGTCGAGGCGGCACTGCGCCCGCGGACGCTGGCAGAGGTCATCGGTCAGGAGCGGGTCCGCGAGCAGCTTGCCCTGGTCCTCGGAGCGGCTCGCGACCGCGGCCGGGCGCCGGACCACGTGCTGCTGGCCGGTCCACCCGGACTGGGCAAGACCACGTTGGCGATGATCATCGCAGCCGAGCTGGCCCAGCCGTTGCGCCTGACCAGCGGGCCGGCGATCACCCATGCCGGTGATCTGGCGGCGATCCTGTCCGGGCTCAGCGACGGCGACGTTCTCTTCGTCGACGAGATCCATCGGATGTCGCGTCCCGCCGAAGAGATGCTCTACATGGCAATGGAGGACTTCCGGGTCGACGTGGTGATCGGCAAGGGGCCAGGGGCGACCGCGATCCCGTTGGAGATCCCGTCGTTCACGTTGGTCGGCGCGACCACCAGGACCGGGTTGCTGCCCAGCCCGTTGCGGGACCGCTTCGGCTTCACCGCGCACCTTCAGTACTACGAGCCTGCCGAGCTCGACCGGATCGTGCACCGGTCCGCACGGCTGCTCGAGGTGGCGTTGGCCGACGACGGTGCAGCGGAGATCGCCGGTCGATCTCGCGGGACACCGAGGATCGCGAACCGGCTACTGCGACGGGTGCGCGACTATGCCCAGGTCCGAGCCGACGGAGTGGTGACCCTGCCGGTTGCTCAGGCGGCGCTGGAGCTCTTCGAGGTCGACGAGTGCGGGTTGGACCGGCTGGACCGCGCCGTGCTCGACGTACTCTGCCGCCGGTTCGGCGGGGGACCAGTGGGGATCAGCACGCTTGCGGTCGGCGTGGGTGAGGAGCGCGAGACCGTCGAGGAGGTGGCCGAGCCGTTCCTGGTGCGTTCCGGCTTCCTCGCGCGTACGCCGCGGGGCCGGGTAGCCACTCCACTGGCCTGGCGCCACCTCGGCCTTCCGGAGCCACCAGCGGGTCCGTTCGCCGATCGCAGCCTCTTCGAGGGGGACCAGGTCTGAGCAGACGCGCTCGTCACACCCAGCACGCGTTGGTCCGAGTCGCCACGCACCGGCCGTTACACTTGCCCGTCGGCGGTGCTGGCCATCACCAACCTTTCTCGTCTTGGAGTCGATCGAGTCGTGCCATCCGCAGTGCAACCACTGGTGATCGTCCTCGCCCTGCTGGCCTTCTGGGCGATCGTGATGCGCCCGGCCCGCAAGCAACAGCGCTCGATGGCGAGGTTGCAGAGCGAGATCGGCGAAGGCGAGGAGGTGATCCTCTCCTCGGGGATCTTCGGGACCGTGCGAAGCGTTGACGGGACAAGGGTGCGGCTTGAGATCGCGCCGGGCATCGAGGTCACCGTCGCCCGTCAGGCCGTCGTACGCCGGGCCGCGGAGCTGCCTGTCCGGGACGAGCCGCTGGCACCGCCGGCCGAGCCAGCACCCGGGCACGGCACCGGGCACGAGATCGGGCAGGACATGGGGCAGGGCACCGAGCAGAGGACTGAGGAGAGCTAGAGCGTGGCGAAGAAGACGTCCCGGCCGGGGCGCAACCTGCTGATCTTCGCGGTCAGTGTCGCGGTGCTCTACGCCCTCGCCGCGCTAGGCCAGACCTGGAAACCCAGGCTGGGACTCGACCTCGAGGGTGGCACCCGGATAACGCTGGTGGCACTCGGCGGCGCTCCTTCGAGCACGAAGATGAACCAGGCCGCCCAGATCATCAACGCGCGCGTCAACGGCAGCGGTGTCGCCGAGGCATCGGTCACCACCCAGGGCAACCGCAACATCATCGTCGAGATCCCCGGTCAGAACCGCAAAGACCTGGTGCAGGCGGTGGAGCGCACAGCCCAGCTGCGGTTCCGGCTGATCGTCGGCCAGCCCCAGGCCGGCGTACCACTGCCGGCGTCGACGCTTCCCGGGTCCCCGTCGGGCAGCGCCACCGGTACGCCGAGCCCGACCTCCAGCCCGACCTCGACCGGCAGCCCGACCCCGAAGGTCAAGCCGGGTAAGACCACCGGCAGCGCCACACCCAAGCCCCGGCCCGCTCCCGCGTTCGCCGTCAAGGCAGCGTCGGGAAGCCCCTCGCCCAGCCCTTCGCCCAGTACCGCCAACCCGACCGCGACACCCTTGACCCAGCCGACGGCAGCACCGACGGGGACACCGACCGGTTCCCCGCTGACCGCCAAGGGCGCGCCGGTCAGTGACGCGCTGGCCTGGAGCAAGAACCCCGGAGCCAGCTGGCTGCAGAGGTACGCGAAGTACAACTGTCCCAGTCCGAGCAAGGCGGCTCAGCGGAAGCCGGACGACCCCAACCAGCCGCTGATCACCTGCGACGACAAGGGCAGCAAGTTCCTGCTGTCCAAGGCTGTGATCGAGGGCACCTCGCTCAAGGACGCGTCGTACGGGATCCCCCCGAACTCCACCACCTGGGCGGTCAACCTCACCCTCAAAGGTGGTGCCCCCACGCACACGTTCGGTGACATCACCACCGCCCTCTACAAGAACAACGGCCTGTTCGCCACCGTTCTCGACGGCCAGGTGATCTCCTACGCCGGTGTCAACCAGCCCATCCTCGGTGGTGACGCGCAGATCACCGGGAGCTTCACCGAGGCAGAGGCCAAGTCGCTGGCCAACTCCTTGAAGTTCGGTGCCCTGCCGGTTCGGTTCGCCAACCCACCGACCGTCCAGACGATCGGTCCGTCGCTAGCCGGGAGCCAGCTGTCCGCCGGCATCACGGCCGGCATCATCGGGCTGCTGGTGGTGATGCTGTACTGCCTGCTGTACTACCGCGGCCTCGGCCTCGTGGTGATCTCCTCACTGGTCGTCGCAGCTCTGGTCACCTACGCCACCGTGCTTGTGCTCGCCAAGGCCGCCGGCTTCACCCTGACCCTGCCCGGCATCGCCGGTTTGATCGTTGCCGTCGGCATCACCGCGGACTCGTTCATCGTGTTCTTCGAGCGGATCCGGGACGAGATGCGTGACGGCAAGTCGATGCGGGTCGCGGTCGAAGCCGGCTGGCTGCGCGCCCGGAACACGTGTCTGGCCGCGGACGCGGTCTCGCTGTTGGCCGCGGTCGTCCTGTACACCTTCGCCATCGGGGTGGTCCGCGGCTTCGCCTTCGCACTCGGCATCAGCACGATCATCGACGTCGCGGTGTTCTTCTGGTTCACCCATCCGCTGATGACGTTGCTGGCGCAGCGTCGGTTCTTCAACTCCGGCCACCGCCTGTCGGGGCTCTCCCCGGAGACTCTCGGCATGGACTCACCCGGTCCGGGCGAGCGCCACTACGCGGGAGGGATGGCCTGATGGGCAGGTACAGCAGGTTCGGCAACGACCTCTACTCCGGCCGGCGATCGATCGACTTCGTCGGTCGCAAGTGGCTCTGGTACACGCTCTCTGGTGTGATCGTCGTACTCGCAGTCGGTGGGCTGTACTTCAAGGGCCTCAACCTTGGCATCGAGTTCAAGGGTGGCGTGCAGTACACCGTCACCCTCCCGCAGGCACAGGTCACCCAGGCCGAGGCCGACCGCATCCGCGCGGCGGTGGCCGGGACCGGCATCAAGGGCGCGGTGTCGCCGACGGTGACGACCTCGGGGACCAACAGCATCCTGGTGACCACCGAGTCGACGTCCAACCAGGACACCAACTTGATCACCCGCGCGCTCATGAAGACTGCGAACGTCCCGGAGACGAAGATCTCCCAGGATGCGGTCGGTGCCAGCTGGGGGGCGCAGGTCGCCCATCGGGCGTTGCTGGGCCTGATCGTCTTCTTGATCTTGGTGGCCCTGGTCATCGGGCTCTACTTTCGAGAATGGAAGACCTCGGTCGCGGCTCTGGTGGCGCTGGCGCACGACCTGGTGATCACGGTCGGGATCTACTCGCTGTCGGGCTTCCAGGTCTCACCGGCCACCGTCACCGGCGTACTCACGATCCTGGGTTTCTCGCTCTACGACACCGTCGTGGTCTTCGACAAGGTCCGAGAGAACACCAAGAACCTCCGCCGCAGCAAGCGCACGTACGCTGAGCTGGCCAACCTCGCGGTGAACCAGACGCTGGTCCGCTCGATCAACACCTCGATCGTCGCGCTGCTGCCCGTGGGGGCGCTGTTGTACGTCGGTGTCGCCACGCTCGGCTCGGGAGACCTCAAGG
>JALZBH010000105.1 GCA_030947625.1 Actinomycetota bacterium
ACGACGACGCTGAGCAACACCCTGGGCGACACCTGGGCGAGCCTAGTATCTCGACATGCCCCAGCCCGAGGCACGCCTTGACGCATCGACGCCGTCGGTTTCGACGGCCCATCCGACTCGTCGGTGTTTCATCCATGCCGGACTGCCCAAGACCGGTACGTCGTACCTGCAGAGCGTCTTCTGGAACTCGCGCGACGCCTTGTCCCAACAGGGATTCGAGCTGCTGCCGCAGCGCCGCCAGGATCATCTGAACCTGGCCCTGTGCGTCCGCAACATCGTCGGCTCATTCGACGACCCGTTCGTCCGCGGTGCCCCCCAGCGGTTGACGCGCCAGCTCGCCCGGAGTACGGCCACGACGGTGCTGGTCACCCAGGAGGCGCTGGCGCCGACCACGACGGAACAGGCTGGTGTCCTGCTCGAGCTGCTCGACGGGTTCGACGTACATGTGGTGGTCACGGCGCGAGACCTGGCCCGGCAGGTCCCTTCGGCCTGGCAGCAGCGGATCCAGGCGAGGCTGAGCGACATGGAGGAGGAGTTCTACGCGGCCGTTCGTGACCGGGCGCCCGGCTCTGCGGACTTCTGGGCGAACCAGGATCTGACTGCGGTGACCGCCCGCTGGGCAGCCGCGGTCGGTCCCGACCACGTGCACGTGGTCACCTGCCCACCGGCCGGCACCGACACCTTGGTGCTGTTCGGCCGGTTCTGCTCGGTCGTCGGCGTGGACCCCGGCACGCTGGACACCACAGCACCAACCGACAACGTGGCGTTGGGCCGCGCGCAGGCCGAGCTGCAGCGGCGGGTCAATGTTGCCCTGGGTGACCGGTTCCCGCACTCCCGGGCCGGCTACCTCCGCCTGGGCCAGTCCTACCTCGCCGGGAAGGTGCTGGGGCGGCAGCGGGGCGAGCGGGCCCGGCTGCCGGAGTCACTGCGCCCGTGGGTGGATGAGGTCACCGCGGACTGGCTGCAGCAGCTGGGCACCGAAGGGTACGACGTAGTCGGCGACCTCGCCGACCTGCAACCGACAGCCGACGCCTTCGACACCTCGCCGGCGCCGGTCACCGACGCAGAGCTGGTCGAGGTTGCCGCTACCGCCCTGGCGGACATCCTGGAGATCCGTGACCGTGAGCTGGACGAGGCGGCCGCCACCCGGAGGGAGCTGGACGAGCTGCGCGAGAAGGGCTCCTCCACCCCGCAACGCCCCGCACCCGGCCGTTGGGCCCCGAACCGGGTCGCCGGCGGCGTACGACGACGCGCCCACCGAGCCTGGCGGTCGCTCTCGCGACGCTAACTGGGCCACGCGGATTGGTAGTTTGTCGCCTATGCCGCACCCGGAGCTGGACCCCGATGCCTTCATCCCGTTTCTCGGGGTGGCCAAGGACTTCTGGGTCGACAACCTGGGCGCGCCGGGTGAACGGGTGATCCTGGTCGAGGCAATGAGCCAGGCCCTCAAGGTGACGCTGCGCAACCTCACGCTGGCGAACGCCCTGCGCCGGGTCGAACCGGCCCGGGTGATCGTGTTCAGCGGTGCCGACGAGGACTGGAACCAGGTCGTCTGGACCCGGTTCAACCTCGACGAGATCCGCCAGCTGGCCGCGGCGTACGACGTTGCCGAGTTCTTCGACATCCACCAGCTCGTCGACCAGCGCGCCGCCGGCAGCTCGGTCGACCTGGAGGTCGGCGGAGTCCAGCTGGGCGGCGAGCTGCCGGACTCGGGGATCGGTGCCGAGAGGTTCGACCAGATCGTCTACAGCACCAGCTGCCGGATGGCCAAGGTCGCCAGGCTCGACGACAGTGCCGAGCACCACGCCAAGCGGGCACACGTCGCGCGGCGGAGCGCCGAGTTCGCCAAGATTTACGAGGCACTGACCTCCAGGCTCGACGTCGTCGCCTTGATCTCGAGCCATGTCGACTATGACAACTTCGGACTGGCCGTCGAGGCGGCGCTGCGCAACGACATACCGGTGCTGTTCCCGCAGTCGACGGGCTCGTTCAAGGCCTATGCCCTGTACCCGGAGCGGCTCCACGGCGACGCTCCGATCCGCGCCAGCATCACCGAGGACGTCGGCGAGTTCTTCGAGAAGCACCTCTGGAGCAACCGCGAGTTGCTGGCAGACAACAGTGAGCTGACCATGCACCGTGCGAAGGCGACCCTCGGCCGCCCATCGTGGTGGCGACCGGGTGGCGAGCACTCCGCGGTGGAGCTGCGCACTCAGGCCGAGCGGGGCGCCATCCGCCGACGGGCCGCCGCGCGGGTGGGTCTGGACCCGGCCAAGCCGACGATCAGCGTGTTCAACCACGCCATCTCCGATGCCTTGGGCACGAACTACGAAGCATTCGGCGATCTCGGTGAGTGGTTCGAGGCGACCGCGGAGTTCGCGGCCGGACACCCCGAGGCCAACTGGCTGTTCCTGGACCATCCGCAGCAGTGGATGTACGACGCCACGGACTTCGCCAACCAGGTCGGGGAGCGCTACGCCGAGCAAGCGCACATGAAGTTCCTGCCGAGCATGGAGCTGTCCAAGAACTTCCAGGTCGCACTGACTGACCTGGTGCTCACCGTCCGGGGCAGTGTGGCGACCGAGTACCCCTGCTTGGGTATTCCGGCGCTGCAGGCCGGCTGGTCGGAGGGAAGCAAGTGCGGTTTCAGTACGGTGGCGGAGACGCCGGAGGAGTATTTCGCCATGCTCAGCGAGCACCTCGATGCGCTGGTCTCGGGACGCCGGTTGCTCACCGAGGAGCAGGTAGAGCGAGCGAGACTGTACACCTGGTTCTACCGGGCAGCCAGCGACGTCCCGACCGCGCTGACCCAGCACTGGGCCTTCGCGGAGAACGGCAACCTCTGGAGCATCCTGCGGATCGTGATGCAGCAGATCGAGAGCGACGCGGAGCCGGGTTTTGCCGCCGTACGCCGTCTCTGGACGCGCCGGGAGCCGTTCCTGACCAGGTTCGACCTGACCCGTGACCCGGGCGCGCTCTTCGACCAGCTCGCCCCGGTAGCTGCGCAGTGACGATCCCGAGAGAGGTCTTCGAGCTGCCGAGCCTGCACCTGACCACGGTGCACGACGCGCCGGTCGTCTCGCTCGGCGTTCCCGGGACGGTCACTCGCGGTTCCGACCCGGTCCTGTGGCTCGTCGACGGCGCGGTGCGGGCTCCGCGCCGGCTGACTCGGCTGCTGCGGGCCGACGCCCTGCTCGGACTGCGGCTGGACCCGCCGACTCGCCCGGTGCGGCTGCGGATCACGTTGGTGGCCGACAACCTGTCGACCTGGCTTTGGCAGAACCGCGAGGACACCCATGCGATCCCCACGCTGGCGCTTTCTCCTGACGTGGTGTTCGAGGACGTCTCGCGCCTTCACCGGTTGGTCGAAGTGCGCGCTCAGGGGATGGTGCGCGGCCTTGCGATGCTGGCACTGCGGCCCGGCGACCAGGACGCGACCACGCGGTACCGCCTGGAGTTCGATCTGCACCCCGACGAGGTCGACGACGGCCTGCTGCTGCTGGATCTCCTCACCCCATCAGTGCTTCCGGCAGCCCTCGAGGCCGGGCTGATGGAGGCTGGGCTGGTCGGGGTGTGCGTTGCCAGGGTCGAGCTGTTCGCACCCGACACGCCGCTTGTCGAGTCCCTGTCGACCGGCCGGCCGAGGGTCCAGGGCGCGGCGAACACGCTGGCCGAAAGCAGGGCGTTCGTGCTGAACCCAGGCTCCGAGGGTGGTCCCGTCGAGGTGGAGCAGCACCGGTTGACGGCCCCGGTTCCGACCTACGGTCGTCGGGCGATGCTGCGTCATCCGGCGGCCTACCTCAGGTCGCGCCGGCCTCCACCGCCGCCATCAGGCCCGGTCGAGGTCGAGGTGCACGACCTCGCTGGCGACGTGGTCGTGCAGCAGCGACTGGAGCCAGACGGTGAGGGATCGGTGCGGTTCGTCGTACCCTCGCTCAGCCGGCCGCTCTTCGTCACCGTCACCGAGCACGGCGACAGCGGGTCAGCGACGGCGAGCAGGTGGCGCGTGCAGGTCAGAGCAGGTCGAGGGACATAGGCGTCCCCTTGGGTACGTCGACCCGGAACACCCGCCCGGCGAGCTCGCGGTAGGAGTCCGGCGACATCCCGTCCGCCGGACGGACCGAGCGGACGTTGTCGGGAGCGACCTTCTCGCCCGCCTTGACGTCGCGGCTGACGAACAGCGACCGGCGGAAGCGCAGTCCCTCCTTCTCGAGATGGCTGGGTCCGATCCGGGCCTCTCCCATGGCCTGCCAGGCGATCTTGGTCTCGCGCACCAACGCTGTGAACTCGTCGGGGTTCAGCGAGAACCCGGAGTCGACGCCGCCATGGGCTCGGTCCAGGGTCAGGTGCTTCTCGACCATCGTGGCGCCGACCGCGACCGCGGCAACCGAGGCGCCGATGCCCAAGGTGTGGTCGGAGAGTCCGACCTGGACGTCGAGTGCGGCGCTGAGGACCGGGATGCCACGCAAGTTGGACGCCTCCGGCGGGGCGGGGTAGGACGCCGTGCAGGACAACACGACCAGGTCCTCGTTGCCGACCTCACGGGCGGCGCGCACTGCCTGGTCGATCTCGCCGAGCGTCGCCGTACCGGTGGAGATGATCGTGGGCAGTCCGGTGCCCGCGATACAGCGGATCAGCGGCAGGTCGGTGATCTCGCTGGAGGCGGACTTGACGAGAGGCACGCCGAGCTTCTGTAGGAAGGCAACCGCGGTCGGGTCGAACGGTGCGGAGAAGCCGACCATCCCCAACGACCTGGCCAGGTCGAAGATCGGCTCGTGCCAGTCGTACGGCGTGGCGGCCTCGGTGTAGAGGTCGTAGAGCCGTCGGTTCGGCCAGAGCGGATGGTCGCTGCTCAGCCGGAACATCGGGGAGTCCACGTCGAGCGTGATCGTGTCAGCGGTGTAGGTCTGGATCTTGACCGCGTCTGCACCGGCGTCGCCGGCAGCCCTGACGATGTCCAGAGCCCGCTCCAGGTCGCCGTTGTGGTTGCCCGACATCTCAGCAATTACGAACGGCTCGTGGTCGGGGCCGATCGCGCGGCCCCCGACGGTGATCTCGGCCTTCATCGTCTGCCCTTTCTCGTACGCCGGTCCGCCCGCCGCAGCGTGATCGGGATCAGCCACGCCGTCTCCTCGTCGACCTGGCGACCGAACGGCTCTCCCTCGGAGAAACCGAACCGGCGGTTCATCATCCGCACGGCTTCGTTCTCCGGCCGGACCTCCCCGCGCAGCTCTGCCAGCCCCAGTCCCGCCGGCGGCTCGCCGAACGCATACTCGGTAGCCTCGCGCATCACCTGCATCCAGGCGAGCATTGCGGTCCCGTCCGCAGTCGTCGTCTCGTGGTCGAGGTAGAAACCCCACGACCCGGTCCTCGTCGCCGAGGCGAGGTCGAGATCGAAGAAGCTGACGATGCCCAGGGGACGGCCCTCGGACTCGAAGACGAGCAGGCGCCAGCGCGGGTCGCCCGACACCCGGTCCCACCAGACCTGGTGCTCGGCGGCCGGGATCACCCGCTGATGAACGCTTGCTTCGCGGTTCACGGGCTGGTTGCGCCAGGCCAACATCGTGGCCACGTCCTGCTCGACGACCGGTCGCAGCATGCCCACTCCTCCGCTCTTGCCCGTCGCGTTCGCGGACCTCCCAAACGGTAGTCTGCCCGCCATGAGTGCTGTCTCCCGTGACCAGCTGCGCGGTCTGATGGCCCAGGTGCTTTCCGCCCAGGGCAAATCCCTGCCCGATGACGACACGGCGAGCCTGGCCGAGATCGGGTTCCGCTCGCTGGACTTCTCCGAGCTGGCGCTCAGGGTCGAGGACGAGATCGACGCCGAGCTGAACTTCGACGCGGCCGGGCTGCGCCAGATCACCACCGTCGGTGACGTGCTGGACCTCCTGAGCGAGATCCAGGACCGGTGAGGCGGCTTCCCGGCGAGGCGAACCAGCTGGTCGACGTCCGCTCAGGGTCAACGACCACCTGGAGAGACCTGCCCGAGGTCAAGCTGACGGGGCCTGCGGTGGTCGTGGTCGGGTCGTCGTACGACGCGTTGCCCTATGTCTACACCCACGCACTGACGGGAGCCGAGCTGCTCGTCGTCGCCCGTGGCCGGATGGAGCAGACCCTTGGGACCGAACTGCGCGAAGCGGGATTCGCGATGCTGGACGGGTTGGCCGGCGACTCGGGCGAGGAAGCCAGCAACCCGCGTCCTGCCGAGCCCGGCCGGCTGTGGCTGCTGACCTCCGGCTCTACCGGCCGTCCCAAGCGCATCGGGCACACCCTGGACTCGTTGACCACCGTCGGCGGCGAGCTGCCGCCGCGTCGCTGGCTGTGCCCGTACTCCCCGGGCACCTACGCGTGGTGGCAGGTGGTCACCCTCGGCCTGGGCGCCGCCGGCCAGGACCTGGTCGTGGTCGACCCGGCAGATCTTGACGGCTGGGTCGACGCCGCCATCGAGTACGCCGTCACCGCCGCCTCGGGCACCCCCACGTTCTGGCGGCAGACGATCATCAGCCACGGTGCCGAGCTGGCTCAGGTCCCGCTGCAGCAGGTCAGCCTCGGCGGCGAGCCCGTGGACCAGGCCGTGCTGAGCCAGCTGCGCGAGATCTTTCCCCAGGCCCGGGTCTCCTGGCTCTACGCCTCCTCCGAGGTTGGCGCCTCGATAGTCGTCCACGACGGACGCGCGGGCTTCCCGGTCGAGTGGCTCGACCGCGACCAGCCCGGGCGCCCGCGAATCACCGTGGACGACGACGAGCTGGTGATCACCTCTCCTCATCACGGCGCCGGGCTCGCTGGTGCGGTGCACACCGGGGACGCTGTCGTGGTCGAGGACGGCCGGGTGCTGATCATCGGGCGCGTCGACAGCGACGAGATCAATGTCGGCGGCGCGAAGGTCTCCGCAGGCGTCGTGCGCTCGGTGCTGCAGAGCCACCCTGGGGTCGCGTGGGCGCACGTCCGCGGACGCAAGGCGCCGCTGGTCGGCACGATCGTGGTCGCCGAGGTGGTGCTGCGGCCGGGGCACACCGACGGGGACGTCGTGGCCGAGCTGACCCGATGGTCTCGCGAGCGGCTTCCCGAGTACGGCGTCCCACGGCGCATCAAGGTGCTCGACACCATCCCGGCGAAGGAGACCCTGAAGAGCGATGTCTGAGCAGTCTGAGGAGTTCGCCGGCGAACCAGCGCCGGTCCCACCCGCCTCCGTCGTACTCATCTCCGGCGCCTCCCGGGGGCTGGGCCTGGCGATGGTGGGCGACCTGCTCGAAAGCGGTCTGAAGGTGGCTGCGTTCGCCCGCACGGTCACCCCGGGGCTGTCCGCGCTCGCGGACAGACATCCCGACGACTCGCTTTTCGGATCGGTCGACATCACCGACGAGCAGGCCTGCCAGGACTTCGTCAAGCAAGTGGAGGCCAAGCTCGGTGTGGTCGACGGGCTGGTCAACAACGCCGCGATCGGGCAGGACAGCCTGCATGTGCATACGCCGGCGGACCGCATCGCAGCGATCATCGAGACGAACCTGACGGCACCACTACTGCTTACCCGCTTCGTCCTGCGCCGGCTTCTCGGCAACGGCCGCCGGGGGCGGTTGGTGAACGTGACCTCGATCTGCGGTCAACGGGGATACCCCGGTCTGGTCGCCTACTCGGCGACAAAGGGCGGCCTCGATGCGGCCACTCGTTCCCTGGCCCGAGAGTTCTCCGGCCGGGTGCTGGCCAATGCGGTCGCCCCGGGGTTCTTTGCCTCGGAGATGTCGGCGGTGCTCGGGCAGACCCAGCTCGAGGCGATCTTGCGGCGGACTCCGTCGGGCCGGCTGACGACTCCCGGGGACGTGCTGCCCGTCGTGCGCATGCTGTTGCTGGAGGAGACCAACATCAACGGCCAGTCGATCGTGGTCGACGGTGCCGGTTCCAGCTGAGCTGGTCCGGCACCTGCGCGTCGGGACCCGCGAACAGGTGGCTGGGGCCCGCTCACGCAGCCATCTGGGCGACGGCCGCGCCGTCGGCTGGTACGGCCCCCGCGGAACGGTGATCGACGCCGAGCTGGCCTGCGAACCGGTTCCCTCGGCACTGGCCTCCCGGTACGGGCCGGTTGACTTCTGGGGCAGGTGGACCCGCGCCGAGTGTGCCGCCAAGCTGGCCGGCGTACCGTTCCCGATTTGGCTGCGAGAGCACGGGCTTGTCGAGCCGGCTGAGATCGAGCTCCACACGATCCGGCTAGGCGACACGATCGTCAGCATCGGCAGACGGGGATCGCTGTGACCGAGGCCACCGGCGGGGAAGCTCCCGTAGGA
>JALZBH010000106.1 GCA_030947625.1 Actinomycetota bacterium
TGACCGTCGATGCGGTCAAGGAGTTCGGACTCTCCCGCAAGGACGCGGCCCGGGCGAAGAACATGTTCGCCCTGGGGCTGCTGTCGTGGATGTACGGACGCCCGACCGAGACCACCATCGACTTCTTGGAGAGGCGTTTCGCCAAGGCCCCCGACATCCGCGACGCCAACGTGACCGCATTCAGGGCCGGCTGGAACTTCGGTGAGACGACCGAGGCGTTCGCCGTGCAGTACGAGATCAAGCCGGCACCGATGCCGATCGGCACCTACCGCAACATCACCGGCAATCTTGCCCTGGCCTACGGGATCGTGGCCGGCGGCGTGCAGTCAGGGCTGAAGGTCTTCCTCGGCACCTACCCGATCACCCCCGCGTCGGACATCCTCCACGAGCTGAGCAAGCACAAGCGCTTCGGTGTGACCACGTTCCAAGCCGAGGACGAGATCGCCGGCATCGGCGCGGCCCTGGGCGCCGCGTTCGCCGGCGCACTCGGAGTGACCTCGACGTCGGGTCCGGGCATCGCCTTGAAGTCGGAGACGATCGGGCTTGCGGTGATGACCGAGCTGCCCCTGCTCGTCATCGACGTCCAGCGCGGCGGCCCGTCCACCGGCCTGCCGACCAAGACCGAGCAGGCTGACCTGCTGCAGGCGATGTTCGGGCGCAACGGTGAGGCGCCGGTGCCGATCGTTGCGCCGTGCTCGCCGGGAGACTGCTTCGACGCAGCCATCGAAGCGATCCGGATCGCGATTGCGTTCCGTACACCGGTGATGCTGCTCTCCGACGGCTACCTCGCCAATGGCTCCGAACCCTGGCGGATCCCCGACGTGGACGAGCTGCCGAGCATCGACCCGGCGTTCGCCACCGAGACAAACCGGGTGAACGCCGAGGGAGAGCCCGAGTTCTGGCCCTACCTTCGTGACCCTGAGACGCTGGCTCGTCCCTGGGCCGTCCCGGGCACCGCCGGCCTCGAGCACCGCATCGGTGGGTTGGAGAAGAACGACGGCGACGGCAACATCTCCTACGACCCCGCCAACCACGACCTGATGGTCCGCACCCGCCAGGCAAAGATCGAGCGGATCGCCGACACCCTTCCACCGTTGGAGGTCGACGACCCCTCGGTCGGAGAGGGCCGGCGTGCCCAGGTCCTCGTGCTCGGCTGGGGCTCGACGTACGGACCGATCGGCGCCGCCTGCCGCCGGGTGCGCATCGCAGGACACGACGTCGCCCAGGTGCACCTGCGTCATCTCAACCCGCTGCCGAACGACCTCGGCGAGATCCTGAAGCGGTACGACGCCGTGCTGGTCCCCGAGATGAACCTGGGCCAGCTCTCGTTGTTGTTGCGGGCGAGGTACCTCGTCGACGTGGTCGGCTACAACCAGGTGCGTGGTCTTCCGCTCAAGGCGGCCGAGCTCGCCGAGGCGGTCACCGAGCTGGTCCGGACCGTCGAGGCCGGCCCCGGGCACCAACCCGTCCCACCGACCCAGAGGCAGGAGTCCTTGCGATGACCACGCCAACCCGGGCCGAGGTGCCGTTCCCGGGGCTTGCCGGGGTGCCCGCCACCGACACCCCGCAGACCGGCAAGAGCTTCGCCTCCGACCAGGAGGTCCGCTGGTGTCCCGGGTGCGGAGACTACGCCGTGCTCAAGGCGGTGCAGTCGTTCCTGCCCGAGCTCGGGCTGCGCAAGGAGAACATCGTCTTCGTCTCGGGCATCGGGTGTTCCTCACGGTTCCCCTACTACCTCGACACGTTCGGGATGCACTCCATCCACGGGCGAGCACCCGCGATTGCCAGCGGCATCGCGACCACCCGCGAGGACCTCTCCGTATGGGTGGTCACCGGAGACGGCGACGCGCTCTCGATCGGTGGCAACCACCTGATCCACGCGATGCGCCGCAACATCAACATGAAGATCCTGCTGTTCAACAACCGGATCTACGGACTGACCAAGGGCCAGTACTCCCCGACCTCCGAGCCGGGCAAGGTCACCAAGTCCACGCCGGTCGGTTCGGTGGACCAGCCGTTCAACCCGGTATCGCTAGCGCTCGGCGCCGAGGCGAGCTTTGTCGCGCGGACCATCGACTCGGACCGCAAGCACCTCACCGCCGTGCTCGCTGCGGCCGCCGCCCACCGCGGCACCGCCCTGGTCGAGATCTATCAGAACTGCCCGATCTTCAATGACGGTGCTTTCGACGCGGTCAAGTCTTCGGACACCAGGGCCGAGGCGATCATCCCGCTCGAGCACGGCCAGCCGATCCGGTTTGGCACCGACGGCTCGCGTGGCGTCATTCGCGACCGCGAGTCGGGCGGCCTGAAGGTGGTCGACATGGCCGGCGTCGATGAGGCGGAGCTGGTGATCCACGACGCGCACCAACCCGACCCGACCATGGCGTTCGCGTTGTCGCGGCTGACCGATGCGGGGGTGCTTCACCGGGCACCGATAGGGATCTTCCGCCAGGTCGACCGGTCGACGTACGACGACCAGGCGCGGGCCCAGATCGCCACCGCCTCGGCCGCTATCGACGACCCTCGGGCGGCACTGGCCACCCTGCTCAGTGGCGGCGACACCTGGACAGTGGCCTGAGCAGACTCAACCGGTGGGCTGCTCCCTGACCTGGGCGCTCAGCTTGGCCAGGCCCTTCTCGAAGTCGCCGCCGACCAGCTTGTCCATGTTGAACAGCTTGCCGAACACACTTGCGACGCCGGCGGACGTGCCGTTCATCCGCCAGGTCACCCGGGTCTGGTCACCGACCGGACGCAGCTCGAACGTCGTCTGGTTGTCGGCCTTCCAGGGCTTGACGAAGACCAGCCTGATCCGCAGGTCGCTGGGTTCGTGGGCCTCCTGGATCTCCATCGAGCCGGAGCCGGCCTTGCGGTTGCCCGACCAGGAGTAGCGCGCGCCCACGCCCGAGGGTGGACCGTCGTACTCCCGGTGCAGCTGCGGGTCGAGGCCCTCCCACGGCGACCACTTCTGCCACTCGTGGAAGTCTGCGAGCAGTGGGAAGATCCGCGACTCCGGAGCCGGGATCGTCAGGCTGCGCTCGACCGAGAAGCGCGACTGGGGCATGTGCTTGCTCCTTGCGTTCCACCAGTGGGGTACCCCCAGCGTAGGCCACCTGCGTCAGTAGGCTTGGACAAGTGAGTCAGCGCCGGGGTTTCGCGTACGGCGTGGCCGCCTACCTGTTGTGGGGCTTGTTTCCGCTGTACTGGCCGTTGCTGAAGCCGGCCGGGGCCGTCGAGATCCTCGCGCACCGGATCGTCTGGTCGCTGCTGATCATGCTCATCCTGCTGGTGGCGCTTCGGCGTACGTCCCAGCTGCGGGCGATCTTTGCCAACTCCAGATCGCGGCTGCTGCTAGCCATCGCGGCCTCGGTAGTCGCGGTCAACTGGGGCACCTACATCTGGGGCGTCAACCACCACCTCGTCGTGGAGACGGCACTGGGTTACTTCATCAACCCGCTGGTCACGGTGTTGCTCGGGGTGGTGGTCCTCGGTGAGAAGCTGCGCCGCTGGCAGTGGATCGCGGTCGGGATTGCCGCGCTGGCGGTGCTCGGTCTGGCCGTCGAGTACGGCCACCCGCCGTGGGTGTCGCTGGTACTGGCCTTCTCGTTCGGCAGCTACGGCCTGGCGAAGAAGCAGGCCGGGGTGGAGGCGATCGAGAGCCTGACCTACGAGACGATGGTCCTCGTCCCCTTGGCTGCGGCGTACCTGATCTGGCTCGGCACGCGTGGGCAGAGCCACTTCAACTCGACTGGTTCCGGGCACGCCGTACTGCTGATGACCACGGGAATCGTCACCGCGGTCCCGCTGATCTTCTTCGGAGCTGCAGCGATCCGCGTACCGATGACCACGCTCGGACTGCTGCAGTACCTCGCCCCGGTCCTGCAGTTCGCTCTCGGTGTGACCGTGCTCCACGAGCACATGACGCTGATGCGCTGGCTCGGCTTCGTGCTCGTCTGGGTCGCGTTGGCGATCTTCACCGTCGAGGCGCTTCGCCATCACCGTCATCAGCTGGAGCTGGTCAGCGAGGCCTCGGCGGTCTGAGCATTCGTGCCGTCAGGCAGGCGAGAGCCAGGTCCAGCCCGGGAGGTTGCGCAGCACCCCGAACGCGACCACCAGGCCCAGGACCAGCCACATCGTCCAGGGCGGCAGCGAGGTAGAGCGGGGCGGCCGGCGACCGGTCATCCGCAGCGCCCAGGCCCACCACGCCACCAGGAGGTACGGCACAGCCAGCACCGCCAGCGGGTTGCGAGCCAGGGCGCCGTGCAGGTCACCGTCCAACAGATCGTGCATCGCTCGCAGTGCACCGCAGCCAGGGCAGTACCAGCCGGTGATGGCCAGGCACGGGCAGGTCGGGTAATGGCCCGGGTGGTTCGGGTCCACCGTCGCCAGCAGTGCCGCCCCGGCCAGCACGGACGCGGAGACTGCGAGCACGGACAGGGACTCGCGGCGTCCAAGACGTGGGCCGATCGTCACGAGGCTCTGCGGGTAAGCCATCGCGGCTAGCCCTTGCTGTTGTTGACGCTCAACGCGCCGGCGGCAAGCAAGATGCCGTACAAGACCACCAGGACCACCCCGATGATCGTGCCCCACAGCGCGAACTGACGCGCCTTCTTCGAGGAGTCCTGCGCACCGGCCGCGTCCCCGGCAGCCCACTTTCCGTTGACCTGCGCGGCGAACACGATCGAGGCGATGCCCAAGGGCAGGCAGCAGAACAGCGTGCTCAGGATCGCCCACACCAGATGGTTTGGCGGAGGTGCTCCTTGGGCGCCACCCCCATACCCGCCGCCACCAGGGTAGCCACCGGGCGCAGGTGGCGGCATGCTCCCATAGCCGCCGGGCGGTCGCGGAGCGTTCTCGTAGCCGCCGGTTGGAGGGAGCTGCTCTGTCATCCCCGTTGTCCCTTTCGTCGAATGCACACCAGCTGTGCACGGGCTGCGCTGAACCTAGCGGACGCCTCCGGGCAGGACGGACCGAATGCGCGACGTGGGTCTTAGGCAGTGCGGGCTGCAACGATGTCGGCGAAGCTCTCCAGCGCCTCCCGGACCGGGCCCTCGGGGAGGACCTTCAACAGCTGCTTGGCCTCATTTGCTCGGGCCACCACGTACTCGCGGGCCTCGGTCATTGCCGGATGTGACCGGAGCAGGTTCAGCGCCTCGTCGTGACGCTCGTCCTCGTCGAGGTCGTCGCCGAGGAGCTCAAGGAGGCGCGCATCGTGGGGGTCCTTGGAGCGTTGGGCGATCAGGACCGGAAGGGTCGGTACGCCCTCACGAAGGTCGGTGCCGGGGGTCTTGCCGGACTCCTCGAAGTCCGAGGCGATGTCCAAGATGTCGTCGCAGAGCTGGAAGGCGGTACCAATCTTCTCGCCGTACTCCGTCAACGCCTCCTCGACCTCCAGGGGAGCTCCGGAGAACCGGGCACCGTACCGGGCCGAGGTGGCGATCAACGACCCGGTCTTGCCGGCAACAACGCGTAGGTAGTGCTCGAGAGGGTCCTCCCCGGCACCGGGACCGAGGGTCTCCAGGATCTGGCCAACGACGAGGCGGGCGAACGTCTCCGCCTGGATGCGTACGGCGTCCGCGCCGAGCTGGGCGGTCAGCTCCGATGACCTCGAGAAGAGGAAGTCCCCCGTCAGGATCGCCACCTGGTTTCCCCAGCGAGCGTTCGCCGAGTCCGCGCCTCGGCGCAGCTCCGCCTCGTCCATCACGTCGTCGTGGTACAGCGAGGCGAGATGGGTCAGCTCGACCACACATGCAGCGGTGAGGACGCCCTCCGCATCGGGATTGCCCGTCTGGGCTGCCAACAGCACCAGCAGCGGCCGGAACCGCTTGCCGCCGGCGTCCAGCAGGTGGCGGGCCGCCTCGGTGACGAACGGCGCCTCGCTCTCCACCTGGCTCAGCAGGGCACGCTCGACCTCGGCGAGCCGGGCGCGCAGCTGCCTCTCCAGCTCGACGTCCGGGACCGGCAGGGCAAGGGGCGTGCTCACCGGACGAACCCTCCGATGCGTCCGAGCATGTCGAGCAGCGGGCCGGGAACGATGCCGAACACCAGCGTTGCGGCCACTCCGAAGCCGATCACGGAGCTGGTCATGAAGCTGGGAACCGCGACCGTCGGCCCCTCGCCGACCGGCTCGGCGAAGAACATCAGCACGATCACGCGGACGTAGAAGTACGCCGCCACAGCGGACATCAGCACCGCCACCACCACGATCGGCCACGCCCCGGCACTCAACGCAGCGGCAAAGACCGCCCACTTGCCGGTGAAGCCACTGGTCAGCGGGATGCCGGCCATCCCGAGCAGCAGGAACGCCATCAACCCGGCGACCAGCGGGGACTCCTTGCCGAGCCCGACCCAGCGGCTCAGATGGGTGGCTTCGCCGCCGGAGTCGCGGACTACGGTCACGATCGCGAAGGCCGCGAGCGTCATCAGTGCGTACGTCGTCAGGTAGAACAGCACCGCCTGCACCGGCGCAATGTCACCCGGCCCGATGTCCACCAGCGACCGCGCCCCCAGGAAACCGGTGAGGATGAACCCGGCATGCGCAATCGAGGAGTAGGCCAACAGCCGCTTGATGTCGCTCTGGCTCAGCGCAAGCACCGAACCGACCACCATGGTCAAGATCGCGACCGCCCAGAGCATCGGCGTCCACTGCCAGCGAGCCCCACCGAAAGCCACATAGAACAGCCGCAGCAGTGCCCCGAAAGCAGCGACCTTGGTGCCCGCCGCCATGAACGCCGTGACCGCTGTCGGCGCTCCCTGGTACACGTCGGGAGTCCAGGCATGGAAGGGCGCGGCGCCGATCTTGAACAGCAGCCCGACGGCGAGCAGACCCATCCCGGCGAGCAGCAGCACCTGGCCGCTGTTGCGGCCGCCGACCGCCTGGGCGATCTGGGCGAAGCCCATCGAGCCGGCGTACCCGTAGACCAGGGCGATGCCGTAGACGAAGAAGCCCGAGCTGAACGCGCCGAGCAGGAAGTACTTCATTGCGGCTTCCTGGCTCAGCAGCCGCCGCCTCCGGGCCAGCCCACAGAGCAGGTAAAGAGGAAGCGAGAGCACCTCGAGCGCTACGAACATCATCAGCAGGTCATTGGAGGCGGGGAACATCAGCATCCCGGAGACCGCGAACATCATCAGCGGGAAGATCTCGGTGTGCTCGAGCCCACGCGTCGAGGCCTGGCGTTCGGCCTCGGTGCCCGGCAGCGCCGCGGCCTGTCCGGCGAAGGAGAGCACGCCGCCCTCGAGCCGGCGCTCGGCGAACAACAACACGCTCAGCAGCGCGATCACCAAGATCAGCAGCCAGCAGAACAAGGTGGGCCCGTCGACGGCCAGAACGCCCACGGCGACGAGTCGGCCCGGGTGCGGCTGGCCGTGGATCGGGTTGAGGTCGCCGAAGTCGACAATCGTGGCCACCAGTGCCGCAAGCGTCCCGAGGAACGCCAGCGCCGTCTGGACCAGGTAACGATGCGGCCTGGGGACGAACCCCTCGACGAGAACGCCGAGGGTGGCGCTGCTGAGCACGATCAGGATCGGCAGCAACGTGGCGTACTCGATGTGCGGCGCCTGGAAGGTGCTCATCTCGTCGCCCCTTGCCCCGCGGCGTTGCCCACGGCAGGAGCTGGGTCGCTCTTGCCCACCTGGTTCATCGTGTGTTGCACCGACGGGTTGATCACGGCCAGCAGCGGCTTGGGGTAGAAGCCGAGTAGCACGACCAGCACCAGTACCGGAGCCAGCGCCCCGACCTCTCGCAGGTTCAGGTCCTTCATCCCGGCGACGCCTTCCCGGGTCGGACCGGTCATCGTGCGTTGGTACATCAACAAGATGTAGAGCGCGGCCAGCACGATCCCTGGCACGGCGAAGGCGGCTGCCCACGGCGAGTGCACGAAGGCGCCGATGAGCACCAGGAACTCCGAGACAAACGGAGAGAGCCCGGGCAGCGACAACGAGGACAGGCCGGCAACGAGGAACAGCCCGGCGAGGACCGGAGCGACCCTCTCCACGCCGCCGAAGTCGGTGATCAGAGCCGACCCGCGGCGCGAGATCAAGAACCCGGTGACCAGGAACAGCGCGGCGGTGGAGAGCCCGTGGTTGAACATGTAGAGGTTGGCGCCGGAGAGCCCCTGGCTGTTCATCACGAAGATGCCCAGCACGATGAAGCCGAAGTGGCTGATGCTGGTGTAGCCGATCAGCCGCGGAATGTTGTTCGAGCCGATCGCCATCAGCGCGCCGTACAAGATGCTGACGA
>JALZBH010000107.1 GCA_030947625.1 Actinomycetota bacterium
GCGGAGGACTCGGCTGCCCAGGCGGCGCGCTCGCGCTCGATCTTCGCACCGAGCAGGTACGCCGTGGTCCACAGCGCCAGGAAGATCGCCCCCAGCACGAACATCGCCCCGATCACGAACCCGAGACCGATCGAGGCGACCTGGATGGCCCAGCCCAGCCAGTACGCCGACCGGACCCGGAGCGCGCCGGCGACGACCAGGCATGCTGCGCACAACCCGAGCCCGATCCACAGCGCCGTCGAGGTCGGCACCGAGGTCACCGAGACCAGCACCGGGGTGGTCAGCCCGAGCACCACCGACTGGAGCACGAGGATCGCTGCGCACAGCCGCCGCTGCATCAGCTCCGTCCCCGGGAGACGAGCATGCTTCGGGCCTGCCCCACGGTGACGACCGAACCGGTGACGAGTACGGCGCCGGAGCCGATCGCCTCGCCGAAGACCCCGCCGGCCTCGGCGAGCGTGGTCGCCTGGTCGATCGCGTCCGTCAGCGAGGGCGTAGCGGAGACCCGGTCCTGGCCGTAGATACCGAGGGCAAGCTCGGCGAGGTCGGCCGCCGGCATCGACCTGCGGGTGGAGTTCTGGGTGCACACGATGTGCGCAAGGACCGGCTCGAACGCGGCCAGCAGACCCTCGACGTCCTTGTCCGCCATCACCGCGACCACTCCGATGAGCGGGGAGAACATGAACGAGTCCTCGAGCGCAGCAACGGCAGCCTCGGCACCGTGGGGGTTGTGTGCCGCGTCCAGCACGATCGTCGGCGACCGCCTGACCACCTCGAGACGTCCTGGAGAGGTGACCTGGGCGAACGCGCCCCTGACCGTGTCTTCGTCCAGGGGCTGGTCGCCGCCGATGAAGGCCTCCACCGCTGCCAGGGCCAGGGCCGCGTTCTGTGCCTGATGGGCGCCGTACAGCGGGAGGAACACCTCGTCGTACTCGCCGCGTAGTCCCTGCAGCGAGAGCACCTGGCCACCCACGGCCGGTACACGCGTGCGGATGCCGAGCTGCACGCCTTCGCGGACCAGCGTGGCGCCGACCTCGGCGCATCGTTCGAGGACGATCTCGGCCACCTCCGGGGTCTGCGCAGCAGAGACCACGGTGGCATCGGGCTTGATGATGCCGACCTTCTCTCGGGCGATCTCGGCGGGGGTGTTGCCGAGGTAGCTCGCATGGTCGACGGCGACCGGGGTCAGTACCGCGACCGAGCCGTCGGCCACGTTGGTGGCGTCCCAGACCCCGCCCATGCCGACCTCGACGACCGCCACGTCGACCGGAGCGTCGGCGAATGCGGCGTACGCCATGCCCACGATCGTCTCGAAGAACGACAGCGGATGTGCCGAGCTGGAGTCCACCAGATGGGTGTACGGCGCCACGTCGTTGAACGCGCCCACGAAGGCGACTTCGCTCAGTGGTTGTCCGTCGACGGCGATGCGCTCGGTCATCGACTCCAGGTGTGGGCTGGTGAACCTGCCGGTGCGCAGGCCCAGCGCGAGCAGCAGCGTCTCGACCATCCGTGCGGTCGAGGACTTGCCGTTGGTGCCGGTGAGGTGGATCACCGGGTACGCACGCTGTGGCTGCCCAAGCAGCTCGGTGAACTCGGCGATCCGATCCAGGGTCGGGTCGAGCCTGGACTCCGGCCAGCGGGAGAGCAGCGCGTCCTCGGCTTCGGCGTACGTCGAGGCGGGCCGGGCAACGGGGAGTTGGTTCGACATGGCGGGACGAGTCTACGGATGCGCTGCCGCGACCTGTACTGCTCCACGTTCGAGCGCCCAACGTTTCGCGGTATCGAGCAGCGCTGAACCCGCAGAATGCCACAGATCGGGAGACGAGACAGCGAAGTCATCCACGAGCGAGGAAGCTCCGCCAGGGTCATAGACAGGAGGCGCTCGTTCGATGGTGACGACGAGGAAGCCGTCCACCTGTCCTGTTGCACTCTCGTGGACGAAGGTCCCGCTGGCTGCGTCGTTGACCAGCTTCTCGAACCACGGCCGGTGAACGCGCTTAGCATCTGCCGCTGGATGCTGGAACACGGGAGCATGCGGCGCGTACTCGCGTCGCTTCACATCGGCAAGCTCGACCATGTGGCCGACGTCTGCCAACGATGCCCGACGTACGCCCATAGCCGGACGCTAACACCAGCTCTGCACGGCATCGGGCGGGTGATCTGGGCGCAGATCTGTTCTGAGGCGCGAGCAGGTCCGCGGCGACTCTTCTGGTTCAGCTCCTGGGTCAGGTGCTCCACAGGTAGCAAAATCGGTCGAACTTGTCGGTCAGGCGAGGTAACATGAAGTCATGAAATCGATCACCAGTTCGATTCGACCGGCGGCGGTTCTTGCCGCCGCGAGGCGGTTTCGGCACCAGGCCGATGCTGCCGAGGCCGGCGTACTGGCGATGGCGGCAGAGTGGGGCCGGCTGCACGAGATCGCCGAGGTTGCCGATGCTGCGACCTGGGTCGCGGCCGGATGTGGTGACACCGGGATCCCGCTGGGCGGCGAGGGCGTCCCCCTGGTCGCAGAGTTCGCGGTCCCCGAGCTGGCCGCCGTTCTGCGGATCTCCACCGACGCCGGGCGCGCCCTGCTCGCCGAGGCCCTCGAGCTGGCCTTCCGTCTCCCCCGCCTCTGGGCGCGAGTCCAGGCCGGGGACCTACCTGCGTGGCGGGCCCGTCGGATCGCCGCCGAGACGTTGTGCCTGAGCCGGGAGGCGGCGGCGTACGTCGACCAGCAGGTCGCTGCGTTCTCCCACGGCATCGGCGCCGCCGCGACGCAGCGGCTGGTGGATGAGGCGATCGCCCGGTTCATGCCCGACTTCGCCAGGGAGCGTCGCGAGCTGGCCGCCGATGGCCGCCACTTCGACGTCGACCACACCCAGGTCTCCTTCAACGGCACGTCGCTGGTTCGAGGTGAGCTCGACCTCGCCGACGCACTTGACCTGGACGCGGCGGTCAGCGCAGGCGCGGCGACCCTCGGGGAGCTCGGTTCAGCAGAGCCTCTCGACGTGCGCCGCGCCGTCGCTGTCGGAGAGCTCGCCCGCCGCCAGCTCGTCCTCGACCTCACCCCTGCCTCGGCGGTGGAGGAGGGCGCGGCGCCGGCCCGTCGCGAGACCACCCGCCAGCGCCACGTCGTTCTGTATGTGCACCTCTCCGAGCAGGCGGTCCGGAGCCCGGGAGGGCAGCTCGCCCGGCTGGAGAACGCGGGCGGTCAGCTGGTCACCGCGGACCAGGTCGCCCGCTGGTGCGGCATCGCAGCCAGCCGGGTCGTGGTCAAGCCGGTGGTCGATGTCGCGGGACACATCCAGGTGGGCGCCTACGAGGTGCCCGACCGGCTTGCTGAACAGATCGCCCTACGCGACCACACCTGCGTGTTCCCCTGGTGCACGCGCCCGGCGCGACCATGTCGAGCCGACGGCCATGGCTGTGACCACGACCATGTGGTTCCGCACGAGCAGGGCGGTGCGACCTGCAGCAACAACCTCGCGCCCCTGTGCCGACGGCACCATCGGTTGAAGACTCACGGCCGGTGGCGTTACACGGTGCTCGAGCCCGGCGCCTACCTGTGGTCCAGTCCCTACGGCTACACATACCTGCGTGACCACACCGGCACCGAGGATCTCAGCGCCGGCCCGGTCCCGGTCGCTGGCAATCCACCAGACGGGGTGAGTGGCTCTAGCCGATGACCAGGTTGGCCTGGTCGACCACGGCCCGGTAGCCCAGCTCGGTGTAGATGTGGTTCGAGGTCGGGTTGGCCTGGTCGGTGAAGAGGCAGACCCGGTTCCCGTCCCGAAGCAGCCGTTGGGAGACCGCCGCCACCGCAGCGCTCGCGTACCCACGCCCTCGGTGCTGCCTCGGGGTGAACACCGGGCCGACCCGGACCACGCCGTACGCCGGTGGGTTGGCGCCCGTCAGGTGCACCCGTTCTCCGCGGTCGCCGACCCAGAACCAGACGCAGCCGTCATCGATCCGGCGCAGAACCTCGTCCCTGTGGCGCGGACCGCCATGATCCACGGGATGCTCCCGACCCGCCTGCTCGGCAGCCTCGGCCGCGAACCGGCGATACCACTCCAGCGCGACTGCGACGTCATCGTCGTAGTCGGCACAGGCCAACCGCAGGCTCCCGACAACGGGTCGCGCCGCGACCACCTCTGTGACCTCGAACAGACGCGTGTGCATCTCCACCTGGGCCGACCGGCCGGTCAGTCCGGCGTACTCCTCGGCAAGCACCCGCACTGCCGGGAGCGCACCGTTGACCCCGCCCAGCTCCTCGCCGCGCCCGGACACCACCCGAGCCAGCTCAGCGGCCGCTTCGTCGGGCATCGGCAGCAGGTACACCGGGTGCGGCAGAAACGGCGCCGTCCGCATCCCCGCGCCGACCACCACCCCCGCGTCGTCGCGGACGACCAGCCACCAGCGCGGAAAGTCGACCGGATCCTGTCCGTGCCGCCGGAGCCTCTCGGCGTACGTCGTCACCACCGTGCTCACCACCGGAGCGCCGGCGAGGTACTCCCCCGCGGCCTCCAGGAAAGCCCCGGGCTCGTCGAGGAACTCCAGTCGGTGGCTCATCGCCGCAGGGTAGGCGCCTCCCCCCGGGCTCGGGAACTCGTTTTCGCAGCCACCACGGCCGCCCGTACCATTCGGGCATGACCGACACCCAGCGCCAGCTGCCGGACTCGACGAACACCGCAGCGCGCGGCGTCGTCGTGCCGGACAAGCCCGCGCTGGAAGCACTCGAGGCGAAATGGTCGGCGCGCTGGGAGGCCGACGGGACGTACTCCTTCGACCGGAGCAAGCCCCGCGAGGACGTCTACTCGATCGACACTCCCCCGCCGACGGTCTCGGGCACGCTCCACTTCGGCAGCGTCTGCTCCTACACCCAGTGCGACCTGGTCGCGCGCTACCAGCGGATGCGCGGCAAGGAGGTCTTCTACCCCATCGGGTGGGACGACAACGGCCTGCCCACGGAGCGCAGGGTGCAGAACTACTTCGGCGTGCGCTGCGACCCGAGCATTCCCTACGACGCCGCCTTCGCCCCACCGGAGGAGCCCGACCCGAAGCGCCAGTTGCCGATCAGCCGCGGCAACTTCATCGAGCTGTGTGAACAGCTCACCGCCGAGGACGAGGTCGCCTTCGAGGACCTCTTCCGCCAGCTCGGGCTCTCGGTCGACTGGGGCTACCTCTACACCACCATCGGCGACGACAGCCGGGCCGCCTCACAGCGCGCCTTCCTGCGCAACCTCGACCGCGGCGAGGCCTACCTGCAGGAGTCGCCCACCTTGTGGGACGTCACCTTCCAGACCGCCGTTGCCCAAGCCGAGCTCGAAGCGCGGGAGTACCCCGGCGCCTACCACCGGGTGGCGTTCCGCCAGCCGGACGGCGCGCCGGTGTACGTCGAGACCACTCGCCCAGAGCTGATCCCCTCCGTCGTTGCCCTGGTGGCTCATCCCGACGACGAGCGCTACCAGGCGCTGTTCGGCAGCACCGTGACGTCGCCGGTCTTCGGCGTGGAGATCCCCGTGCTCGCGCACCCTGCCGCTGAGCCGGAGAAGGGAGCCGGCATCGCGATGTCCTGCACGTTCGGCGACCTGACCGACGTGCTCTGGTGGCGGGAGCTGCAGCTGCCGGTCCGTACGCTGATCGGCCGAGACGGCCGGATGTCGCGAGAGACCCCACCATGGCTCTCGGGCGCGGAATCGGCGGCTGCCGCCTATGCGGACCTCAAGGGGAAGACCGCGTTCAGCGCTCGGGAGGTGCTGGTCACCCAGCTCCGGCAGAGCGGCGACCTCGATGGCGAACCGAGGCCGACGAAGCGGATGGCGAACTTCTACGAGAAAGGTGACAAGCCGCTCGAGATCGTCTCGACGCGGCAGTGGTACCTCCGCAACGGCGGCCGAGACACGGACTTGCGCAAGGCCCTGATCGCACGCGGGGACGAGGTGTCCTGGACCCCGGCGTACATGCACCACCGCTACACCAACTGGGTCGAAGGGCTCAACGGCGACTGGCTGATCAGCCGGCAGCGCTACTTCGGGGTGCCGTTCCCGGTCTGGTATCCCCTGGACGCCGATGGGGAGCCGCTGCACGACAAGCCGCTGATGGCAGCCGAGGACCGGCTTCCCCTCGATCCCTCCCAGGACGTGCCCGAGGGGTACGACGAGAGCCAGCGCGGCCAGCCGGGCGGCTTCGTCGGTGACCCGGACGTGATGGACACCTGGGCCACCTCGTCGCTGACCCCGCAGATCGCGGGCGGGTGGGAGCGCGACGCCGACCTGTTCGGCAGGGTCTTCCCGATGGACCTGTGCTCGCAGGCCCACGACATCATCCGCACCTGGTTGTTCTCCCGGGTGGTGCGGGCCCACTTCGAGGCCGACACGGTGCCGTGGCACGAGGCGATGATCTCTGGCTTCGTGCTCGACCCCGACCGCAAGAAGATGAGCAAGTCCAAGGGCAACGCCAAGGTGCCGACCGAGCTGCTGGACCAGTACGGGTCCGACGCCGTCCGTTGGCGCGCCGCGTCTTTGCGGCCGGGCCTCGACTCCTCCTTCGACGAGCACCCCCTCAAGATCGGCCGCCGGTTGGCGATGAAGGTGCTCAACGCCTCGAAGTTCAGCCTGGGCAGCGTGGGCGCGAATGCTCTGGAGCCCTCGGCCGTCACCGAGCCCCTCGACCTCTCACTGTTGGCGAGGCTGGCCACTACTGTGGACAGCGCCACATCCGCCTTCGACAGCTACGACTACACCACCGCGCTCGAGGTCACCGAGAAGTTCTTCTGGGACTTCTGCGACGACTACCTCGAGCTGGTCAAAGAGCGGGCATACGGCGCTCGCGGCGAAACCGCCGCAGCCTCGGCCAAGGCTACGTTGGCTATCGCACTGCACACCGTGCTGCGCCTGTTCGCGCCGTACCTGCCCTTTGTCACCGAGGAGGTCTGGTCGTGGTGGCAGGACGGCTCGGTGCACCGGGCGTCGTGGCCGGCTGTCCAGGATCTCGGTGAGCCTGGTCCGGGCGACCCGTCCCTCCTCGAGGCGGTTGCGGTCGCGCTGGCAGCCATCCGCGGAGCCAAGTCAGCGGCCAAGGTCTCCATGCGTACGCCGGTCGAGCTGGCGACCATCACCGGTTCGACCAGCGCCATCGAGGCGATCCGGCTCGCCGAGAGTGACCTGCGAGCCGCTGGCAGCATCACCGGCGAGCTGAGCTTGCGTCCGGGGGCCCCGGGCGCGCCGCTGACCGTAGCGACGACGCTGGGCGAGCAGCAGCCGCAGGCTCGACGTCAGTGACTGCCCACCACCGCGGGTCGTGCCACCGCCCGGTTCAGCACTCGGATGGCGCCGGCATGCGACCCGTTGACCACAATGCCGGCGCAGGTGAGCGTTACAGGACGAACGCCAGCAGCGGCCACCGATGCTGAGCGCTCATCCTCACCCCCGTACCTGCCCACCCCGAGCGAGCTGTCGTCCCCGAGACACCGAGGTCAACGAACTGCGGACAGCCTAGGCGGATGAGCTCGTGGGCGGATGGCCCAAAAGGACTAGATCCGAGAGGTCTGGTTGAGGCAGCGGCAGCCGCAATCCAAACTCAGGCCGACTTCTTCTTCTTCGGCTCGCTCGGCCTCGGCACCAGCGTCGGGTTCACGTTGTCGGAGACGACCTCACCGGTCACCACGACCTTGGCGACGTCCCCTCGGGAAGGTACGTCGTACATCACGTTGAGCAGCACCTCTTCGATGATCGCCCGCAGCCCCCGCGCGCCGGTGCCCCGCTCCATCGCCTTCTCGGCGATCGCAGAGATGGCGTCCTCGGTGAACTCCAGCTCGACCCCGTCGAGCTCGAAGAGCTTCTGGTACTGCTTGACCAACGCATTGCGGGGCTCGGTGAGGATCTGCACAAGAGCTGCGACGTCGAGCTTGTTGACGCTGGCGATCAGCGGCAGCCGGCCGATGAACTCGGGGATCAGGCCGAACTTGACCAGGTCCTCGGGGCGGACCTGGGCGAACATCTCGTCGGCCTGATGCTCCTTGGACGCCCGGATCTCGGCTGTGAAACCCAGCGTCTTCTTGCCCACCCGCTGTTCGACGATGTGCTCGAGTCCGGCGAAGGCGCCACCGACGACGAACAAGATGTTGGTGGTGTCGATCTGGATGAACTCCTGGTGGGGGTGCTTGCGGCCGCCCTGCGGCGGCACCGACGCGGTGGTGCCTTCGAGGATCTTCAGCAACGCCTGCTGGACTCCCTCGCCGGAGACGTCCCGGG
>JALZBH010000222.1 GCA_030947625.1 Actinomycetota bacterium
GACCGAGCCGCAGCCATCGGCACCTGGGCGGGCGTGTCCGGGATGGCGGCAGCCATCGGGCCGTTCGTAGGCGGCTTCCTTCTCGAGCACGGCGGCTGGCGCTGGATCTTCGCGATCAACATCCCGTTGTGCGTGTTGGTCGTGCTTCTCGGTCTGCGCATTCCGGAGTCGCGCGACGAAGCGAACGCCGGGCGGCTGGACATCGCGGGTGCGGTGCTGGGGGTGGCGGCGCTGGGTGCGACGACGTACGCGCTGACGTCCTGGCGCACGGTGTCCGGTGCGCTGCTCACCGGCACCGTTGTGGTGGCGGTCCTGGCCACAACGGGCTTCCTGCTGGTTGAGCGACGCGCCCGGGCGATGCTGCCACTGGAGCTGTTCGCCTCCCGGGTCTTCACAGCGGCGAACATGATGACATTCCTGGTCTACGGGGCGCTCGGCGGGGTGATCTTCCTGCTCGTGCTGCAGCTGCAGGTGAGTGCGGGCTACGGGCCGATCGCGGCCGGGCTCGCCACCTTGCCGATCACGATCTCGATGTTGTTGCTGTCGTCACGGTTCTCGGTGCTGGCCGCGCGTATCGGCCCGCGGCTGCCGATGACGTTCGGTCCGCTGGTGTGCGCCGCCGGCGTTGCGCTGTTGTCGACGGTCGGCCGGGAGGCGCCGTACTGGACCCATGTGTTCCCGGGGATGCTGCTGTTCTCCCTCGGGCTGTCCGGCCTGGTCGCACCGCTCACCACGGCGGTGCTGGCGGCCGCCCCGGACCGGCATGCCGGGGTTGCCAGTGGAGTGAACAACGCAGTCGCCCGGGCGGGGTCCCTACTGGTGGTTGCGGCATTGCCGGCCCTGGTCGGGCTGCACGGCAGGGAGTACGCCGATCCGGTGCTGCTGACTCGCGGCTACCAGGCCGGGCTGTTGGTCTGCGCCGCTCTGCTCGCCGGCGGCGGGATCGTCTCGTGGTTCGGTCTAGCCGGGACTCAGCCGCTTGCCGCGGGCGAGTAGTCCGGGTCGCCGACCGCGTCCGGGCTGGCCGACGCGCCGGCCTGGGCGTGCTGGGACCAGTTCTCCAGCTCGGCCATCACCGCCTGGTGCTTGTCGACGCAGACCACCAGCAGGTCGCCCCGGTTGGCCCGGGCCATTGAATGCCGGACCGAGTCGATCTCGTCGAGCACGATCTCGACCTGCTTGCACCGCGAGCCGGCGTCCATCGAGCGGCGGACACCTTCCTCGACCAGGGCGGCGACCACGCCTCGTGGACGTCCGCGGGGGTTCTCGTCCTCCCGGACCACCACCACGTCGAAGTGCCGCGCGGCGATCTCGCCGAGCTCACGCATGTCTTCGTTGCGCCGGTCACCGGCGGTCGCGATGATGCCGATGCGAGAGGGCTTGCCGAGCTCGCTGCCGGAGTCGAGGGTCTCGCCGACCCGGTCGACGAAGTCGCCCAGCATCTTCATGCCCGGAGCGTTGTGACAGTAGTCCACGATCACGTTGACGCCGTTGACCTCGACCTCGTTGAGCCGGCCGGGAGAGAGGTAGTAGTTCGTGGAGAACGTGCGCAGCCCTTGCCTGATGTCGTGCAGCGGAGCCCCGGCCGCGAAGGCCGCGGCTGCCGCGGCAAGGGAGTTCTGCACGTTCATCCGGGCGCGACCCGCGAAGGTCGCCGGCAGCAGGTGGGTCCAGGCCAGCTGCATGTCCCGCCGGCCATGGCGTACGACGATCATCTCGCCCCGCTCGGTCGGCTCGAGCACCAGTGCCTTGCCGCCGCGGCGACAGTGCGCGTCGATCAGGTCGCGTTCGAGTGAGCCGGGAAGTGCCATCGAGAACCACACCACCTGGCCCGAGCAGCGGCGGCGCATCGCCCGCACGAGGGGGTCGTCGGCGTTGAGCACGGCATGCCCGTCGCGAGGGACCGCCTCGACCAGCACTGCCTTGACGTCGGCCAGCTGTTCGACCGTGTCGATGCCACGCTGGCCGAGGTGGTCAGGCTGGACGTTGAGTACGACGGCCACGTCGTTGCGCTCGTAGCCCAGGCCCTCGCGCAGGATCCCGCCACGGGCTACCTCGAACACCGCGAAGTCGACTCGAGGGTTCTGCAGCACCATCCGCGCCGACCTGGGCCCGGACGCGTCTGCTCGGATGAGCAGTCGCTCGTCGACCACCACACCATCGGTCGAGGTCATCCCGACCTTGCGACCCATGCCCTTGAAGATGTGGCTGATCATCCGGCTGGTTGTGGTCTTGCCGTTCGTTCCGGTGACCGCCACGATCGGGATCCGGCTCGGCGTGCCGACCGGGAACAGCATGTCGACAACGGGTTTGGCGATGAACTGGGGCTCGCCGATCGTTGGGTGGGTGTGCATCCGGAAGCCGGGTGCCGCGTTGACCTCGCAGATCGCGCCGCCGGTCTCGCGCACCGGCGCGGTGATGTCCGGGCAGATGAAGTCGATCCCTGCGATGTCGAGCCCGATCATCCGGGCTGCCTCCTCGGCGATCTCGACGTTCTCCGGATGCGCCTCGAAGGTTCGGTCGATGGAGATGCCGCCGGTCGACATGTTGCCGGTCAGCGTCAGCTTGACCAGCTCGCCCTTCTCCGGCACCGTGTCGAGCCCGTGCCCCTGGGAGCCCAGCAGCTCCTCGGCTGCCGCATCCACCTTGATCCGGGTAAGCACCTTCTCGTGCCCCACCCCGCGTCGAGGGTCGGCGTTGGTCAGCTCGACGAGCTCGGAGACGGTGCTGGTCCCGTCACCGACCACGTGCGCGGGCACCCGTTCGGCGATCGCGGCGAGCCGGCCGTTGATGATCAGGCAGCGGTAGTCCTTGCCGGCCACCAACGACTCGACGAGCACTACACCGTGGCGCGACTGGTCGCTGGCGATCGGGAAGGCCTCGCGGACGGCCTGCTCATCTCGCAGGTCGAGGCAGACACCACGTCCGTGGTTGCCATCGAGTGGCTTGACCACCACCGGGTAGCCGATCCGGTTCGCGGCCGCTGCCGCCTGGTCCGGCGTACGGACGGACTCCTGGCG
>JALZBH010000108.1 GCA_030947625.1 Actinomycetota bacterium
ACAAGCAGAAGGGCGCCAACGGCGGGGTCACCTGCTTCCTCGTCGACCGGGAGGCCGGCTGGCGCTCGGAGCAGATCGCCACGATGGGTGAGTGGGGTCCGGCGGCCCTGGTGTTCGAGGACGTGCGGGTGCCGAACTCGGCGATCCTCGGCGAGGAGGGCCACGGCTTCGACCTGGCGATGCGCTGGATCGGCAAGGGTCGTTACCTGCTGCCGGCGCGGGCCCTGGGCGCCTGTGAGCGGCTGCTCGAGATGGGCATGGCGCACGCGCGCAACCGGGTCACGTTCGGAGCGCCGATCGCCGAACGGCAGGCGATCCAGTGGATGGTGGCCGACTCGGCGGTCGAGATCGAGGCGCTGCGCTGGCTGGTCCTCTCGGCCGCCTGGCAGGTCGACCAGGGCCTCGACTCCAGGCAGGCACAGTCGATGGCGAAGCTAGCCGGCGGCCTGTACGCCAACGAGGTGGTCGACCGGGTGATGCAGATGCACGGCGGCATGGGCTACACCCGCGAGCTGCCCATCGAACGGTGGTACCGCGAGCTGCGTCTGTTGCGGATCTACGAGGGCACCGACGAGATCCAGCGGCGCACGATCGCCCGCAACCTGCTCGCCGGCCATGCATCGGTCCGGGGACTCCACGGCTGAGCCAACCTCCCCGATCAGTACCCAGAGAACCGGGGGGACTTTGTGGGTGATCGCAAGCGCGTCCGCTCAGCTGGAAGTGGGAGGAGGCTTGCTCCGAAGCAGGAGGACGGAGACGGCTGCGATCCAGAGAAAGGTGGGTTGGAAAGCTACGATGAACAGCGGAGTGTGGGTGATGAGTGCCAGGCGCAGGATAGTCACGATGCCGGTGATCAGGCCCAGCCAGGCAACCCAGCGGGGTAACCCACCGGCTCGCAGAGCCATGGCACTGATGGTGAGCGCGACTTGCCCCTGAGCCAGCGCGGTGGACCACAGGCCTTGGAGAAGCAGCGCTGAGTTGACGTCGAGCTGGTAGTCGGGTGCCGAGCGCAGCACCACGGCGATACCAGTGGACAGGGTCTCAGAGAGGAGCCCACCGGCCAGGAAGAGCGCTGCGCCGATCGACACCACGCCAGCGCCCCAGTCCGACAGGTCTGAGTGGCTGGAGACACGCCGCAGGCCTGCGAAAAATCCGAGACCGAACACGAAGATCAGGGTCGAAGGCATGCGGCATGCGATGCTGCGCGACTCGAACATCCCCGAGCTGATGGCCCAAGCCGCTGCCGAGGTCAACGCCACCCGGCGACTTGAGCTTTGGGCGCAGCCGGTGCGTCAACAGATGGAGACCAGCTTCGATGTGATCTCCATCCACCGCCAGGCCCGCCGCGGCCGACCGACAGGTCGCCTCTGACTATCGCAAGGTGCTCGACAATCGCGCGCGAGCCTTCGCGGAGTTTGTCCACGGCTTGCGCGCTCACCTAGCTTTCGGCGTCGAGGAGTCAACTGCGACCGATCTCCTTTGGTGCTTGTCAAATGAGGAGATCTACCGGGAGCTTGTCGAGGAACGCGGGTGGTCAGCGGGTCGCTATGAATCATGGCTAGGGGCGACCCTCGTTACGCAACTGATCACCGCGCCCGCAACCGCCACTGTCAAGGCCAGCACAGCTGACGACTGACCAGCCATCTCGAGAGGCCCGGCGTGGCACGCCGCCTTGCGACCGTGCTGCCCTTGGCTGAGTACAGTTGCCGCGGCGCTGCCGCGCTGGGCTAGGCTGGTTGGCGTACGACAGGGGAGCGCTCTGGGAGCGCTGAGAGTGCGGGAGACCGCAGACCCTTGAACCTGCTCCGGTTAGCACCGGCGAAGGAAGTCGAAGGAGCGCGGCCATGTCCGTTCGTAGATCCACTGTTCTCCTGCTGGCCATGGTGTTGGCCCTCACCGCTTGCTCGGCGTCCGGCCAGCCCGCCGTCGGCAACGGCCCCCATACGGTGGTGATCGCCACCCATGACTCGTGGGCGATGTCGAAGAAGGTGCTCGCCGACTTCCACAAGCGGACCGGCCTGACCGTCAGGATCGAAAAGCAGGGCGACGCCGGCCAGCTGACCAACAAGCTGGTGCTCACCAAGGGCAACCCCATCGCCGATGGCGTGTTCGGCATCGACAACACTTTCGCGACCCGGGCGGTGCAGCACGGCGTGCTGGCGTCGTACCGCCCCAAGGCGGTGCCGGCCTCGCTGCGTCGGTTCGCGCTTCCAAAGGGTGGCGGTGCGGACCAGCTCGTGCCGATCGACTACGGCGACGTCTGTGTGAACGTCGACAACGTCTGGTTCGACAAGCACCGGCTGGCGCCACCGCGGACGTTCGCCGACCTGACCAGGCCGGCCTACAAGAACCTTTTCGTCACGCCGGGGGCGACCACCTCGTCACCGGGCATGGCGTTCCTAGTGGCCACGATCGGGTCGATGGGCTCTGGTTGGCCGGTCTACTGGCGCAAGCTCCTCGCCAACGGCGCCGAGGTTGCACCGGGTTGGACTCAGGCCTACGAGGTGGACTTCACCGCCGGCGGTAGCAAGACCGGGGACCGGCCGATCGTGCTGTCGTACTCCTCCTCGCCGCCGTACACGATCCCTCAGGGAGGCAGCCACCCCACCACCAGCGCCCTGCTGGACACCTGCTTCCGTCAGGTGGAGTACGCCGGAGTGCTTGCCGGTGCACGCAACGCCTCGGGAGCCCAGAGGTTCATCGACTTCATGCTCGGCCGCGAGTTCCAGGCCGCCCTGCCGGAGAACATGTACGTCTACCCCGCAGACACCTCGGTGAGATTGCCCGCTCAGTGGGCGACCTGGGCGCCGACCGCGCCCAAGCCGGTGACGATGTCGCCCCGGACGATCGCGGCCCACCGAGACGGCTGGTTGCAGCAGTGGCAGGACATCGCCACCAGATGAGGCAGCTCCGTGCCCGGGCCGGGATCGCCGCCTTGGCTGCGGTGCCTCTCGTCGTGCTCGGCGTCTTCTTCGTCCTGCCAGTTGGCGGGATGATTCATCGTGGCTTCTGGCCGGACGGCTCGTTCGCTCCGGCACGAGTGCTCTGGGTGCTCGGACGTCCCCGGGTCGGACGGGTGCTCTGGTTCACGGTGTGGTCTGCCGGTGCGGCGACGGTCCTGAGCGTCGTACTGGGGGTGCCGTTGGCATACCTGGCACATCGGCTGGAGTTCCCCGGGCGGTCGGTGCTGCGGGCACTGGTGCTGGTGCCGTTCGTGCTGCCGACGGTCGTCATCGGGGTGGCGTTCCACCAGCTGCTCGGTGCGGCCGGACCGCTCGGCGGCCTCGGACTCGACGGCACCCCTACCGAGATCGTCGCGGCGATGGTGTTCTTCAACCTCGGGGTCGTCGTACGCACGGTCGGTTCGTTCTGGGAGGGCATCGACCCGCGCCAGCAGGAAGCAGCGGCCGCCTTGGGCGCCGAGCCCTGGCGGGTCTTCACCACGGTGACGCTTCCGATGCTGCTGCCCGGCATCGTCGCGGGGGCCAGCGTGGTCTTCCTCTTCTGTGCAACGGCGTTCGGGGTCGTCCTGACGCTCGGTGGGCTGAGGTACTCCAACGTCGAGACGGAGATCTACCTGCTCACGACTCAGCAGCTGGATCTGCCGGCGGCCGCAGCGCTGTCGCTTCTGCAGATCCTGGTGATCACCGGACTGCTGTTGCTGGCCCACCGTGTTCGGCGAGACGTCCCACCCCTCGACCGTGGTGACACTCGGCGGCACCGCGTCAGCGGACACGACCTCCCGGTCGTCTGCCTGGCAGTGATCGTGATGGGTTTCCTCCTTGTCCCGTTGGTGAACCTGGGACTGGCCTCGCTGCGGGACGCCGGTGGCTGGGGGCTGGGCAACTACCGAGCGCTGTCCTCCGTCAGCGGTGATGCGCTGCTGGTCTCGGTGACGGACGCCCTGCGCACCTCAGTCTTGTACGCCGGATACGCCGCGGTGCTCTCGATGACCATGGGCGTGCTGGTGTCGTTCCTGGTCTCCCGCCCACGTCGCACGCGGTTCGGAAGGCGGCTGACCGGCGCCTTCGACGGGTTGTTCATGCTGCCGTTGGGGGTGTCTGCGGTAACGCTCGGCTTCGGGTTCCTGATCACGCTCGACCGGCCGCCTCTGGATCTGCGCACGTCCTGGGTGCTGATCCCGATCGCCCAGTCGCTGGTGGCACTGCCCCTCGTCGTACGCACACTCGCGCCGGTGCTCTCCTCGGTCAACGACAGGCAGCGTCAGGCCGCCGCGTCCCTCGGTGCGTCCCCGCGCCAGGTGCTGCTCGCCATCGACCTGCCGCTGGTCTGGCGGCCGCTCCTGGCCGCGACCGGCTTTGCCTTCGCGGTGTCGCTTGGCGAGTTCGGGGCGACCAGCTTCCTGGCCCGGAGCGACAACCCCACGCTGCCGGTGGCGATCTACCAGCTGCTGGGTCATCCCGGTCAGCAGAACTTCGGGATGGCGATGGCCGCTTCGGTCATCCTCGCTGCTGCCACAGCCGGTGTGGCTTTGCTCATCGACAGGCCGCGCGCTGCCGCGCTCGGAGGGTTCTGAGCATGCTGTCGGTGCGTGAGCTGACCGTCGCCTTCGAGACGACCACAGCGGTCGACCGGGTGAGCCTGGACGTCCCCGACGGCAGGGTGCTTGCGGTGCTTGGGCCGTCGGGGTGCGGGAAGTCCACGTTGCTGCGCGCGATCGCCGGTCTCGAGACGCCGGCCGCCGGCTCGATCTGGTACGACGACCACCCCCTGTCCGGTGTACCCACCCACAAGCGCGGGTTCGCCTTGCTGTTCCAGGACGGACAGCTGTTCGCCCACCACAACGTTGCCCGCAACGTGGCCTATCCGCTGCGGATCCGGCACGTCGGACGCCGGCAGAGCGGCCTGCGAGTGGCTGAGCTGCTCGAGCTCGTCGGACTTCCCGGCGAGGGCGACCGGATGCCGGGCACGCTCTCCGGCGGGGAACGTCAGCGGGTTGCGCTGGCCAGGGCGCTCGCCGTGGACCCCCGGCTGCTGCTGCTCGACGAACCGCTGAGCGCCTTGGACCGCGGGCTGCGCGAGCGGCTCGCCGGCGACCTGCATGACATCCTCCGTGCTGCCGGTACGACCGCGATCTTGGTCACCCACGACCACGACGAGGCGTTCGCGGTCGCGGACGACATGGCGCTGATGCGAGCCGGTGAGCTGGTCCAGCACGGTACGACGACGGAGGTCTGGGCCGAGCCGGTGGATGCCTGGGCGGCTCGGTTCCTGGGTTATGTGTCGGTCATCGAGGGGGCTGCGGCCGCCCGGCTCGTCGCCGCAGGTGCGCCCACCTGGGCGCGCTGGCGGCCAGGCTCCGGGGTGGCGCTTCGACGGTCGGCCGTGGGAGTCGACGGGTCCGGCCCCATCTCGGCGCGGGTGCTGGCCGCTGTAGTGACGGCCGACCTGGTCCGGGTGCGGCTGCAGATCGAGGGGGTCGGCGTGCTGGACGGGGTAGCAGAGGCAGCGACCCGAACGCCGGTCGGCGAGGCGGTGCGGGTCTCGCTCGATCCCCATCGGATGGCACCGGTGCCAGCTGGGAGCTCAGCCGTGGCCTGAGTACTGAATTACAGTGTTGTAGTTTGTCAAGGCGACACGCCGAACTGACAAAAAGCAATTGTGGGAAAAGTGTTCCCTTTGGGGCTCCTGAGCCCTAGCGTGGCGATGTCGCGAGCCATCGGGAATGGTTTGTGGCCCCCTACGAAAGGGACCACCTGTGCCTTCCAGTGCCCGAACCGCCCTGGCGGCGGCCGTGGCGACGGCCCTCACCGCAGCCTTGACCGTGTCCGTCGCAGGCACGGCCAGCGCCGACGTACACCACCCATACCCGAGCCGGCGACAGGTAGCCCAGGCTCAGAGCAACGTGCTGTCCCGGTCCCGCGACGTGTCCTCGATCCGTGCGCAGCTCGTGCTCGCGAACGCACAGCTCCAGGCCACGTCCAACCGTGCCGAGATCGCCTCGGAGAACTACAACGGCGCGTTGTGGCGGCTGTCGCTGGCCAAGCAGGCAGCGCGCAAGGCCGCTCGGAGTGCTGCCGCGGCGCGCGGCCGCGTGGCACAGCAGCGGAACGGGATAGCAGCGCTGGTGACGCGCAGCTACCAGGAGGGCACCCAGATCAACGCGATGAACGCGATCTTGGGCTCGTCCGGGCCTACCGGCCTGATGAGCCGTGTCGGGGTCATCCAGAGTGCCGGCGACTCGATGCAGGCGCGCTTCGACCGGTTCCAGGCACTGAACACTCTGGCCAAGGTCTACCAGGTGAAGGCAGAGAGTTCTCGAGCCCACCAGCAGCAGCTGGCCGTGGACGCGAAGAAGGCCCGTGACGAGGCGGCATCGATGGCCAACGCTGCGCAGGCGGCGGCCAGCCAGATCGCGGCCCAGAAGCAGCAGCTGGTAGTGGCGCTGGCCAGTGCGCAGCACATCTCGGTAGGGCTGGCGACCAAGCGACAGGCCGCGCTGGAGGAGATCGCGCGGCAGAAGGCAGCCCAGGCCGCGGCCGCCCAGGCGCAGGCCCAGGCGCTGGCGCAGGCGCAGGCGCAGGCGCAGGCGCGAGCATCGGCCCAGGCATTGGCAGATGCCAAGGCGAAGGCCGGCCAGCAGGCCCCGCAGCCCAAGCGGGCCCAGCAGCCCAAGCAGGCCAAGAACAATCACCACAGCCAGCAGCCGCCAGCATCGCCCCCACCTGCGCCGCCAGTAAGCACGGTCCCACCTCCGATCGTCGGTCCGACCCCTCCGCCCGCGTCGGGGGGAGCCGGACGAGCGATCGCCTTTGCACGTGCCCAGCTCGGTGAGCCCTACCAGTGGGGCGCCGCGGGGCCGAGCTCCTGGGACTGCTCGGGTCTGACGATGATGGCCTGGCGCGCCGGCGGGGTCTCGCTGGCGCACTACACGGTGGCCCAGTACGAGGAGACCACGCGCATCTCGGTGGGCACCCTCAGGCCCGGCGACCTGCTCTTCTGGGGGGCGACGAACAACCCGGGTTCGATCCATCACGTCGCGATGTACCTCGGCAACGGGATGATGATCCAGGCACCGCACACCGGGGCCCACGTGGAGGTGGTCTCGATGTACTCGTGGCAGCCGCCGAACTACTTCGGGCGCGTCTGACCAGCCGCCAACCTTTCTGGCACAGTGACCCCCGGGCAGCGTTTGGGGGAAACTGAGTCGCGGTTCGGGGAACTGGCGTGGCTCAGTGGCCGGGGGGGTGCTTCGCGCGTTCGAAGGAAGCGCGCACCTCGGCTTCGGCCTCGGTGCGACCCACCCACTCAGCGCCCTCGACGGACTTGCCGGGCTCGAGATCCTTGTAGACCTCGAAGAAGTGCTGGATCTCCAGCCGGTCGAACTTCGAGACGTGGCTGATGTCCCGCAGGTGCTCCAGCCGCGGGTCCGTGTCCGGGACGCACAGCACCTTGTCGTCACCACCGGCCTCATCGGTCATCCGGAACATCCCGATCGCGCGGCACTTGATGAGACATCCGGGGAAGGTCGGCTCCTGCAACAGCACCAGCGCGTCGAGCGGGTCGCCGTCGAGGCCGAGGGTGTTCTCGATGAAACCGTAGTCGGCGGGGTACTGGGTCGAGGTGAACAACGTGCGGTCGAGACGGATCCGGCCGGTCTGGTGGTCGACCTCGTACTTGTTGCGCTGACCCTTCGGGATCTCCACGAGCACGTCGAACTCCACTGCTGCTCCTCCCGCCATTTTCACTGGGGTGTGCCCGGCCCGCCGACAGCAGACACGTGGCTAGTCTCGCGCACAATGGCCGGGATCGGGACATCGGACGGAGACCATCGTGGACGAGCGTGAGCAGCGCCGCCCGATGCTGCGTCTTGGCCGTTGGGTTCCCGAGGCACTCGTGCTGACATTGGTACTTGCCGGCTTCGCCGTCGCGCAGTTCGACATGGGCGGCTCTTCCGGACAGCAGGAGATCGCGTCACTCCCCAGAGGACTTCGACTTCCCGCTCAAGCGTCGGCAGGACCGGTTGCCTCGGCGGCCGGCGGCCCGTTGTCGGCGGCCAAGGTCGCCGCGGCCGTGTCGCCGTACGTCCACGGTGGTGCCCTCGGCACGCACGTCGGCGTACTGGTCGGCGG
>JALZBH010000223.1 GCA_030947625.1 Actinomycetota bacterium
GGTGCACGGCTTGGACTGGTCGATCACGCTGCCGCTGATGATCGGCTCGGTGCCGGGAAGCATCCTGGGCAGCCGGATCGCGCCGCGGGTGCCGCAGTCGATCATCCGGCGAGGGATCGTGATCGTGCTGACCATGTCCGGCGTGGCCCTGCTCGACAAGGCCGGCTGGGCGCCACTGGGGGCGGGCAAGGACCAGACCCATCCGATGCTGATCGCGGCCATCGGGATCGGCCTCGTCGTCCTGATCCCCATCGTCTGGGGGCTGCTGCGGCGAAGCGTCGGCCTGCCGATGCGAGGTGCTCCCACGGTTGCCGAACTCGAGGGCGAGCACGACCAGCGCGCTCAGCCACCAACAGTGGCCGACCTCGAGGGCAAGCCCGACCGGCGCTCTGAGGCAACGGTCGCCGACTAGACGAACCAGCGTCCCAGCAAGGTGCCGTCGTGCTCCAGCAGCACCCGCAGCCGCAGTGGTACCTCGATCCCGGCACCGGCGGTGATCCTGGTGTGGTCGCCCCCGACCAGTCGCGGCACGATCGTGGCGCACAGCTCGTCGGCAACCCCCTGGTCGAGCAGATCACGCAGCAGATGCGGACCGCCCTCGGACAGGAGGCTGGTCAGCCCGCGTGCGACCAGCCTGCCCTTCATCTCGGCCAGGTCGACTTCGTCGGTGCCTACGACGATCACATGGTCCTCGCCGAGGACCGACCGGGCGGTCACCAGGCCCGGGGAGCTCGCACAGGTCGCCAGCAGAACGGCCCCGGGGACCCCCCCACGCAGCCCTTCGGGCACCTCACCGCGCCGGCTGACCAGGACGGTTGGCCGGTCGGTGACCCGGTACCCCTCGACCCGGGCGGTCCCCGCGCCGACGACAATCGCGTCCGCGAGCTGGCGCAGGATGTCGTAGACGCGCTTGTCTGCGGGGTTGTTGATCGAGCCCGACCGGCCGTCGCTGCCGGTACCGGCTCCGTCGAGCGTGGCAACCATGTTGACGCGCAGCCAGGGCTGGCGAGGTGCGGCGTACGCCGCCGTCAGGTCCGGGCGCTCCCCCGCCTGCCCGGACTCGTGGTCGATCAGGACGCGCATGCTCCCTGCCTCTCGTCGAGGCGCCACCGCGCCACCCAGTACTGGACTCCGAACGGGCTGTCGGAGTAGTCGACCGTGCCCGCGCAGTGCTCGCCGAGCACTTCACCGAGTGTCTGGAGCGAGGGCACTCCGTCGGCGAGCAGCTCGCCGGCGAGAGCCGCGTCCAATGCCCGGAGCCCCCGCCCGTCGCCCGCGCACAGGAGCGCCTCGAGGTGCCTGTCGAACTCGGCCGCCAGCTCATCGAGACGGCTGGGTGTCAGCTCGTCACGGCAGGCGCTGCCGTTCGCGAGGACGAGTACGACGGAGTCACGGATGTCCTCCGTAGGTAGCCCGTCACGGCTCATCCGGCCGGTGAAGCCGGTCTCGGTGAGCAGGCTGCGGGCCACCCGCTCGGACCGCGGTACGGCGATCCCGTGGGTCACCCGCCGGTCCCCGAGTACGACAACCTCCGCCGGGCCACCCTCGACCAGCCAGGTAACGGCCTTGCGACAGGCTGAGCGCAGTTCGGCCACCGGATCGCTCAGCCCGGCGTACTCCTCGAGCAGCGCCGGGACTGCAGGCACCAGGGCGACCCTGGTGATCTGGCTCATCTGGCTCTCACAGCCCGGTGACCCGCACGCCCGAGTGGGTCTGGTGGCGTCGGTTGATGGCGATCAGGTTTGCCGTCAACGCCTCGACCTGGTGCGCGTTGCGCAGCCGGCCGGCGTACACCCCGCGCATGCCGGGGATCAGCCCGGCCAGACGCTGCACGAGATCGGTGGCCTCCCGGTCATCGCCGAGCACGAGTACGTCGGTGTCCACCAGGGCGACCTCCGGATCCTCGAGCAGCACCGCCGAGACGTGGTGGAAGGCGCCCACCACGCTGCTTTGGGGTAGCAGTGCTGCGGCTTGCTGGACGGCCGAACCCTCCTCGACCAGCAACGGATAGGCGCCCTGCTTGTCGAAGCCGAGCGGGTTCACGCAGTCGACGACGACCTTGCCAGCCAATGCATCGCTCAGCGACCTCAGCAGGTCGTCGTGTCCCGCCCAGGGCACTGCCACGACGACAAGGTCGCCCTGCTCGGCCGCAGAAGCGTTGTTGGCTCCGCTGACCGCGCCCACGGAGGACCGGGCCACGGACCGGGCCAGCTCCCGGGCGGTCTCCCTGGCTCGGTCGGCGCTCCTGCTGCCGATGACCACCGGCACCCCGGCCGCGGCGAAGCGGCGGGCCAGTCCTCGGCCCTGGGGGCCGGTGCCGCCCAACACCGCGACGCGTCGGCCGTCCAGTCCCTGGCCCATCACCATGTGAGGTCCTCCTGCTTCGGCAGAGGTCTGCTGCTGTTGCGAACGGCCCAAATGTTGCCATGCGGCGTGCCGAGCCGCAGCGGCCAGCCCGGCCGGCGGCCGACCGCGGCCGGCCCCGATACGATGACGGCTGCTCCCACGACGAGAGGGCGACCACCGAAGATGAGCCTGACCCCTACCGACTACCAGCTGAGCCAGCTCGACCAGCTGGAGGCGGAGTCGATCCACATCTTCCGGGAGGTTGCGGCCGAGTTCGAGAAGCCGGTGCTGATGTTCTCCGGCGGCAAGGACTCCATCGTGATGCTGCGGCTGGCAGAGAAGGCCTTCTACCCGGCCAAGATCCCCTTCCCCGTGCTCCAGGTCGACACCGGCTACGACTTCCCCGAGGTGCTCGCCACCCGCGACCACTGGGTGAGCCGGCTCGGCGTACGCCTGGTCGTCGCAAGTGTGGAGAAGGCGATCGCGGACGGCATCGTTGTCGAAGACGGCAAGACCTCGCGAAACCGACTGCAGATCGGCACGCTGCTCCACGTCATCGAGGAGGAGGGCTTCACCGCCGCGTTCGGCGGCGGCCGCCGCGACGAGGAGAAGGCT
>JALZBH010000025.1 GCA_030947625.1 Actinomycetota bacterium
AGCTGGCCCTTGCGCATGCCGGTGGTCTTGATCCCGAGGCCGCCGGCAACCTGCTTGAGCTCGGGAAGCAACATCGCCGAGAGTCCGGTCTTGGCACCCCCGCCGCTGCGCTTGGCGCTGTCGCCGGACGCAGCCGGAGCGGTGTCTGTGAGTTCAGTCATGGGGGTCCTTCCCCTTGTCGGTCTTCTGGGCCGTTGGCCCAGGACGCGCCTTTCCAAAGCCCGATCTGCAGCCGCGGGGTCCGGGCACGACGCACGCAGGATCCGTGGGATTCGATCGGATGTGATGTGTGCCTGACGACGGCGACTGCACCAAAGACTTCTTGGTGCGTCGGGTCACGACACGCTCACCATGTTAGCAGCACCGGTACGAGATCCGCACTTAGACCTGCTCACTCGAGCTCACTCGATGCTTAGTCAACCCGGCTACCGTCCGCGGCCACGGCCAGCTCCAGCGCGGCCCAGCCATCCGGACAGTGGGCGAGAGCCTGCGCGCCGACCCCCGCCAGGGTAAAGGTCAGCACACTCGGTCCTGCTCCGGAGAGGAACGCCGGGAGTCCGGCCGCGCGCAACGTCCGGACCAGCCTCAGCGACTCCGGCATGGCCGGTTCGCGGTAGGGCTGGTGCAACGTGTCGTCGGTCGCTCGCAGCAGCTGGTCGGTCGCTCCGCCCAGTGCAGTGACGAGCAGGGCCGCCAGTCCCGAGTTCGCAGTCGCATCTGCATGCGGAACCGACACCGGTAGCAATGCCCGCGTCCCCTCGGTACTGACCCCTTGGGACGGTACGAAGGCGATCGTGCCGACGGACGGGTCGATCGGCGCGCTCACTGCCCAGGCTTCTCCCCCACGTTGCCCCGAGACGACCAGTCCGCCAAGCAGAGCGGCGGCGACGTTGTCGGGATGACCCTCGAGAGAGTTGGCCAGTGTCAAGGTTCCCATCTCGTCCAGTCGACGTACGTCATCGGCGACGAGCGCGCGGGCAAGGGTGATGCCGCCGACGATCGCTGCGGCGGAGGAACCGAGTCCGCGGCCGTGGGGTACGACGTTGCGGCAGCTCAGCTCGAGCCCGGCCGGCTGGACGCCCATTGCGTCGAAGGCAGCGCGCATTGCCGTCACCACGAGATGGCTCTCGTCGCGGGGGACCTCGTCGGCGCCTTCGCCGCGAACCCCAACCGCCAGGCCGCCACTCGTCACCTGACCGACCAACGTGTCGCGCAGCTCCAGAGCCAAGCCAAGGCAGTCGAAGCCGGGTCCGAGGTTCGCACTCGTCGCCGGAACGGACACGCTCACCGGCCCGTCGACAAAACCGGCCATCAGTCGAGACCGGCGGCCCGGGCCGCCGAGGCGAGGTCGGCGTCACACACCGTGTCAACGAGGTCGGTGAACGAGGACAGCGCGGTGTCGATGTCCTTGAGCCCATGTCCGGTCACGGTCACGACCACGCGCTGACCACGCAGGTTCGCGCCCTCTCCGTGCTCGAGCAGCATGCCGGCCACACCGGCCGCCGAGGCCGGTTCGACGAACACCCCATCGCGGGAGGCCAGCTCACCCTGGGCCGCCAGGATCTGCGCATCGCTGACCTTGCGGAACATGCCACCCGACTGCTCGGCAGCCTCGACCGCCAGCTTCCACGAGGCCGGGTTGCCGATCCGGATGGCCGAGGCAACCGTCTCGGGGTGGGCGACCGGGGCGCCGTCGACCAACGGCGCGGCGCCGGCGGCCTGCCAACCGCGCATCACCGGCTTGCGCGAGATGAGGCCGTCCTCGGCGTACTCGGTGTACCCGAGCCAGTAGGCCGAGATGTTGCCGGCGTTGCCGGTCGGGAGCACGTGCACGTCCGGTGCGTCCCCGAGGAAGTCGACGACCTCGAACGACGCCGTCTTCTGGCCTTGCAACCTGCGTGGGTTCACCGAGTTGACCAGCGCAACGGGGTACTCCTGGGCGAGACCTCGACAGATGCGCAGACAGTCGTCGAAGTTGCCGCGGACCATGATCACGCGGGCGCCGTGGACGATCGCCTGCGCCAGCTTGCCGGCGGCGATCTTGCCCTGCGGCACGAGCACGAGCGGCTTGACCCCCGCTCGTGCCGCGTAGGCAGCCATCGAGGCCGAGGTGTTGCCGGTAGAGGCGCAGACGACTGCCTCGGCTCCTTCGCCCACCGCCACTGACAACGCGACGGTCATGCCGCGGTCCTTGAACGAGCCCGTCGGGTTGTCGCCCTCGACCTTGAGCCACACCTCCGCGCCGGTCAGTGCGGACAGCCAGCCACTGGCGACCATGGGCGTGCCGCCCTCGCGCAGAGTGATCGTCGGAGTGCCGACGGGCAAGTCGAGACGGTCGCGATACTCCTCGATGACCCCGCGCCACTGGTGGGTCACTAGGGGCCCCCGCGGAAGCGCAAGTGATGCGAGCGGTTTCGTGGGGCAATCATCCGAGGCTCATTCTGCGTCGCCTTCGACGCGCATGACCGAGGTCACCTCGCGGACATTCGCCATGCCACGCAGGGTCTCCACGGTCGCGGCAAGATCCGCGTCCGTTGCCTGGTGGGAGACCACGACCAGCTGGGCATCGTCGCCACGACCTTCCTGGCGGACGGTCTGGATCGACACATCGTGTTCCGCAAACGCAAGTGCCACCGCGGCCAGGACGCCGGCCTTGTCGTCGACGTCGAGCTGCACGTGGTAGCGGGTCTGGGTGCGGCCTATCGGCAGCACCGGTAGATCGGCGTACGACGAGTCGGCGGCCCCGCGGACCCTGCCGATCCGGTTGCGGGCAACCGTGACCAGGTCGCCGAGCACCGCACTCGCGGTGGGTGAGCCTCCCGCGCCCGGACCGTAGAACATCAGCTGTCCGGCGGCCTCGCTCTCCACGAACACCGCGTTGTACGCCTCGCGCACACTGGCCAGTGGATGGCTCCGCGGGATCATCGCCGGATGCACCCGGGCGGAGACGGCCAGCCCTGCGGGACCATCGTCCAGGGCGCAGATGGCGAGCAGCTTGACCACACATCCGATCTGCCGAGCCGACGCGATGTCTCCCGCGGTGACCTCGGCGATGCCTTCGCGGTGTACGTCGGCCGCAGTCACCCGGGTGTGGAAGGCAAGGCTGGCCAGGATCGCTGCCTTCGCAGCGGCATCGAACCCCTCGACGTCGGCGGTGGGGTCGGCCTCGGCGTACCCGAGGTCCTGGGCCTCCTCGAGCGCCTCGCTGAAACCGCTGCCCTGGCTGTCCATCCGGTCGAGGATGAAGTTCGTGGTGCCGTTGACGATGCCGAGCACGCGGGTGACCCGGTCCCCGGCGAGCGACTCCCGGAGGGGCCTCAGGATCGGGATCGCGCCGGCGACCGCGGCCTCGTAGTAAAGATCCCGGCCAGCCTTCTCGGCGGCAGCGAACAGCGTGCCGCCGTCCTCGGCGAGCAGCGCCTTGTTGGCGGTGACCACACTCGCACCGGCATCCAGGGCGGCCAGGATCAGCGAACGCGCCGGCTCGATGCCGCCGATCACCTCGACGACCACGTCCACGTCCGGCCTGGTGACCAGGGCGTGTGCGTCGGCGGTGAACAGCGCCGGGTCTAGATCGATGTCGCGCGCCAGCACGAGCCGGCGTACGGCAATGCCGGCCAGCTCCACGGGAGCGCCCACCCGGGCCGCGAGGTCGGCCGCCTGCTCGTGCAGCAACCGGGCCACCTGGCTGCCCACGACACCGCAGCCCAACATGGCCACGCGAACCGGGGAGCCGTCCATGGGCGTCATCCTCCCATCGGCGCCGTGGGGCCGATGTCGAGTCTCAGCAGGTCGTCCTCGGTCTCGCGGCGGATCAGGACCCTCGCGCCACCGTCGTGGACTGCGACCACGGGCGGTCGCGGCACGTGGTTGTAGTTGCTGGCCATCGAGCGGCAGTACGCACCGGTGCCGGGTACGGCGACCAGGTCGCCGGGTCGTACATCACCGGGGAGGAACTCGTCCTTGACCACGATGTCCCCGGCCTCGCAGTGCTTGCCGACCAGCCGGGTCAACAGCACCGGCGCGTCGGACACCCGGTTGGCGAGCGTGCAGGAGAAGTCGGCGTCGTACAGCGCAGTGCGGATGTTGTCGCTCATCCCGCCGTCGACGGAGACGTAGGTGCGCACCGCCCCGCCGTCGAGCTCGACCGCCTTGACCGTGCCGACCTCATAGACCGTGCACATGGCCGGCCCGGCTATCGCCCGTCCCGGCTCGATCGAGAGCTGGGGTACGGCGAGGTGAAGTGCGGCACATTCGTCGGTGACGATCTTGGTCATCTCGGTAGCCAGCCGTGCGGCCTCCGCGGGATCGTCCTGGGTGGTGTAGGCGATGCCGAAACCGCCACCGAGGTCCAGCTCGGGCAGCTCGACGCCGAGCTCCTCACGGATCTGCGCATGCAGCGCGAGCACGCGCCTCGCGGCCACCTCGAAGCCGGAGGATTCGAAGATCTGCGAGCCGATGTGGCTGTGCAGGCCAAGAAGCTCGAGCCGGGGGTCGGCCTGAATCTGGCGGACGGCGTCGAGCGCATTGCCGCTGTCGATCGAGAAGCCGAACTTCTGGTCCTCGTGGGCGGTGGCGATGTACTCGTGGGTGTGGGCCTCGACGCCCGCGGTCACCCGTACCATCACTCGCGCCGTGCGTCCACGCTCGTGAGCAATGCAAGAGAGCCGGTCGATCTCGTGGAACGAGTCGAGCATCACTCGCCCCACTCCGAGGTCGACCGCACGCGCCAGCTCGGCGACCGACTTGTTGTTGCCGTGAAAGCCGATCAAGCTCATGTCGAAGCCGGCTCGTTCGGCGACGCTGAGCTCGCCGCTGGTGCAGACGTCGAGACGCAGGTCTTCTTCGGCGATCCACCGAGCGACCGTCGTACACAGGAAGGCCTTGCCGGCGTAGTAGACGTCGTACCCGTCGAACGCGTCGCGAAATGCTCGTGCCCGGACGCGGAAGTCCGCCTCGTCCAAGACGTACGCCGGGGAACCGTGCTCGGCCACCAGATCGGTGAGCCGCACCCCGCCGATCTCGAGCACCCCGTCGACCTTGCGTGCTGTGCCGGACCACAGGGCCGGCACCAGCTCGTTTATCTCGTCCGGCTCGCGCAGCCACGCCGGGCCGCGGGCCGAGACCGCGGCGTGGGCCCAGCCGGCCTCGTGGGCACGCACCTAGCTCACATCCGATCCGGGGTCGAGACGCCCAGCATCCGCAAGCCGTTGGCGAGCACGACCCGGGTCGCCTCGACCAGCACCAACCGCGACCGATGCAGGTCGTTCGGCTCCTCGTCGCCCATGGGAAGCACCCGGCAGCTGTCGTAGAACTTGTGGAAGCTCGACGCGGTTTCCTCCAGGTAGCGGGCGACGCGATGCGGCTCGCGCAGCTGGGCGGCGCCGGCGACGACGCGGGGAAACTCCGCAAGCGCTCTCAGCAGGTTGCCCTCCTTCTCATGGCAGAGCAACGCCGGGTCGAAGCCGCCACCTCCGGCAGGGACTCCCAGCTCGGCGGCGTTGCGCAGGATCGAGGCAAGCCGGGCATGGGCGTACTGCACGTAGAACACCGGGTTGTCGCTGGTCGCCTTTGTCCACAGGTCGACGTCGATGTCGAGGTTGCCGTCCATCGAGTTGCGCACCAGGGCATAGCGGGCGGCGTCGTTGCCGATGCGCTCCACCAGGTCGTCGAGCGTGACGATGTTGCCGGTTCGCTTGCCCATCCGGACCACGCTGCCGTGGCTGAGCAGGTTGACCATCTGGCCGATGATGATCTCCAGGTTGACTCCTGGCTCGTCGCCGAAGGCGGCACACATCGCCATCAGCCGTCCGACGTACCCGTGGTGGTCGGCACCGAGCAGGATCAGGCACCGGTCGAACCCGCGCTCGCGCTTGTTCAGGTAGTAGGCGAGGTCCCCGGAGAGGTAGCTGCCGTTGCCATCGGACCTGATGATCACCCGGTCCTTGTCGTCACCGAACTTCTCGGTGGCCAGCCATAGCGCGCCGTCCTTCTCGTAGGTGTTGCCGAGCTCGGTGAGCCGGTCGACGGCTCGCTGTACGGCGCCGCTGCGATGCAGGTCGTTCTCGTGGAAGTACACCTCGAAGTCGACCCCGAAGTCGTGCAGCGACGCTTTGATCTCGGCGAACATCAGCTCGACGCCGTACTGGCGGAAAGCGTCCTGCGCAGCCGCGTCGTCCAGATCCACGATCTCCGGATGCTGGACCAGCACCTGCTGGGCGAGCTCCTCGACGTAGCTGCCGAGATAGCCGTCCTCGGGCACCTCCTCGCCCTTGGACCAGGCAAGCAGCGAACGCGCAAGGCGGTCGACCTGGGCGCCGTGGTCGTTGAAGTAGTACTCGCGGCTGACCCGCGCTCCGGTGCTCTCGATGAGCCGAGCGACCGCGTCGCCGACCGCAGCCCAGCGGGCCGAGGCCAAGGTCACCGGCCCGGTCGGGTTGGCCGAGACGAACTCGAGGTTGACGTTGTGACCGACCTGTGTGTCGGTCCGTCCGTACGACGTACCGGCAGCCACCACGTCCGCGGCGACCTGGCCCTGCGAGTCGGCGGCCACGGTGATGTTGAGGAATCCGGGTCCGGCGATGTCGACCTTCGCGATGCCCTCGGCTACAGCCAGCTGGCCGGCAAGGAGCTCGGCGAGATCTCGCGGGGAGGCGAACCCGGCCTTCTTGCCCAGCTGCAGGGCTACGTTCGTCGCGTAGTCGCCGTGCTCCTTGCTCCGCGGCCGCTCCACGACGACCTGGTCAGGCACCCCGTCGGGCAGCCGCAGGGAGCCCTCGTCGCTCAGCGAGCTCAGGGCGGCCACGATCGCGTCGGAGAGCTGCTCGGGGGTCACCGGCCAAGCGTATCGACGCCCGCTCGCCAGTCCCTCCTCGGACGTCATGCCGCCCGGTCCCCGCGACGACCCGGCGGTATGACGTTGGCCGGGATTCGAGCAGTCACGAGTCGCTGCGGTAGCCTCGCCAGGGACCCCGGCCACACCGTTGGCCCCTGTAGCTCAGGGGATAGAGCACCGCCCTCCGGAGGCGGGAGCGCAGGTTCGAATCCTGCCAGGGGCGCCCGGTGATGTCTCGACTGCTCGGCCGCCCACGGTCCGTTGTCCCGGTGGAGCGGACGACCCGCGGTTCCGGAGGACCCGAGTCTTGAACCTCCAGTCAGGTGCCGGACAGCCGCGCGATGCCAAGGCCGCATTCGAAAATGGCCGACGCTTGCGTCCCAGCTCCAAGAAGTGTGACCAAATGGCGTGCCGGCCCGGTGACCGATGCGGTTCGATGGTCACGTGGAAGTAATCAAGGACGGACGAAGCTGGCGGATCGGGACGTCGAGTGACGTGGCCTGGATCTCGAACCAGACAACCGATGGTCTGTCCATCACCCTGGCGATCCCACCGGTCTTCGAGGCGTACGCCACTTTCTACGAACGCGACGGCGTCGAGACCACCGCCCACGAGCGTGCCGTGGTGGAACAGCTGGTCGAGCACACCTCTGACCAACCATGGTGGTTGGGCTACCTCGAGACGGGGGCCCACGACATCGTCTTCGACCAGGCCCCGCGAGTGTCGCTGTACTGGCAGTGGCCCTACGTGCTGGTCGAAGCCGGACCCGACCAGGCTCTGACCTGGCGTACCGGCCATATGCGGGCGGCGTTCGGCACCTTGCCGGACTTGTTCTTCCCCGCCGACCGTTCCTGGCTCGTCTCCGCCCTCTGGGACGACACCTGGTCCTGCATTGGCGGGTCGCTCGACGTCATCGAAGCCCTCCACGATGAACCCCTCGTCAACGCTAGGCGCGTCACCCCAGACCAAGACGCCCTGCCACCCGGACTCATCCGCGACTGACAGCGGTGTGGCCTAGGTTGTGGCCAGGTCCCATGGCGGCGGTGCAGCAACGCGGTGATCGCCAACCCGCTGCGCCGGGCGCGACACCCCGACGATCCTCATACTCTCGCCGCCCTGGACTTGACGAGATCAATCGTCGCGGAGCATCTCCGTCGGCTTGAGGCGGCCGATCAGCACGGCGGCGGCGGCCGATGAGAGCGCGGCGGCCACGAGCACGAGCGAAGCAAGAATCGCGAGCTCGGCGACCGGCACATGGAGGGGCGGAGGCAGCGTGAAGATCGGTCGTAGGACCAGGATGAACTGAGAAGCCATTCCGACGCCCACGAGCATTCCGATCGCGGAGCCGAGCGTCGCCGAGATGCTGGACTCCGCCAAGACGAGAATGCGGATCTCCCTGCTCTGGAGCCCCTGGGCGCGGAGGGTCACATACTCACGGCGGCGTTGCATGAGCAAGCCGAATACGAACATCGCCGTGGCAGTTGCCGCCATGAGGAATGTGAAGAACGAATCGAGCTGTAGGAGCCCTCGCACGTTGAGTGCCGTGAGGCTCGACTGGTCCTTGTTGAGCGTCGCCGCAGATGTCTCGACGGTGAAGTTCCGACCAAAGCTCTTCAGGGTCCTCAGCGAGTGAACGGCGCGGTCAAGGCCCGGGCGACTTCGGTCGGTGGTGGACGCGAGGTAGTAGTCGGCGTTCATCCGGCGGGTCACGTCCTGGTAGTACCGGAGGCTGGCCACCATGTCCGTTCCCGCCGGTGCTCCGGGGAACTGGGTGAACAGCCCCAGCACCTTGACGGTCTTCCGCGTCTGACTGTTGGTGCCGCGGCCGAAAAGCACCTTCGCCGTATCGCCAGTCTTGAGCTTGAGCCCCTTGGCAAGGGCGGAGTTGACGAGAACCCCGGCGGGCCGCTCGCGAAGTGCCGTCATCATGTGCGACGCAGATCCGCCGACGAACCATGAGTCCTGCAGGTTCGCAACCTTGTTGAAGGCAGCGGGATCGATTGCTGCGAGGGTCGCCACGTCCTCGTTTGCGGGGCTCGTGAGCACCGAGTTCTCCCGGCTGTAGACCACCCCGGTTGCCCCACCGACCCCGTCGACACGGAATCGCGCAGCGAGACTTGTCGGATGGGGGTCTCCGCCGGTGGGGTTCGGGATCAACCGGATATCGGATCCCAGCTGGAACCGAGCGTCGACAACCTTGGCGTTGTCGTAGACGGTCGTGAAGCAGGCGAGAGCGGCGCCGAGACCGACCACCAAGCCGGCGGCGACGACACCGTCCGTCATGGCCCCAAGCCGACGGGTGATACTGCGCCACAGAACACCGGACAGCAGGCGGTTGAGACTCGGTGAGGTGCGGGAAGAAGCCGCGCGCGCGGTCGCGCTCTGCATGATGCTTGCGATCAGCAGGGTGCCCGCCAGCCAAGCGACGATGGGTGGGGCCAGCAACTGCAAAGGGAGTGACACCGACTGTCCCGCGTAGACCGAGCCGGGAGGAACATTGAACGCGCCGAGCCGAAGCGCCAGCAACTGTGCACCGACTGCCCCGACGAGGACGACGAGCGGGACGTGCCAGCGTCGCCAGAGCGGGACGGCACGACGCGGGATCGCAGCGAGCTCCTGTTTGATCTCCTGCGTGATGAGGCGTCTGCCGGGCACATAGAGAGCGATCGCGGTCACGAGCATGCCGCCGACCGCTCCGATCAACGCGGATTGCACGAGCGCCCCGTTCGACGCTGCGAATATGACGGAACCGCCGAGCAGGGCGAGCACGGACGCAAACCCCAGGGCCGTCCCCAGCAGCGATCCGATGCCCGCGACGGTGAACGTGCGCAGTGCGAGCAGGTACAGCAAATGACTTCGTCGTGCCCCGCGAACGCGGAGGAGCGCGTTCTCGCGACGTTGGGCTCCAGCCAGCAGAGCTCCCGCGTAGGCCGTGAGGATTGCGGCGAGGATCGCTCCGGGTAGCCCGAGGAACAAGAACATGCGCTTCGCGATCGCGGCATCGCCGCTCGCCACCAGAAGAGTGTTCGTGATGTTGTCGATCAGATAGTCGTGACCTGACGTCACTTCGAGAACCGACCGCGCGACAGCCTGAGTCTGAGCAACGGCGGAGGCCGGATCGTGGTTCAGCTTCGAGCGGTCGAGCAGGATGTCGACTTCCTCGAGTGGGAGGCTGTTCGTCCGGGTGCCGCGTCCTGCGGCTGCCTGCTCGAAGGCGGGTGTGATCACGTCGCGGAAGACGCGCGGATCGACGACCAGGGTGTAGGGGACGTACTGGAACTTCTCGAGGCTGCCTGCCTGACGGCTCTCGAACAGCGGGTTTGCCAGCGAGAGATCGGTGATGCCACTCACGACGAGTGACCGGGGACCTGCCGTGCCCGGCAGCGTGAGCGTTACGTGGTCGCCCTCCCGGATCTTCAGCACCCGGGCGGTTTCCGCACTGATGAGGACCTGATTCGGTCGAATCCGACCAGACAGGATCTTGATGCTCGGATAGTGGGCTTGGTACGTCGCGCCGAAGGCAAACAGCTTGACGGGTCCTGGAACGCTGGTTCCCTTCGCGCTCATCGAACCCGCGGCCATGTCCACCGACACCAGCGGGTCGGCACCCTCGACTCCGGGGATACTGCTGAGCTGGTCGGCGAGCTGGGCGAGCGAGGTCGGCCGCGGCGCGTTAGCGCTGGTGGGCGTCAGTGCCTCGCGGGTCGAGATCGTGGCGTGCGTCGGCAGGTCCGACGTGCGCGGAACGCGCCTCACGGCCCTGACCTCGTAGGTAATCGTGTGGGACGCGTGCGGCGCCACGGCGCCTATGTTGAATCCGAAGCCCGCAGAGCCCTGCGACAGTGGGATGCTGCCACCGACGTCGCCGATCGGCTTCCCGTCCAGCGTCGTCGAACCCGGTGCGTAGGCGAGCGGCGCGGCGGGACGGTCTCGGACGACCACCTCGTGCGCAGGCGCGACACCGTCATTGGTCACGGTGAGCGTCACGCGCATCGAAACCCCGACATCGAGCGCGCCGGCCCCGAACCCCTGTTCGAGCCGGACGCCGCCGCCGAGCGGCGAGGTAACGACGCGCTGCATGTCCAGCGTCAGCGGTTTTACTGCTCTGGCCGTCATGGACGCGCCGGACCCGTCGACGAAGAACAGGACCGCGGAGAACAAGCCGACGCCGATGACCACGCCAACCAATGACGCGAGCGTACGGCGCGGATTGCGCAAGAGGTCCCGGAACACGTACCCGACGAGCGTCATGTCCCCAGCACGTCCGTTCTCGACACACGTCCGTCGCGCATCTCAACCACAGCGTCCATCCGTTCGGCCACGGACCGGTCGTGGGTCACCACCACCAGAGTCGCTCCCTGCTCCTTGTGCAGGCGTAGCAGCAACTTCACGACCTTGTCCGAGCTCGCTGCGTCGAGGGCCCCCGTCGGCTCGTCGGCAAGCACTACGACCGGGCTATGGACCAACGCTCGAGCAACTGCCACCCGTTGCCGCTGGCCGCCGGAAAGCTGATCGGGGAAGCGGTGGGACAGCGAGCCCATGTCGAGCGCATCCAACAAGGACTTCCGATGGAGTGACTCGTCGGCGATGCCGGCGATGATCGACTGCAGGCCGACGTTCTCCGACACGGTGAGGAAGGGTTGCAGATTGTCCTGTTGGAACACGAAACCGAAGGCTCGCCGGCGCAGAGCTGCACGCGCTTGATCGGGCATTGACGAGATGACGTGCTCTCCGACGCGCACTTCGCCCGCCGTCGGGACCTCGAGCCCGCCCAGGATGCCGAGCAACGTCGACTTCCCGCATCCGCTCGGTCCGACGACCGCCAGACTCCTTCCGGGCTCGACCGTCAACGCGACGTCATCGAGCGCAAGCACGCAGCCATCGGGTATGGCGTACCCCATACTGAGCCCGACGACACAGATCCGTCCGGCGGAGACCTGCGGTCCACGCAGGGGGCCGGGCTGCCGGAGGTCTGTGGTCATGATGCCTTCTCCAGTCGTCCTTCGACCAAACGGACGATGTGTGAACCTATGGCGGCGACCTCCTGGCTGTGCGTCACCAGCAGTACTGTGAGTCCTTGCTCGCAACACGCCTTTCTCAGGGCCTCCATGACAAGCCGCGCTGTCGTGGAATCGAGCTGACCGACGACCTCATCGGCTAGAAGCAGGTCAGGCTCGTTTGCCAGCGCCACCGCCAGAGCGACACGCTGCGACTCCCCTCCCGAGAGGCGCCGGGGCAGGTGATCGGCTCGGTCGGGAAGGCCGACCTGATTCAGGAGCGAGGCCACGCGCTTCGGCGAACTCCGCGATCCCGCAAGCCGAATCGCCATCGCCACGTTCTCAGAAGCGGTCAGGAACGGCAGCAGGTTCCCGGACTGGAGGACCGTGCCGATCCGTTTCGCACGCAGATTGGAACGCTCCGCGTCCGACAGCTCAGCGACGTCGCGCCCGTCGAAGACCAACTGGCCAGCGTCGGGGACCATCAGTCCCGCAATCAGCGAGATTATCGTTGACTTGCCGCTTCCCGACGGGCCTACGAGGCTCGTGATCTCACCGCGATGCAGCTCCAGATCAACGTCCCGGAACACCGCGTTCGTCTCGCTGGGGTTGTGGTACGCCTTCGAGACCCCGCGCATGTGCAGCAACGGGATATGCGCCGGCGTTGACGTAGTCGTACCTGGCATCAGGACGCCCGTATCGCGGTTTGCGTGCCGTAGAAATGTGGGAAGGCCTTGGCGGCGCGCCGGTCAATCTGCAGCGCGTCCGCACTGGCGGCTGCGAGTCCCTCAGGGCTGAGCCGCGTGGCGTTGACGAGCATCTCCGTGTCGTCGTGGCGGCTGTCTCGGCGAGGTTCGTTGCGGATCTGGCCGAGTCCCTGAGCGAAGTACTTGAACTCATTGTCCGGTCCAGCTGTTGTGCCCTCGCGGGTGACCAGCACGTGAGAGAAGCAGCCGAACGGCACACATACCCTCTGTTTCGTCACGAACCTCGAGACTGATTCCTCATGCCCGTGCTGGGCGATGACCCACGCCGGCGAGCGTGGCGTCAGGTCCCTCGGCATCAGGATGCCTGCTCTCGCGCCGTCCACACCGCTCATCCAGACGTCACCGACTTCGACGAAGCGCCCCGCCTCCCACGACTCCGTCGCGCCCCCCATGATCCAGAGGTTGCCAATCCGGTCCTGGGCGACGTAGTCGAGTGATCGCTGAGTCACCTGCCCGGTGCCGAGCTCGTAGTCGTAGACGAGCACAGTCTTTACGCCGTCGATCACTCGAACGACATCGGTCACCGTCGTGATCACCTGGTAGGGCACCTTGCGGTTGCCGATCAGCGTGGTGCCCTCCTTGACCAGCTGCGTTCCTGGCGTAAGCGGAAACCACTTGTTGGCTGCGGCCTTCGGGTCGACGAAGTCCGAGGCGCGGAAGGGTATCCGTTCGTAGGTGATCGGGGCCGTGCTGCTGGCCGACCCCAAGGCGCATCCCTCGCTTGGCAGCAGCGCACCCAGAACGGTCGCCGCGAGTACGAGTTTGCGTGTTCGGTTCATGGAGCGCGACTCGCTCGGACCGTGCCGAAGACGGCCGGCCACTCCTTGACCGCCTGCCGATCGATTTGCAGCGCCGCTGCGCTGGCCTCGGCGAGACCCTGCCGGCTCAGCATCGTCAAGTTGATGAGCCGCTCGATGTCTGCATGGCGACTCGCGCCGAGCGGCTCGTTGCGGATCTGCCCAGCCCCGCGCACGTAATACTTGAACTCGTTGTTCAGCGCAGACCGCTTGCCCTCTTCGATCACCAAGACGTTCCGGTAGCAACCGAAGGGCACGCACTCCTGGGGCTGGATCCTGGCGTACGCGGCTGCGTCGCCACTCTCACCGGGAGGTTGGGCGATCACCCAGGCCGGCGTGGAAGGCGGATTCGCGGGCATCAGGATCCCCGGCTTCGCACCGTTCACGCCCGTCAACCACACCTCGTCGACCGCAACGAAGCGTCCGGCCTCGAACTGCTCGGTGACGCCTCCGAGATCCCAGATGTTGCCCTTCTTGTCCTGAGCGAAGTAGTCGATCGAATTTTGGACTACCTGGCCCGCACCGACCGAATGGTCGTAGACCAAGACCGTGGGTGCGCCTGCGATAATGCGGATCACGTCGGTGACGGTGGTGATCACCTGGTGAGGCACCACGCGGTTGCCTATCAGCGTGGTTCCCTCGCGGACCCACTGCGTCCCCGGGACCAGCGGGAACCACGCGTTCGAACCGATCCGGGGATCGACGAAGTCCGACGCGTGGAAAGGCGTGACGTGGTACGAGCCTGGTTGCCCAGAACCAGCCTTCGACCCGGAGTCGCAACCCGCAAGAAGGAGGCAGACACCCACCGTGAAGGCCGTACTGACCCGCACGCCCATCGATCTGCTCAACACCCCTGTCACGCTAGGTGCGGCAGATGAAGCCTCGATGAAAGCAGGGTGACCACAGCTCCTGGCCGCATCGACGGAGCGTTCTTGGGGAGTCGGTTCGCGTCAGACGAATCCTGGAACAGGCCTTCAACACCCGTTCCGAGGTGCGCCCCACAGCCCGAGCGGGCTACCTGGCACGCTCACCTGTTCGAGTCGCGTGCGTAGCTTCCGCGGGGACGCGGCTCGTCACGGGCCGAACCACGCCTGGCGGAGCCGGACCCGGGTCTGGTCGACTCGCTGGCGATCGGGTCTTGGTCCGGAATGGTCAACCATACGTCTGCGCCTCCGCTGGTCATGTTTGCGGCAGTTGCCGTGCCGCCGTGCGCGACCGCGACCGCCTGGACGATCGACAGCCCTAGACCGGCGCCGTGCGGACCGCGGGAGTCGTCGGCCCGCGAGAAGCGCTCGAAGGCCCGCGGTACGAACTCGACTGGCATTCCTGGTCCGTGATCCCGGACGTGCAGCTCTACACCGCCCGTGACGGCGACGGCAGTCAGCGAGACGTCGCCGGCACCGTGCCGCAGCGCATTGTCGAGCAGATTCCGCAGGGCCTGCTCGATTCGAAGTGCGTCCCCGGTCATCTGGCGGACACCCCCGTAGTCAACCGCGACCTGCCTGCCGAGGGGCCAGCTGATTCCGCGCATGACCCGCGCCATCAGCTCACCCAAGTCGATGGCCGCCATCCGTACCGGCAGCTTTCCCTGGTCGGCACGTGCGATCAGCAGAAGGTCGTCGGCCAGTCGCGACAACCGCTCGGTCTCCTCAGCGGCCGACTCAACGGCCATCCGCAGGTCCTCCGCGGAGCGTGGACGGCGCAACGCCAGCTCCAGTTCCGTGCGCAGCGCAGCCAACGGGGTACGAAGCTCATGCGAGGCGTCGGCCAGAAAGCTGCGCTCTCGATCGACTGACTCTTCGACCCGAGCAAGCATGTCATTGAGGGTTTGGCCCAGACGGGACAGCTCGTCACGCCTCGGCGGCACGGGCAGCCGCTGCCCAGGGTCTTGTGCCGTGATGTTGGCGGCGCGCCGACGCATCGACTCGACCGGTCGCAGCGCTGCCCCGGCCAGCAGATACCCGGCTATCGAGGTCAGCAGCAGCGTGAGCGGGGCGCCGACGAACAGCTCTGCGCGAAGTGAGGCCAGAGCCTCGGCACGGTTCTGCGCGGTCGCGCCTATCACGAGCACCGCCGGCTGCCCAGCCCGAACGACGGGGACTGCGAGCAACCGCGCCGGTTCGTCCAGACCCGGTACCTGCGGTCGGTTCAAGAAGATGGCGCCGTGTCTGGCCCGAGCCAGCTCCGCAGGTGCCAGCAGGACCGCACGGTGCAGCGAGTCCGAGGCTTCCAGGACGGCGCCTCCTGGGTCGACCACCTCGGCGAAACTCTCGCCCTTCTCAACGAGACTATGCCCAGCTAGCGGGCTGCCCCCGCCTCTCGCGCGAGTGACCACCGGAATCAGGTTCTGAGCGCTCTGGCGCAGTTGGAGGTCCAGTGCCTGGGACAGGGCGTTCGCAAGGTGCCCATATTGGAACGTGCCTGCGACCGTCAGCAGCACGGCCATGGCAGCGGCAAACGCGAGCGACAGCCGCAGTTGCAAGGACAGGTGGATCATTTCCTTGGCGAACGGAGCCGATAGCCGATACCGCGGACCGTTTCGATCGACTGGCGCCCGATGTGCCGGTCCACTTTGTCCCGTAGTAGGCGCACGAACACATCAACAACGTTCGAGCGACTCTCATAGCCGAGATCCCAGACGCGCTCGCGCAGTTGGTCCCGGGTGAGCACCTGATCTGGGCTACGCATGAACGTCTCGAGGAGGGCGAACTCGCGCGCGGTCAGTGAGACTTCGTGGCCGTTGGCCCACACTCGATGCGCAGCGGGATCGAGCCGAAGGTCGGGGACTTCGAGCACACTCGGGCGCTCGCTTGAACCGCGCCGCAACAACGCGCGGAAGCGCGCGAGCAACTCGTCGAAGGCGAACGGCTTGACGAGGTAGTCGTCGGCCCCCGCGTCGAGCCCGGCGATCCGATCTTCGATTGCGTCCAGCGCGGTGAGCATGAGGACCGGTGCCCACACTTCATCAGCTCTCAACCGACTGCATACCTCGGTGCCTTCCATGTCCGGCAGCATGACGTCGAGCACGATCACGTCGTAGCACGTATCGGCCACCCGCAGCAATGCGTCTGCACCCGTCCGAGCGATGTCGGCGACGAACCCCTCCTCGCACAGGCCGCGTCGCAGGAGGTGGGCCATCTTCGGCTCGTCCTCTACCACTAGCACCCGCACAGGATCAGTATCCTCAGGCCTCGCGCACCGCGGCCGGCGATACCACTGGTTGTTCGTGGCTGCGAAAGCACGGATGACCTCGACGTTCTCCGGCTTGGCGTCGTCACGAGCTTCGTCCCCGGGCAAGCGCGGAGATACATGTTGGTCCTTCCTTTCGTGCATGACACGGTCTCGATGACCGAGTGGTTTGTCGAGCGCGCAAGTAGGGGCGACCAGTCCGACGACGTTCGGGTATCCCTCTCCTCGACCCGTAGTGCACGGAAGCAGGACAAGATGAAGGCAGAATGAAGGTTGGCACTCGCTCGCACACGCCCGCTCAGAGCCAGCGCAGGCAGCTGCGGAAGAAGGAGCTCTGACCTCCTGAGGACGTTGAGCGTTCAAGCGGCGCCTTTCAGGATCACTTTGGCCTTGTGCAGCGTCGACCTCTGCTGTCATGGTCTGGACGGTCCCGCTCTGGCAGCTTCGTTCCTGGGTGAGATTGCAAGTGAGGGTAAAGGTGACGTCGAATTCGGCTGGGATGGTGCGGCCGCCGGGACCGGCGATCCGCTGCGGTGACGGCCGCGATGGGCGGTCGACTACGGCGCACTGAAAGGGGCGTCGCCGCGTCTGGTTCCACTATGCCGTTCGCTGAGCCTGCGCGGCCGCCCACCGCACGCCTTTCGGCTCGTTCGCGCCAGGCCCGAGCGGTAGCCTTGACTGCGCACCCTCCTTTTGCAACGCACCCGGAAGAGGCGAAGTCAGCAGTGCCCGAACCAACCGACGCCAACCCCATGGCCGCCTTCGGAGCCAACGAGTGGCTCGTCGACGAGATGCGGGAGAAGTACCAGCAGGACCCTAAGAGCGTCGACAAGGCCTGGTTGGACTTCTTCCACAGCAACGGTGGCGCGCAGCCCGCGAGTGAGGCGAGGACCAACGGCTCGGCCGGGTCCGGCACCCAGGCCGAGCAGGACCAACCCAAGGCAGCCCAGAAGTCAGCCCAGAAGCGGACCGCTGAGAGGCCGGCCGTGGAGAAGCCGGCGGCGGGGCAGCGGATGCCCAAAGAGCCCGCCTGGGAGGAGCAGGCAGCGGTCACCGACGAGCCGACGTACACCGTGCTGCGCGGAGCTCCGGCGCGCACCGTCGCGAACATGGACGTCAGCCTGAGCGTTCCCACCGCCACCAGCGTCCGCTCGGTCCCGGTCAAGTTGTTGTGGGACAACCGGATCGTGATCAACAACCACCTGGCTCGGGCCCGCGGTGGCAAGGTGTCATTCACCCACCTGATCGGGTACGCACTGGTCAAGGCGCTCAACACCATGCCCGAGATGAATGTCGGGTACGCCGAACGCGAGGGCAAGCCAACACTGGTGACCCCAGCTCACATCAACCTCGGCCTGGCGATCGACATGCAGAAGCCGGACGGCAGCCGACAGCTTCTCGTGCCGAGCATAAAGGGAGCCGAGTCGATGGACTTCGCGCACTTCTGGACTGCGTACGAGGACATCATCCGCAAGGCACGCAACAACAAGCTGGAGGTCGCCGACTTCCAGGGCACCACGATCAGCCTGACCAACCCAGGCACGATCGGCACCAACCACTCGGTCCCCCGGTTGATGACGGGCCAGGGCGCGATCATCGGAGTGGGCTCGATGGAGTACCCCGCCGCCTTCGAAGGCGCCTCCGAGGAGACGCTGACCAGGAACGCGGTCAGCAAGGTGATGACGCTGACCTCGACGTACGACCATCGGGTGATCCAGGGCGCGCAGAGCGGTGAGTTCCTCAAGCGGGTGCATAACCTGCTGCTCGGCGAGGACGGTTTCTACGACGAGCTCTTCCGCGCGTTGCGGATCCCGTACGAGCCGATCCGCTGGTCCAGTGACATCTCGGCCAGCCACGACGACGAGATCAGCAAACAGGCCCGGATCCTCGAGCTGATCCACGCCTACCGGGTGCGCGGGCACATGATGGCCGACACCGACCCGCTGGAGTACAAGCAGCGCAGCCACCCCGACCTCGAGATCGAGACACACGGCCTGACCTTGTGGGATCTCGACCGGGAGTTCGCGACCGGCTCCTTCGGTGGCGACCGCCGGTTCATGAAGCTCCGCGCGATCCTGGGAATCCTCCGGGACTCCTACTGCCGCACGGTCGGCATCGAGTACATGCACATCCAGGACCCCGAGCAGCGCAAGTGGATCCAGCAGCGCGTCGAGCAGCCACACCGGAAACCCCCGCGTGAGGAGC
>JALZBH010000224.1 GCA_030947625.1 Actinomycetota bacterium
CAAGGTGCTGGTCTTCGCCGTAGTGGTGATCCTGATCCACTGTTACCACGGCTACCACGCCAGCGGCGGTCCCGCGGGCGTGGGCGTTGCCGTGGGCCACGCGGTGCGGACCTCGATCGTCGCGATCAACGTCATCGACCTGTTCCTGAGCATGGCCATCTGGGGCTCGACGACCACGGTCAGGCTGGCGGGCTAGCGATGGTCAAGGGAGTCTTCGGCAACCGTCTGCTCGGGGTGGTCTTCATCCTGATCCTGCTGTCCGGCTTGTGGGTTGTGAAGGCGGTGTTCAACCAGAGCTTCACCTCGTTCGACAAGGTCGGCCTGCACACCGACGCGACCGGCCTCCAGCTGCCCGCACGGGCGGACGTGAAGGTGCGGGGCGTGATCGTGGGGGAGGTGCTCGCTCAGACAGCACAGAAGAACGGCGCCGAGCTGACCCTGGGCATCCAGCCGGGCAAGATCAGCCAGATCCCCAAGAACGTCCACGCCTCGATCCTGCCCAAGACCCTTTTCGGCGAGAAGTACATCGAGCTGAGCATCCCGAAGAACCCCGCCGGCGTCGCCCTGGCACCCGGAGACCGGATCGCCCAGACGCGTCTGCCGGTGGAGCTCGAGGCGGTCCTCAGTGACCTCTACCCGTTGCTGCGCACCGTCCAGCCGGCGGACCTCAACTACACGCTCAACGCGGTGGCGACGGCTCTCGAGGGACGCGGGAACCAGATCGGCCAGAACTTCGTCACGCTCAACAACTACCTCAAGCGGACGAACCCGCAGGTCCCGGCGCTGATCCACGACCTGAACCTGCTTTCGAAGGTCAGCGGCACGTACGCGGACGTCACGCCGCAGATCGCCGCCACCCTGCGCAACACCGTCACGACCGGCAACACCCTGGTCTCCCGCCAGGCCAGGCTGCACCAGTTCCTGCAGGAGACAGCGGCGTTCTCCGACACGACCCGTGCGTTCTTGAACACCAACGGCAACAACATCATCCGGCTCGGCCAGCTCAGCGCTCCGGTCCTGGCCCTGCTGGCGCGCTACTCCTCGGAGTTCCCCTGCCTGATCAAGGGCATCGTCCGCCAGGCCCCCCGGCTCGCCAGCACGTTCCGCGGGTTCATCTTCCACATCCAGATCGAGACGCTGCCCTCGCAGCCGCGCGGCTACGGACCCCAGGACATCCCGGTGTACGGCGCCGACAACGCCCCGTCGTGCAGCGGCCTGCCGAACCCTCCCGGGAGCCAGGCGCACCCGTTCCACGGCGCCCCCAACTTCAACGACGGCGCCAACGGTCTGGGCCGCGGTGACGGCCAGCGCTCCGCCGTCGGGTTCGACCGAGTGCCCCAGGCGAAGGCCGGAGCCACCCCGCGGCTCGGCGTCGGCACGGGCGGCACCGCTGCTCAGAAGGGTCTGGTCGACGCGTTGATCGCGCCGGTCATGGGCGTGCCGGTGGACAAGGTGCCCGACCTCACCACGTTGCTGTTCGGGCCGCTGATGGCCGGAACGAGGGTGAGCGTCCAATGAGCATCCTGGACAAGAGGACCAGCGTCGACCTGGTCAAGCTGGTCGTGTTCGTGGTCGTCACCACGCTGTCGACCGGGGTGCTCGTCGTACTCATCGGCAACCTGTCGTTCCAGAAGAGCCAGACCTACAAGGCGGTCTTCTCCGACGCGACCGGTCTGGTCAGCGGAGACGACGTGCGCATTGCCGGTGTTCGCGTCGGCAGCGTCAAGAACATCTCGGTCATCAACCGGACCCAGGCCCAGGTCACCTTCGACGTGGCCACCTCGGCCACGGTCAACAAGAGCTCGGACGCGATCATCAAGTACCGCAACCTGGTGGGCCAGCGGTACGTCGCGATCACCCAGGGCGTCGGCAACACCGCCGAGCTGCCGCCGAACTCCACCATCCCGATCCAGCGCACCCAGCCGGCACTGGACCTCACTGTGCTTTTCAACGGGTTCAAGCCGCTGTTCGCCGCGCTGACGCCTGCGGACATCAACAAGCTGTCCTATGAGATGGTCCAGGTGTTCCAGGGTGAGGGCGGCAACCTGCAGGGCCTGCTGCAGAACACCGCCTCGATCACCAACACCCTGGCCGACCGGGATCAGGTGATCGGCAGCCTGATCACCAACCTCAACGTGGTGCTCACGACCATCGGCAACCGGGACCGGCAGCTCTCGTCCCTGATCATCGAGTTCAAGAACTTCGTGGGCGGCCTGATGACCGACCGCCAGGCGATACTGGGATCGCTGAACTCGGTCTCGAACCTGACCCAGCAGACCGCCGACCTGACCAGCAAGATCCGGCCGCCGTTCGTCTCCGACATCAACGGGTTGCGCCATGTGGCCGGCAACCTCAACGCCGGACGCAGAGCCCTCGACACGGCCCTGCAGATCCTGCCGATCAAGCTCACCAAGATCGGCCGGACGGCGATCTACGGCTCGTTCTTCAACTTCTACCTGTGTCAGTTCCAGGGAAAGGTAATCCTGCCCAACGGTGGTCTGCTCGCTGTGCCGGGTACGCCCCAGACGATCCCGATCACCTACCCCGCCACCGGCGCTGCCAGCAACCCGAGGTGTCACCTCGGATGAGCAAGCCGTTCCGTGAGCGCAACCCCGTGATCGTGGGTACTGCCAGCCTGGTCTTCATCGCGTTGTTGATCCTGGTCGCGTTCAAGGCCCAGGACCTGCCGTTGATCGGCGGCGGCGACACCTACTACGCAGCCTTCAAGGAGGCCGGCGGGATCAAGGCCAACGACGAGGTCCGCATTGCCGGCGTACGCGTGGGCAAGGTGACCCAGGTCAAGCTCCAGGGCGACCACGTCGAGGTGCAGTTCAAGCTCAAGACCAAGTCCGGCTTCGGGACCCAGACCGGTGCGGCGATCAAGGTCAAGACCCTGCTCGGGGCGATGT
>JALZBH010000026.1 GCA_030947625.1 Actinomycetota bacterium
CACCCCCGGCGACGGCCGCCGGTTCACCGAGATCTACAACGTCGACAAGCTCACCAGCACCGGCATGCTCGGTTCCTCGGCCGTGGTGATCTCCACGATCCAGCGCGTGTTCAAGGTCCTCCGCAACGAGGAGGTCACCGCCGGCGACGACCCCGGCCTGGACGACTTTGTCCCCGCCGCTCCCGTCACCGTCACCTACAACCCCGACATGCCACCAGAGACGTTCGACCTGGTGATCGTCGACGAGGCCCACCGGAGCATCTACGGCGTGTGGCGCGGCGTGCTCGACTACTTCGACGCCCACGTCGTCGGTCTGACCGCGACCCCGGGCAAGCAGACGTTCGGGTTCTTCCAACAAAACCTGGTTTCCGAATACACCTATCCGCAGTCGGTCGCCGACCGGGTCAACGTCGACTTCGACCTGTACCGGATCCGTACCGAGATCTCCGAGCAGGGCAGCAACATCGAGGCCGGAACGATCGTCCCGAAGGTTGACCGTCGTACCCGCGTCCAGCGGCTCGAGGCGCTCGACGAGGACCTCGAATACGCCCAGAAGCAGCTCGACAGGGCGGTCACAGCCAAGTCACAGATCCGAACCGTCCTGGAGACGTTCCGGGACCGGCTCTTCACCGAGATCTTCCCCGGCCGGTCGGCGGTGCCGAAGACTTTGATCTTCGCCAAGGACGACGCGCACGCCGAGGAGATCGTCACGACAGTGCGGGAGGTGTTCGGCAAGGGCAACGACTTCGCCGCCAAGGTCACCTACAATGCCAAGGATCCCAAGCGGCAGCTGCAGGCGTTCCGTACTTCGCCCACCCTGCGGATCGCGGTCACCGTCGACATGATCGCCACCGGCACCGACGTGAAGCCGTTGGAGTGCGTGTTCTTCATGCGCGACGTCCGCTCCGCGCAGTACTTCGAGCAGATGAAGGGCCGCGGCGCGCGCACCATCGCACCGGCGACTTCCAGGCCGTGACCCCCGACGCCCCCGCGAAGACCCGTTTCGTCATCGTGGACGCCGTCGGCGTCACCGAGCACGACTTTGTCGACCCGCCGCTCAACCGCGACAAGTCGGTTCCGTTGAAGAAGCTGCTCGACAAGGCCGCCGCCCTCAACCTCACCGAGGACGAGACCGCGACCCTGGCGTCACGCCTCGCCAAACTCGAGGTCGAGCTCACGCCCGAAGAACGCACCGAACTCGACACCGTCGCCGGCTCCCCCGTACGCGACCTGATCCGCGGACTCGTCGACGCCGTCGATCCCGATGTCCAAGCCAAACACCTCGACGCAGGCGGCTCGCTGGTCGAGCTCATCGACGCCGCCATCGAACCGATCGCCGCCAACCCAGCCCTACGGCATCGCATCCTCGAACTGCGCGCCACCCACGACCGCGTCATCGACGAAGTCAGCAAGGACGTCCTGCTCGACGCCCACGGCGTCGTCGACCCCGGCCGCGCCAAGTCCATCGTCGACTCCTGGCGCGCCTACCTCGACGAGCACCGCAGCGAGATCACCGCAATCCAGCTCATCGGCGAAGCCAAGGACCGTCGGATCGCCTTCGACGACATCCGCGAACTCGCCGACCGGATCGCTCGCCCGCCGTACAACTGGACCCCCGACATCATCTGGAACGCCTACGTCGCCATCGACGGACCCAGAGTCCGGCAGACCCCGCAGCACACGCTCACCGACCTGGTGTCCCTGCTGCGTTATACGGTCGGCACCGACGACGAGCTCGTGCCGTACGCCGACCGCGTCCACGAGAATTACGCCGGTTGGCTCAGCCAACAGGACCAGGCCGGCGTGACCTTCGGCGACAAGGAAAGGTGGTGGCTCGACCGGATGGTCTCCGTCATCGCTTCCTCCGCCGGCATAAACACCGCCGACCTCGACGACGCCCCCTTCACCGAACGTGGCGGCACTGACGGGGCGCTGCGCGACCTCGGCGACCGCGCCGCCCAACTCATCGACGAACTCAACACGGAGCTCACCGCGTGACCTGGCCGATCCACCCGCTGTCGGAGATTGCCGAGGTTCGCCTTGGCCGCCAGCGCGCGCCGAAGAACCATCGAGGTGACTCGATGCGCCCATACCTGCGAGCAGCGAACGTGACTTGGTCGGGGCTCAGACTCGACGATGTGAAGTCCATGAACTTCACCGACGACGAGTTGAAGACATACCGCCTGGAGCCCGGTGACATTTTGCTCAGCGAAGCGTCAGGAAGCGCTGGTGAGGTGGGCAAGCCAGCCCTCTGGACTGGCGAGATCGCCGACTGCGCATTTCAGAACACTCTGATACGAGTGCGCCCACACGCTCACGAGCCGAAGTTCCTTCTGCACTACTTCCGCTTTCAGGCGCTCGCTGGACGATTCGTCGAGCAGTCGCGCGGCGTCGGCATCCACCACCTTGGACGATCCCGCGTTGCGTCTTGGCCAACGCCGATCCCGCCACTTGACGAGCAGCGCCGCATCGTCGACCTCCTCGAAGACCACCTCTCCCGCCTCGACGCTGCCAGCAACTACCTCGCGGCCGGGAAGCGCCGACTTGCCGTGATGGTCAGTTCAGTCCTGCTGGACCTCATTCCGGACCAGGGTGCCTACCCCGACTCGTGGAAGCGCGCGACCGTCGCGGAGGCAGGAACGATCGGACTTGGACGCCAGCGCCACCCCGACTGGCACAACGGTCCGAACATGAGGCCATACCTACGCGTGGCCAACGTGTTCGAAGACCGCCTCGACACGTCTGACGTAATGGAAATGCACTGGCCCGAGGACACGTTCGCACGCTTCAAGCTCCACCCCGGCGATGTTCTCCTTAACGAAGGACAGACCCCAGATCTTCTCGGCCGTCCGGCGATCTACCGCGGCGACCCTCCCGAGACCGCATTCACCAACAGCCTGATCCGCTTCAAGGCCAACCACGATGTCCTCCCCGAGTTCGCGCTACTCGTGTTCCGCCGTCATATGCGGGCCGGTCGCTTCAAGCGCGAGTCTCGAATCACGACGAACATCGCGCACTTGTCGGCCGCACGTCTCAAGCCGATCGAGTTTCCGATCCCGCCCATCCAGGAGCAGGAACGAATCGTAGGCATGGCAGCAGAGCGCTTGGACGCCGTCAAACGACTCGACGCCGAACTGGCCGCGGCCAGGGGCCACCAGTCCAACTTGCGCCGCTCTCTCCTCGTCGCCGCGTTCTCGGGTCGCCTCACTGGCGCGGCCCCCGATGTGACGAGCACCGACATGAACGAGGCATTGGCAGGTGTCTGACGTGCCGGGCCGCGCCTTCCGCAACGCGTTCGCACGCCGTTCTGTGGAGGCGATGGCGGATCGCCGGTCGTTCGAGCGCGGCCTGCTCTACGCGGCGAACGGGCGGGTGGGCAAGCGGACGCTCACCGCGTCGACCGTGAAGGCGAAGGTGCGGGGCTCGTCGTCGTACCAAGTGGAGCTGTCGCTCGACGACGACCCGGCGTACGACTGCTCCTGCCCGGTGGGTCAGGAGAGCCGGTTCTGCAAGCACGCGGTGGCGGTTGCGCTGGTCGTAACCGACGCAGTCGCAGATCCCGGCCAGCGGGCCGAAGCGGTGATCGATGTCCGCGGCTACCTGGAAGGTCTGGATCACCCGACGTTGGTCGACCTGCTGGTGGAGCGCGCCGCGGATGACGACATCTTCGACGCCCGGCTGCGGATGGACGCGGCGCGGGCTACCGCCGGGCCGCCGCAGCTCGGGGTGTTCCGGCACGCGATCGACGAGGCCTTCGTGGTGCACGACTACGTCGGCTACCGCGATATGTACGCCTACGCGACCAACATCAACACTGTTCTCGACTCGTTGCAGGATTTGCTCGACGACAGGCACGCCGAAACTGTGGTTGCGTTGGCCGAGCACGCGATCGACCGGGCCGAGGATGCGGTTGGGTCGGTCGACGACTCCGACGGGCGGATGTCGGGCATCGCCGAGCGGCTGCAGGACCTGCACCTCGCTGCGTGCGCCTCACTGCAGCCCGACCCCGTCACACTGGCCCGCACACTGTTCGACCGGGAGCGGCACTCCGGGGATCTGGAGGTCTTCTACGGAGCCGCCAGCGCGTACGCCGAGGTGCTCGGGCGCCGAGGGCCTTGCCGAGTACGGCCGGCTGGCTCAGGCGGAGTGGGATGCCTTGCCACCGTTGGGCCCCAAGGACGAGGAGCACGGCTGGTCGTCGCGACGGTTCCGGATCACCCAGATCATGCAGACCCTGGCCGAGATGACCGGTGACGTCGACGCGGTCGTCGACGTGCTTGCACGGGACCAGTCCTCGGCGTACCAGTTCATGCGCATCGCCGAGGTCCTGCGGGAGGCCAAACGGTACGACGACGCGCTGGTGTGGGCGGAGAAGGGTCTGGCGCTGCACGGCTCGGACTCCCGGCTGGTCGAGGTCGCGGCCGAGGAGTACCACCGGACCGGTCGTGGTGAGGACGCGGTACGAGTGACCTGGGAGGCCTACGGTGAGGCGCCGGGACTGCGCACCTACCGCCAGTTGGCCGAGCATGCGCAGCACGCCGACCTGTGGCCCGCCTGGCACGACAAAGCCCTCGATCTGCTGACGACCCGGATCGACCAGGGCAAGCGCAAGCCGGCCCGCGGGCGCGCCACGCGCTGGCGGGCGCCGGGGCCCGACAGCTCGACGCTGGTCGAGGTGCTGCTGTTCGACGGAGACGTCGAGCAGGCCTGGGTCGAGGCGAGCGCCGCCGGGTGCCGGCGCGACCTGTGGCTGGAGCTGGCCCGACGCAGAGAAGAAGAGCACCCTCTGGAGGCCATCCCGATCTGGCAGGCTGAGGTCGAGCGCTCGATAGACGCCAAGAAAAACCATGCCTACGCCCAGGCCGTGGAGCTGATCGTGCGCGTCGGCGAGCTGATGAGCGCGGCCGGCCGGGAGGCGGACTTCACGCCGTACGTCGCGAAGCTGCGGGCCCTCCACAAGCCGAAGCGGAACCTGATGAAGCTGTTCGACGAGCGGCGCTGGCTTTCGTAGTTGAGTTGTGTCGGCGGCAGGAGGGACGATGGGTTCCGTAGAGGTTCGGGACCTGCCCAGGGTCTGCTGCCAGACTGGCGAACAGGCACGAACGGCAACAGGAGGTGAGTGCCATGACGTTGGAAGTCAACGAGGAGCCGGTCGATGTTCCTGGGCCCACGCACCTCGACGTCGCGGTGATCGGCTTGAACGAGATCTTGTCGAGTGCACAAGGACCAGACATCAACGGTGGCATCGACCTGACCGACGAAGAGTTCGCAGCATTCCTCAAAGCTGCCCGCTCCTGAGCGTGCTTGTGGCCACGGTTCTCAACTGACCTGAAAGACTCCCACTCGTGTCTGATTCGCGTCGTCTCGTCGACAAGTTGTGGTCGTACTGCAATGTCCTGCGCGACGACGGTGTGGGCGTCATCGAGTACACCGAGCAGCTCACCTACCTGCTGTTCTTGAAGATGGCGCACGAGCGCAGCATCCGGAAGCTGAACCCGCAGCAGATCGTCCCGGCCGACTACTCCTGGCAGAGGTTGCTCGACGCCGAGGGCACCGAGCTGGAGGTCGTCTACACCGAGATCCTCGTCGGCCTCGCGCAGCAGCCCGGCACGCTCGGCACGATCTTCCGCAAGGCGCAGAACCGCATCCAGGACCCGGCCAAGCTTAAGCGACTCATCGTCGACCTCATCGACCAGGAGAACTGGTCGGCCTCGGGCACGGACCTCAAGGGGGACGCCTACGAGGAGCTGCTCTCCAAGGGAGCCTCGGACAAGGGCTCAGGCGCGGGGCAATACTTCACGCCCCGAGACCTGATCGCCGGCATCGTCGACGTCATCGACCCCAAACCCGAGGACACGGTCGTGGACCCCGCCTGCGGGACGGGCGGCTTCCTGCTGGTCGCCCACGAGCACGCCGCCCGGGGTGCCGAGTCGCTGACCCCAACGCTGCGCGCACACCTGCGGGACAAGTTCGTATCCGGGTTCGAGCTCGTCGACGGGACCGCCCGCCTCGCCGCGATGAACCTGCTGTTGCACGGCATCGGCACCGCCGACGGCGACTCGTTGATCGAGGTAAGAGACGCCCTCATCGCAGATCCCGGTGAGCGTTGGTCGGTAGTGCTGTCGAACCCCCCGTTCGGGACGTCGTCCAGCGTGCCCGTCGAGCGACAGGACTTCGTCGTCACCACGTCGAACAAGCGGCTCAACTTCGTCCAGCACATCATAACGATCCTCGACATCAACGGCCGCGCGGCCGTCGTACTCCCCGACAACGTGCTCTTCGAAGGCGGCGCCGGCGAGACCCTACGGCGCAAGTTGTTGGCTGACTACGACCTGCACACGATGCTGCGACTGCCGACCGGGATCTTCTACGCCCAGGGCGTGAAGGCCAACGTGCTGTTCTTCGACAAGAAGCCGGCGTCCGAGCAACCGTGGACCTCGAGGTTGTGGGTTTTCGACCTGCGCACCAACCAGCACTTCACGCTCAAGCAGCACCCACTCCGCCGTCACCACCTCGAAGAGTTCGTCGAGGCGTACCTGCCCGGCAAGGCTCGCGAAGAACGAGTCGAGTCCGAGCGTTGGAAGTCCTTCACCCACGACGAGCTCATCGCACGGGACAAGGTCAATCTCGACATCACCTGGCTCCGTGACGAGTCTCTGGAAGACGTCGACAACCTCCCTGCCCCCGAGATCATCGCCCGCGAGATCGTGGAGGACCTCACCGCAGCGCTCGCCGAGTTCGAGGCTGTGGCCGCGGCTCTAGAAATGGGCGCCTCCACCAAGTAGTCCGAAGAGCCCGGTCGGCGGGACGCGGATCCACGATCGCCTTCACCTCTCCACCGCCCTGCCAACCCTTTTCTCCGCTCTCACCTTCCCCGTTCTCCCCTTCCCCCTTCCCCCTTCTCCTCCTTCTCCTCTCCGCTCGCCCTCCCTTCTCCTCTCTCCTCTCATCCCCCCACACACCTCTTTCATCCACCGCCCGTCCCGTGGCCACTCGCGTTCTGCGCGCGGTCGTTTGGGATGTGACCATGACGCTTCACAAGCTCTCGGCGGGGTCGGGATATGAGTACCTGACCCGGCAGGTCGCCGCGCTCGACTCGACGGAGAAGGGCGCCACTCCCCTGGCCAACTACTACTCGGCGAAGGGCGAGTCGCCCGGGCGCTGGGTGGGCTCCGGGCTCGTGGGGGTCGACGGCCTGGAGGCCGGCGACGAGGTGACCGTCGAGCAGATGAAGCACCTGTTCGGCACCGGGTCGCACCCGCTCACCGGTGAGCCGCTCGGGGCGGCGTACATGACCTACGACAACAGCGGCGTCGACGGCTTCAACGCCGAGGTGGCTCAGCGAGCGCGGGTCTCCTCGCGCGGCTCTCAACCATCGAACGATGAGCTCGCCCGAATCCGCAGCGAGGTCGCCCGGGAGCGGTTCGTCGCCGAGCACGGGCGCGAACCTGCGACCGCTCGCGAGCTGTCGGATGCGCTGCGTCGCTACTCGCGGCCTCGGCAGACGGCCGTGGCCGGGTTCGACCTGACGTTCTCACCGGTGAAGTCGGTCTCGGCGTTGTGGGCGATCGCGCCCGCGGAGGTCGCCCATGCGATCGAGGAGGCGCACGATGCCGCCGTACGTGATGCGCTGACATTCATCGAGCGCGAGGTGCTGTTCACCCGTGAGGGGCGCAACGGTGCCCGGCAGGTCGAGACCCGTGGGCTGATCGCGACCGTGTTCACCCACCGCGATTCCCGCGCCGGTGACCCGGACCTGCACACCCACGTCGCGATCGCCAACAAGGTGCAGACCCAGCAGGGCAAGTGGCTCTCGATCTTCGGGACCGTGCTGCACGAGCACATCGTCGCCGCGTCGGAGACCTACAACACCGCACTCGAACACCGGCTGACCGAGGCGCTCGGCGTGCAGTTCGTCGAGCGGGCCGGGGTTTCGACCGGCTCAACCACCCAAGCTCGCAAACGGCCGGTGCGAGAGATCGACGGCGTCTCGCCTGAGCTCTGTGCCAGGTGGTCGCGGCGGCGCTCGGACATCGTGACCCGTCAACGGGAGCTGTCGCGGGAGTTCGCCAAGACTCACGACCGGCCACCGACGGTGACCGAGACGGTGGCACTTGCTCAGCAGGCGAATCTGGAGACGCGCGAGCCCAAGCATCAGCCCAGGTCGTACGTCGACCAGCGGGCGGCCTGGCGGCCCGAGGCCGTGGCGACACTCGGCTCGCCGCAGGCTGTCAGCGGGATGGTCGTGGCGGCGCTGCACCCCGCCCGCCGGGCGCAGCAACGGGTGTCGGTCGCATGGGTGCAGTCGACCGCTGCCCGGGTGGTCGACGAGCTCGAGGCTCACCGCGCGACCTGGCAGATCCAGCACGTGCGAGCTGAGGCACAGCGCCAGGTGCGCGAGGTCGCGGTCCCGGCGAACCGACTGGCGGAGGTCGTCAACTGGGTCGTCGACGACGTCCTGGCCCTGTCGGTGAACCTCTCCCCTGACCTGGACCCGGTCGTCGAGCCGATCGGCTTGCGGCGCAGGGACGGCGAGAGCGCCTATCGGCACACCGGACGCGACCACTACACCAGCCAGCGCGTCCTCGACGCCGAGCAGCGGATCGTCACCTCGGCCGGGCGCCTCGAGGGTTTCGCGTGGCCGAGCGCCGGCGTCGAGCTGTCGGTGCTGGCCGCCCGGCTCGACGGGGCTCTGGTCAACCGTGGTCAGGAAGCGCTGGTCACGACGATGGCCACCAGCGGCGCTCGGGTGCAGCTCGCACTGGCTCCGGCGGGGTCGGGCAAGACAACCGCGATGCAGCTGCTCGCCAGCGTCTGGACCGAGGGTGGACTGAACGCCGTCGGCTTGGCTCCGTCGGCTGCCGCTGCGGCCGCGCTCGCCGAGGCGACCGGGATGCCAAGCGAGACCCTCGCGAAGCTCGACCACGACCTGGTCCACTCCCGCAACTCGGTGCTGGTGTCGGCCATCGGCCGGGGCACGCTGGTGGTGATCGACGAGGCCGGGATGGCCGACACCCTCACCCTCGACCGAGTCATCGGGCACCTCGTCGGCCGGGGAGCCGTCGTACGCCTGATCGGGGATGACCGGCAGCTCGCCGCCATCGGCGCCGGCGGCGTTCTTCGTGACATCAGCACCACCTGTGGAGCACTCCGACTGGACGAGCTGGTCCGGTTCGCCGACCCTACCGAGGCTGCCGCCTCCCTCGACCTGCGAGACGGCGACCACGCCTCGCTCGGGTTCTACCTCGACCACGACCGGATCCACGTCGGCGACCCCATCACCTGCACCGATGCCGTCTTCGGCGCCTGGTCACGTGACCAGGCTGACGGTCGGGACTCCCTGATGCTGGCCCCCACCCGGGACCTCGTGCGTGAGCTCAACCTGCGAGCACAGGCTGCCCACGACCTGCCCGGAGAGTCCATCCGCCTCTCAGACGACTGCTCCGCTCGGGTCGGGGACATGGTCATCACGCGCCGCAACGACCGTCGACTCGGCGTCAGCGGCACCGACTGGGTCAAGAACGGCGACCGCTGGACCATCACCGCCATCAACGGCGGCGCCCTGTCGGTGCAGCACCGCGAGTCCGGTCTGTATACCAACCTGCCCGCGGCGTACGTCACCGAGCACGTCGAGCTCGGCTACGCCTCCACCGTGCACACCGCTCAGGGCCTCACCGCCGACGCCATGCACGGCATCGTCACCGGAGCTGAGTCCCGCCAGACGCTCTACACGATGCTCACCCGCGGCCGGATCGAGAACCACGTCCACGTCGCGCTCGCCGAGGCCGGCGAGGACCACGCACTCCCCTCACCCACGATCGAGCGGCAGGCGACAGCCACCGAGCTTCTCCAAGGTGTTCTCGCCCGCGACGGCGCGGCCACGTCGGCGACGACCACACGAACCATCGCCATGTCACCCGAGGCGCATCTGCAGGACGCCGTCACCCGGTACGCCGATGCCTACACGCTCGTCGCCGCCAAGCTGGGTATCGACCCAGACTCTGCCCCGCCGGGTCCGCTGCCGTGGCTGGCCGGCGTACCCGACGACCCCGACCCTCAACCCGCCTGGAGCCCCTACTTGACTGCCCGGGGCCGCCGAGTCGAAGCATTGGCCCGCGAGGTGCACGACCGCGCCGTCTCGACCGTCCCTGACTGGGCGCTGCGCTACGACGACGTCCTCACCCCCGATCTTCGAGGCGACCTCGCGGTCTGGCGTGCTGCAGCTGGCGTCAGGCCCGACGACCGCACCCTCGCCGGCCCGCCACCCCACCACGACCGCGAGGCGGCGCACCACCGGCGACTGATCCGGACGATCGATGCCCGCCGTGGAGACGCTCTGAAGGTCTGGGAGACCCGGATCGCCGAGTACGTCGGCCACCGCGACGACCAGACCATCGACCTGGCCATGCACCTCGACCAGCTCCAGCGTCGCGGCGTCGATGCCGAACGGGTCCTCCACCGAGCCGCCACTCGTGGCCCACTTCCCGTCGACCACGCGACCTCGGCGCTGGCCTATCGGGTGCGCAAGCTGGCCGCGCCCAGGAACAGCCGCCCAGCCCCGAACATCGATCCGTTCCCTCGCGCTCCGCAGCACGACAGCGGCCGGGGCCTGAGCATGTAGCTCGGCGAAAGTGTCCGCACCGCCGATACGATGGATCTATGACCGAGACCGCGGCACCCGCCCGGAAGCCGCTCAGCGGTCCCACGGGCAAGCGTGTGGCTGCCCACCGTGGCGAGCTGCTCGAGGTGCTGCGCCGTCACGGCGTCACGAACCCGGAGATCTTCGGCAGCGCCGCACGGGGCGACGATCGCGAAGACAGTGACGTCGATCTGCTTGTCGATTTCGCCCCCGGGACCGACATCATCGACATCATCGGCATCAAGCGCGAACTGAAAGCCGTGCTCGGTGTGCCCGTCGACTTGGTGCCGCGCAACGGCCTCAAGGAACGCGTGCGATCTCGGGCAGCAGGGGACCTGCTGCCACTGTGAGCCGTACCGACGCCGACATCCTTGACGACATCGCCTCGGCCATCACGTCGATCCGTTCCCACCCCCAGCATGGCCCGATCCCGGTTGAGATCGTCATGGACGCTGTCGCCATGCGACTCCTGGAGATCGGCGAGGCGGTGAAGGGAATCAGTCCCGAGCTGACAACGACGGAGCCCGACATCCCGTGGAGCGACATCGCGGACATGCGCGACTTCCTCGCTCACCACTACTTCGCGACCAATCCAGAGACCATCCAGCTCACCATCGACAAACGCCCGGCGCCTCTCGCCGAAGCCGTCGAGCGGATGAAGGGCCTCCTGCCACCGGAGGGCTGACCGCCTCACATCGCCAGGTGTCCGCCCTGGGCCTCCTGCCGAATTGCCTCGACAGCACCTGCCGCGTGACGACGGATCGAGCGAGAAGACATCGCGTGGGCGTCTTCCACCAGTTGCGTGACTGACGGCGTCATCAACCCACCCCGGCCCCGACGCCCTGGAGCGTCGATCTGCTCTGCCGCGTGGGCGAGGTCGAGCAGAAGGTCACGATCACCCACCGACAACCTTTCCGAAGCGATGCCGCGCTGAAGGAGATCTGCGAGGACCTCCTTGCTCACCACCTCGTCGTCCGCAGATCCAAAGGGGATGGACTCGTCGAAGGTATCGACCAGCACCGTCATTGCCCACGTTTCATCACGCCGCTTGGCGAGGTCGCCGACGCCGAGCTCGGCCATCGACTCCCGGTAGACGCGGTCGAGGATCTTCTTGGCGACGTATCTGTCGTCTGTAGGGTCGTGTTCGCAGATCTGGACCCAAAGCTGGCCGGCCACGATTTCGTCGATCTCGTCGGCCAGGCGACTGACGCGGCCGGCGATTCGCGCGGCTCCCGGCATCAGAAGCCACGTGAGGGCCGTACGCCCGTCGGTCACCCTCGGCGAGCCTCCGGAGAGCTGCGAGCACTTCGTCGCGCCGGGTCGGCTCGGCGTCCTGCATCCAGCGCGGCAGGTCCTTCAGGTCATCGACGTCCGGCAGATCGGACGTCATCTGCCGCCACCGCGGCCACTCGGCTCGCAGTTCTCGCATGTTCGGAGCGTCGAGGTCTTCGACGCCCAAGCACTTGGCAACGCTCATCACGCTGCTCCTTCCTGTCAGCCCCGGGTTGGGCGACAGGCAGGTGCACGAGCCTCCCCAGATCGCGGAATTTAGATCTGGACAGATATGTACGATGCAGGTGTGACGAACTGGAGACCACAACCGAGGACGGTCATCGAGGAAGCGCGTCTCGCGAGCGGACTTGGCCAGGCTGAGCTCGCAGCCCTCGCCGGGACATCACAGCCGACGCTGTCGGCCTACGAGCGGGGCAGGAAGAGCCCAGGGCTCGCGGTGGCCGAGCGAATCGTGAACGCCACCGGCTGGAACATCGCCCTCCAACCGCGGGTCAGCTTCACCGAACACCCAGCGCCGCCGGGATTCCGGTTCCCTTTTACCGTCCCCGATCGACTGTGGCGCCTCGAAGCCCCCGCATGCTTCCGCACCATCAAGTTCTTCGACCTCATCGACGACGACAACGACAAGGTCTGGTGGGACCTCTCCATCCACGCCGACAGGAAACACGTCTACGAGCGGCTCCTCACCTACGGGTCCGAGGCGACCCTTGTCCTCTACCTCGACGGCGCGCTCCTCATCGACCTCTGGAACGAGATAGAGATACCCGAGCCGATGCGCACCCAATGGGCCACGGTCGTCGAGGCCACGCTCCACGCACCGATCGCCACGGACTCCGAGCAGTATCGTCGCGACGACGACACCCGGCGCACGCCGCTGTACGTCGTCAAGCATGCCGACTCGTGACCAGAGGCTTCGGCAACGCCCAACGCGCCGCGCTCGGAGAAGCGTCGAATGAGCCAGGCCGCCCACGGCCTCCTCCCGGGCTGTCGGCGCGGCAGTCGACACTGGGAGAATCGCATTGCGCGGTCCTCCGGATTCGACCTGGCAGGCTGCGGCAGGATGGCAACAGACCAGTCTTGGGCGATACCTGAAGGAGGGCGTCATGACGATTCGTGTCGACGTCTCTCCGGCGGTGCTCTCCTGGGCTCTGGATGTCACAGGTGCCGACCAAGAAGGCCTCAATCGGCGGTTCAAGGTGGACAAGTGGCTGAACGCTGAAGCGCGCCCGACCTTGAAGCAGCTCCAGGACTTTGCGAGAGCTGCCGGGGTCCCGTTCGGGTACCTGCTCCTCCCCCAGCCGCCCGCCTGGTCCCTTCCGGTCCCCGACTTTCGTGAAGGCTTCGAGGGCACGCCAACCCGAGCGCCAACCTCGTCGCCGTCTTGGGCCAGTCCCAGCGCCGGCAGGAGTGGTACCGCGACTACATACTTGGGCTCGGGGGCGAGCCACTGGAGTTTGTCGGCTCCGCTGCGAGCCTTGAGCCCATCGAGGCGGCAGAGCGGATTCGAGGTGCGCTCGGCTTCGAGGTGTCCGCTCGCCGCGGAACGTGGGCCGACACACGGAAAGCGCTACTGAGGAGTTTCGAGGCCCTCGGTGGCCTGACCGTTGCCACCTCCATGGTGGACAACAACACCAGGAGATCTCTCGACGAGAACGAGTTCCGGGGGTTCGCGCTGGTCGATAACATCGCGCCGCTCGTGTTCGTCAACACCCACCAGACCCTCAACGGCCAGATCTTCACACTCGCCCACGAGTTCGCTCACGTCTGGCGAGGTGCCAGCGGGATCGGCAACGAGGACCCCCGCTCCGATGGCCAGTCCGAGATCGAGCGTTGGTGCAACACTGTCGCATCCGAGGTTCTCGTGCCTCGTGACGACTTGGCCGGCCGACACGCGCGGGTCGCGAGTGCACCGCTGACACAGGCCCTCGACACGCTCGCCCATGAATTCCGCTGTGGGACTTTGGTCGTCCTACAGGCGCTGCATCGGACCGGTGTGCGCCACATCGAGAACTACACCGCCGCGTACGACGCCGAGGTCGCTCGGCTCCGCAACCTCAGCCAGGCGAGCGAAAGTGGGGGCGGCGACCACTACAACAACCAGCCGTTCCGTGTCGGCGAACGCCTCTCCCGCGCCCTGATTGCAGACGCACTCGAAGGACGCACTCCCATCACCGAAGCGATGCGGCTGATGTCCATGAAGTCCGCGAGCACGTTCGACGAGTACGCACGCCGCCTCGGGTCGGCCTGATGTATCTCCTCGACGCCAACGCCTTCATGGAGGCAAACCGCCTCTACTACGCGTTCGACATCGCACCTGGTTTCTGGACGTGGCTCGGCGACCCGACCCACGTCGGCCAAGTCGCCTCGATCGACGCCGTGAAGGATGAGATCACAGCTGGCACCGGCGACCTCGTCGACTGGGCTCGTGCCCGGCCTGGCTCGTTCTGGCTCGCGGACACCGCCGACGTGGTCGCGGCGATGACGGAGATCGCCGCGTGGGCAACCCAACCTGCCCGGCAGTACCGACCGGAGGCCATCGACGAGTTCCTCGACTCCGCTGACTACAAGCTGATCGCCCACGCGCTCGCTATCGGCTCGACTGTCGTCACCCGCGAGCAGCCCGCGCCTGACTCCAAGAAGAAGATCAAGATCCCCGATGTCTGCAACGCCTTCAACGTCGCGTGGACCGACCCGTTCAGCTCTACCGCGGACTCGGGATGCGCCTCGTCGCGTAGTCCCCAACTGCTGGAGCGCTGCTGTCCACATGGCTATCGAACTCGACCAAGTCCTGAGCGACTTCGCGACCGCTGCTGAACAATTCGCCCTGCCTGGGTGGCCAGCTGCCACGAAACCCCGGGTCATCTCTCTGGGCAGCGACGGAGAGTCCGGCAATGCCTGGCGCCTCGCCTCGCGACGATCAGGTCCAGCGCAGGCGACGGCGACATGCTCGGGCGATGACTTCGACTGGACCACCCAACTACTGTCAGATATAGTCGACACATGATCGAAGTCGTCAGCACAGACGAGTTCGAGATGTGGCTGGAGAAACTCAAGGACTTACGAGGCAAATCCCGCCTCATCCGGCGGATGGACCGACTCGCCAACGGCAACCCTGGCGACGTGAGGCCGATCGGCAAAGGACTTTCGGAACTACGTCTCGATGTCGGGCCGGGATACCGGGTCTACTACCTGCAGGACACAGACACACTGGTCCTCCTACTGTGCGGCGGCGACAAGTCAACGCAGCAGAAGGACATCGAGAAGGCACACGATCTCGCCGAGGAATGGCGAGCCGACAGGCAGAAAGAAGCGGAGGGCAAACCATGACCATGAGTGAGAAGTACCAGCGCTTCGACGCCGCCGACTACCTGAAGGACCTCGACGACGTCGCGGTGTTCTTGGAGGTCGCGCTCGAAGACTCCGCCGAGGACCCGAGTGCGGTTCCGCATGCCCTAGGCATCATCGCCCGGTCGCAGAACATGAGCGAGCTCGCCCGACGGGTCGGGATGAGCCGCGACGGTCTCTACAAGGCACTCTCCGAAGACGGCAACCCCACCTGGTCGACGATCCTCAGGGTGACCAATGCACTCGGCCTGAGGTTCGAGGTCCACACCGTCGCGTGACCCCTTGAGATTCCGCAGGGATTCCGCAGGAGATCCGTTCGAGGCCGAAATCGGCCAATGTCGACCATCGCTCGAAATCGACGTTTGCGCAGGTCAGACCATGTTTTCCCGAGATGCTCGGCACCACCCAACACCCCCTACGGTGTTCGAGCTCTACTACGACATCTGAGAACGTCGTAGCACCAAACGGCCTCTGACCTGCGGAAACGCAGGATCGCGGGCCGTTTCCGTTGGCCCAAATCAGCCAAATATCGCAGTGATACCAGGGAGATCGGCCCAAGCACCGCGAGTCCCGGCGGCACCCGCCGACAGCGGCCCGTCACACAGGATCTCGAGAACTCTCGGGACGAGGGGCAGTCTGCGGAATGAGAGGGTGACCACGAAGTTGCTCGCGCTGATGAGCTCGTTGATCGGTGCGACCGCCGCGCGTGCCCCTGACGCGATCCCACGCGACCACCTCATAGGTGACGTGGCTGTCGCCCTTCCGCCGGGCGTTGTACTCATCGACGGTGGCGCGGACAGCCTTGCGCTCATCCTCAAGGTCGCCCGGTGAGGCCAGACGATTCGGAGCGGAGTGCGTCGACCGTAGCCCGGTCGATAGCGCCCGTCGACCGGACTGCCTCAACGTACCGAAGGGCCGGTCGGGCCGGCTCCCCGGCTCCCCGGCTCCTGGTTCTACGCGTCGCGTGGCCGATACCCCGCGAGAGGTCACGTGTAGTCAGCGATCAACGGCCACAGCGACGTCGCTTTGGTCTCTGTCTTGGCCCGCCGTGGGCGACGGAGGCGTGAGGGGTGCGCTTGGCAGAGTCAAAGTGGGCGCCTAGACGCGGCGATATGCACTGGCCCCTGTCGCGGCGGTTCGAACTCCTGGGTTCGACCGATGTCGAGCCAGAATGGCCTGAAAAGAGACCCCGGCCGGGTGTCGTATCGACGCGAGTCCGTTCGTGGAGAAGGTGAGCGGCAGCCGTTCGGGCTGCTCGGGAGCAGAGGAGCTTGAGATGGCGCACTACCTGATCGCCTTCAACGACGAGTGGACGCCCGACCTCACGTTGGAGGAGCTGCGCGAGAGGAGCACGTCCGCCAGGCTCGTGATCGAGGAGATGAAGGCCGCCAGTGTTTTCATCTTCACCGACGGCGGCCTGGACGGGTCGACCGTCGTGTGCAGCGTCGACCCGAGCAGCGGCTCGCCCGTCTTCACCGACGGGCCGTTCGTCGAGACCAAGGAGCACCTCGGCGGCTTCGCCGTCGTCGATGTGCCCGACGATGCCGAGGCCCGGTACTGGGCCGGCAAGATCGCGGTCGCGGTCGGCTGGCCGCAGGAGGTGCACCGCTTCCCGAACCGCGTGGGATCCCAGACCGGCAGATAGGTCGAGGTCTCGTCGTGACTGCGATGTTCTGGTGGTCATGGCATGAGGTGGCAACGGTGAGGGCGGCTGGACCTCACCGCCTTTGTCGTCGCGGGCAACATGCAGTAGCTGGAACGTTCTCACCGGCACGCGCTGCATTCTGGGCTACTAGAAATGGGGCGGCCCATGAGACGGCCCTCGATGTCCCCTGGGGCTTGCGGCCCGACCCGTGCGGGTCTCCTGCGATCAGACACCCGGGTCGGGCAGGAGCTCCCGTACCTCTTGCGCACAGCGGCAGGCGACGGCGATCTTGGCAGCCCACTCGAGCGCCTCCTCGCGTGAGGGCGCCTCGACGACCGCGAACCCGCCGAGGACCTCCTTGGTCTCCGGGTACGGGCCGTCGGTGACCGTCCCGTCGATGGCCACGACGCTCGCCCTCTGGCTTTCCAGTCCGCCGCCGAAAACCCACACGCCGGCGTCCTTGGCCTCTTGGACCACCTCGTGCGCGGCCTTGGCCACGTCGGGCATCTCCTCCTCGGGGAAGGTCATCGCGCCATCATCGAACGAGATCAGGTACCGCGTCATCCCATGACTCCCTTGTCCCGGCGGCCACCTCCGACCGCCCGCACCTCTTCTACGAACGCCTCGCCCCGGATCCGACACTGTGCCAGAAGCAGTTCACGACACCTCGGCCGCACTCATGGCGCTGGCCTGGCCCTGTCATTCCGAGCCCTACGAGACGCGATCTGTCGGCCAAGGCGAGCTGACTCCCACCAGTTCCTTCACCCAGCTGGGCGGGATGTGGATGCGCGACCTGGATTTGAGGGCCAACCTCGGGCCGAGCGCTCGCGCCCCATGGGGCGGGTTCGGCCTCAGCTTCCGAGTGCAGGATCGTCGCCGGCCCGACAACGCCTGGCGCTGTCGGCATCATGCTCGGGTGGTGAGACCGCTCAGACCAACTCGCCTCGCTTCCTGCGCAGGTACGCGCGCTCGGCGGAGTTCTGGGTGGCGGCGATGGCGGCGTCGTACGACTCCTTCGCGTCGGCGGTCCGGCCGAGCCTGCGGAGCAGGTCGGCGCGGGCGACGTGCCATGCGTGGTAGCCCGTGAGCGGCAGCCGGTCGACCAGAGCGAGGGCGACCTTCGGCCCGTCCAGCTCCGCGACCGCGACCGCGCGGTTGAGGGCGACGATCGGCGACGGGTCGAGCCGGGTCAGCTGGTCGTACAGTGCGACCACCTGCGACCAGTCCGTGTCCGACGCGGTGGGGGCGTCGGTGTGGACGGCGTTGATCGCGGCGAGTATCTGGTAGCGGCCGGGTCGGTTGATCGCGAGGCACTCGCGGACCAGGTCGTGGCCCTCGGCGATCAGCCCGCGGTCCCAGCCGGCGCGGTCCTGGTCGCCGAGCGGGACCAGCTGCCCATTCCGCACGCGGGCCTCGCGCCGGGCCTCGGTGAGCAGCAGCAGCCCGAGCAGACCGGCCACCTCCGGCTCCACGGGGAGCAGCTGGCGCAGGACCCGTGTCAGGCGGATGGCCTCGCCCGTGAGCTCGGCGCGCACCGGGTCGCCGTCGCCGGTGGCGAGGTAGCCCTCGTTGAAGACGAGGAACAGTACCGCAAGCACGCCGC
>JALZBH010000109.1 GCA_030947625.1 Actinomycetota bacterium
ATGCCACCCGGTTGGCGTGCAAGACGTGCCACACCCGGGCCAGCTGCCCGGTGTGTGCCGGGCCGCTCCGGGTCAGCGCGGCCAGCCGGCCGCCGGAGTGCACCTGGTGCGGCGCCCCGGCGCCGGACTGGGAATGTCCCGAGTGCGGGGGCCGGGAGCTGCGCGCCCCGGTGCTCGGCGACCGGCGTACGGCCGAGGAGATCGGCCGGGCGTTCCCCGCCGTGCGCGTCCGCACCTCCTCGGCCGACCGGGTGCTGGCCACCACCCCGGCCAAGCCAGCAGTTGTCGTGGCGACTCCCGGAGCCGAGCCGGTGGCCGAGGGCGGGTATGCCGCGGTGGTGCTGCTCGACACCTGGCTGCTGCTGGCCCGAGTCGATCTTCGGGCGGCCGAAGAGGCGCTGCGCCGCTGGGCGAACGCAGCCGCGCTGGTCCGCCCCGGTGGCCGGGTGCTCGTCGTCGGAGATCCAGCGGCGACGGCCATCCAGGCACTGGTCAGATGGGACGCCCCCGGCTTCGCCCGTCGCGAGATCGCTGAACGGCAGTCCGCACATCTGCCACCCTCGTCGCGGGTCGCGACGCTCGTCGGAGCCGGCGACCAGCTGGAGGCCGCTTTGGCGGCGTTGGAGCTGCCACCCGGCGCGGAGGTACTCGGTCCGGTCGCCGCGAACGCTTCGGCAGACGACCCCGAACTGCGGTACGTCGTACGAGTGCCCAGGACGACAGGCGCGCAGCTCTCGGCGGCGCTGTCGCGGATGCAGGCAGGTCGGTCGGCTCGCAAGCTGCCGCACGTCCGCGTCGAGGTAGACCCACCCAGTCTGGGCTGAGTCCGGTGGACCGGGCTTCTCCCCGCCAATGCCACTGGGGCCGGGCCTAAGGCAGGGAGGTCGTTGGCCCGACGTCCGTCGCCCCTAGAATCGAGGGCCCGGCCGGCTCTGCGCCGGCTGCGACGAAAGGGGGTGCCTTGTCCATCCGGCCGATCCGGCTGTTCGGCGACCCCCTTCTGCGCACGCCCGCGGTGCCGGTAACCGACTTCGACAAGGAGCTGCGCACGCTCGTCACCGATCTGACAGACAGCATGCTCGAGGCGCCTGGTGCCGGGCTGGCCGCACCGCAGATAGGGGTCGGCCTGCGGGTGTTCACCTGGCATGTCGAGGGGGAGCTCGGGCACCTGGTGAACCCGTCGCTGTGGCTCTCCAGTGAGGAGCAGGTCGGCCCCGAAGGCTGCCTTTCGCTCCCTGGGCTGACCGTCGACTGCATCCGGGCATCATCGGTGGTGGCCTCCGGCTTCGACATATACGGCGAACCGGTCACCATCCAGGGATCGGAGATGCTCGCCCGAGCGATCCAGCACGAGACCGACCATCTGGACGGGATCTTGTTCATCGACCGGCTCGACCGCGAAGCCCGGAAGGCGGCGATGCGGACGATCCGCGAGTCGGACTGGTTCGGCAGCGACGTACGGGTGCGTCCTTCCCCGCACGCGACCTCGGGCCTCGGGCTCTGACGGTGCGGCTGGTCTTCGCCGGCACCCCCGCGGTGGCGGTCCCTTCGCTGGAAGCGGTGCTAGCCAGCAAGCACGAGCTCGTCGGCGTGCTCACCCGGCCCGACGCGCCCTCGGGACGCGGACGCACGATGATGCCGTCTCCGGTGGCGGCCCGTGCCGCCGAGCTGGGGGTGCCGCTGCTCACCCCCGAGCACCCCCGCGACGAGGCGTTTCATGACGCGCTGAAGGCACTGGCGCCGGGCTGCTGCCCGGTGGTGGCCTACGGAGCCCTGCTGCCCGAGTCGGTGCTCGACATCCCCGAGCATGGCTGGGTCAACCTGCACTTCTCGCTGCTCCCGGCCTGGCGCGGAGCGGCTCCGGTGCAGCACTCGATCTGGGCCGGCGACGAGGTGTCCGGCGCGACCACGTTCCGGATCGTCAAGGAGCTCGACGCCGGTCCGACGTACGGGCTGATGACCCAGCGGGTCGACGCCCGCGACACTGCCGGGGACCTGCTTGACAGGCTGGCGCACGAGAGTGCCGCGCTGCTGGTGCGCACGCTCGACGGGATCGAGGACGGGTCACTGGAGGCCCGGGAGCAGCCCAACGAGGGGATCAGCTTCGCCCCGAAGATCACCGTGGGCCAGGCACGCGTCGACTGGACCGAGCCCGCCGTCGCGGTGGACCGCCGGATCCGAGCGTGTACGCCGGCTCCCGGAGCGTGGTCGACGTACGCCGGCGAGCGGCTCAAGCTCGGGCCGGTGCGGATCGACTCCGCCACCGAACGGCTGGCCCCCGGTGAGCTCGCCATCGACAAGCACACCGTGCATGTCGGCACCGGCACCGCTCCGGTGCTGTTGGGGCACGTCGGGGCGTCCGGAAAGAAGCCGATGGATGCCGCCGACTGGGCCCGAGGGCTGCGGCCGGACCCGCGTCCCGGCGCCCGCCTGGGCGAGTAGGTTCAGATCATGAAGGCCACTGCCGCCGACGTCGACACAATCGCGATGTCGCTGCCCGAGGTGGTCTTCGGCACGTCGTGGGGCGACCGGCCGACGTACCTCGTGCGCGGCAAGGGCTTCCTGCTGCATCGCGCGCCGGGCAGGACCGCAATCGACCCCGAGACGGGCCAGATGTACGACGACCTGCTGGTGATCCGGACCGCCAGCGCCGAGGACAAGCAGGCACTCGTCGAGGATGAGCGGCTGCCGTTCTTCACCATCGACCACTTCAACGGCTACAACGCGGTGCTCGTGCAGCAGTCCCGGCTCGGCGAGATCGACCGTGCCGAGCTTGTCGAGGTGATCACCGACGCGTGGGCCGCCCGAGCGCCGAAGTCGTTGGTCCGCGAGCACCTCGGCGGATGAGCTCGGACCCAGCCCGGCTGCTGGCCTTCGACGTACTCCGCGCGGTCGCCGACCGGGATGCCTACGCCAACCTCGAGCTGTCCCGACTGCTTCGCGAGCGCGGTCTCGTCGGTCGCGACGCGGCGTTCGCCACCGAGCTGGTCTCGGGCACCTTGAGGATGCAGGGGACGTACGACGCCGTTCTCGACTCGCTCGCCGACCGGAGCCTGGATCCTCCGGTTCGAGACGCGCTTCGCCTCGGTACCCACCAGTTGCTGTCGATGCGGGTGCCGCCTCACGCCGCGGTGGCGACCACCGTCTCGTTGGTCCGCGCCCGCGTCGGGCACCGGCCGGCAGGCTTTGTCAACGCGGTCCTGCGGAAGGTGGCTGCGGACGATCTGGGAGGCTGGACCGCCCGTCTGGCACCCGAGCCGGTGACCGACCGGCCCGGTTACCTCGCGGTGGCATACTCCCATCCGCGCTGGGTGGTCGAAGCGCTGGCGAACGCTCTCGGCAGGCCCGGTGAGCTGGCCGACCTGCTCGCCGCCGACAACGCCCCGGCAAAAGTCACCTTGGTCGCCCTTCCCGGGCTCGCCGAGGTGGCCGAGCTGCCCGGCCGACCCCACGCTGTCTCGCCGTACGCCGTGGAGCTGGATGCGGGCGACCCCGGTGCGCTCCCGCCGGTCCGAGAAGGGCGAGTGGGGATTCAGGACGCCGGCTCCCAGCTGGTGGCGTTGGCGCTGGCCGAAGCCCCGGTCGAGGGCCGGGACGAGCACTGGCTGGACATCTGCGCGGGACCGGGCGGTAAGACCGCCCTTCTGGCGGCACTCGCTGCGCGACGAGACGCCAGGGTGCTCGCTGCCGAGCGACAGCCGCACCGTGCCGCACTGGTGGTCGCTGGCACCCGAGCGACTCGTGCCGGGCTCGCCGGGGTGGTGGCGGCCGACGGCACCGTGCCGCCGTGGACTCCCGGCACGTTCGACCGGGTGCTGGTCGACGCGCCGTGCAGCGGGCTCGGCGCGCTGCGCCGGCGTCCGGAGTCGCGATGGCGACGTCGCCCCGAGGACATCGCGGTGCTGGTGCCCCAGCAGAGAGTCTTGCTGGGGGCGGCCTGCGATGCGGTCCGGCCCGGGGGGGTGGTGGTCTACGCGACCTGCTCGCCCGTTGCCGAGGAGACCTCAGAGGTGGTCGGTGCGGTACTGGCCGGCCGGACCGGCGTACGGCTGGAACCGTTGGTTGGGCCACCCGACAGTGCCTGCCCCCGGCTGCCTGGCGCCGTCCAGCTGTGGCCGCACCGGCACGGCACGGACGCGATGTTCCTTGCCCTCCTGCGCCGGCGCGGGTAGTCCCAAGTGCGTGGACCTACATGTTCAGGTCGGGCATCGGGGAGAGCAGGAAGAGGCAGAACGGATGGCCTTCCGGGTCGAACAGCACCCGGACGTCGTCCTGGGGTTGCCACTCGGCAAGACTTGCTCCGCAGCCGACGGCGTACTCGGTGGCGTTGGGCAGGTTCCTCACCGCGAAGTCGAGATGGATCTGCATCTGGTGCTGGTCGCCCGTGGGCCAGACCGGCGGCTGATGCCCGGGCTCGAGCTGGAAGGACAGCCCGGTAGCGCCCTCGGGTGGCATCAGCTTGCACCAGTCCGGCTCGTCGGCCGTACGCCGCCAGCCGAGCAGTCGTTCGTAGAAGTCGCACAGCACGCGCGGCTCCCGCGAGTCGAGGACGACGCCGGAGAGCACGCCGACCGGGTAGTGGGTCACCCGGGGCAACTAGGATCACCGGGGTGGCCATCCAGATCACTCCGAGCGTCCTCAACGCCGACCTGGCCCGGCTCGCCGACGAGGTAGCCCGCATTCCCAGCGCCGACATGGTGCACCTGGACGTCATGGACGGCCACTTCGTGCCGAACCTCACCCTGGGCGTGCCGGTCGTGGCGTCTCTCGCGAAATCTACCGACCAGCCGCTGGACTGCCATCTGATGATCGAGGACCCCGACCGCTGGGCTCCGGCGTACGTCGAAGCCGGTGCGGCCAGCGTCTCCTTCCACATCGAGGCAGCCAAGGCGCCGGTCCGACTGGCCAGGGAGCTGCGTGCCCAGGGCGCCAGGGCGTCGATGGCGTTCAAGCCTGGTACGGCGGTCGAACCGTACGAGGATCTGTTGCCCGAGCTGGACATGGTCTTGTTGATGACCGTCGAACCCGGGTTCGGTGGCCAGGCGTTTCTGGACCTGTGCCTGCCCAAGATCCGTAGGGTGCGTGAGCTTATCGCCAGGCACGGCCTCGAGCTGTGGGTGCAGGTGGATGGCGGCATCTCAGCGGACACGATCGAACGCTGTGCCGAGGCCGGCGCCGATGTGTTCGTGGCGGGCTCGGCCGTCTACTCCACCGACGATCCCGACGCCATGGTCCGCGAGCTGCGATCCACCGCCGAAGCCATCGTCGCGACGTAGCCGCAGATGTGGCAGGCTGGTGTGTGACGAGCCAACGAGCTCGCGTGCTCTGGGGTCGGTGAAATTCCGAGCCGGCGGTGAAAGTCCGCGACCCGGTCGCTGTGCGGGCTTCCCGCGTCGATGTGGAGCATCGTCGTGGGGGTCTTCGAGTGACCGGTTGACCAGGTGGAACTCCTGGACCGACGGTCAAAGTCCGGATGGGAAGCGCACGCTGGGGTCGGCGTACGCCCTTGGGCGTTCGACGTCCCCCGCTCCCCGGAGCCTGCGAGCCGGACCAGGGACGGAGCCGATGAGCATCTCCGCAGCCGAGCGCCGCGCGATGCGTCGCGCGCTGGAGCTCGCGCGGACTCCCGGGGTACCGCTCGGGCCGAACCCGCGGGTGGGCTGTGTGCTGCTGGCGCCGGACGGGACTGAGGTCGCCGAGGGCTTCCACCGGGGCGCCGGATCCCCCCACGCGGAGTGGGTCGCCCTCAGTGAGGCTGGGCCGGCCGCGCGGGGAGCCACCGCGGTGGTCACGCTCGAGCCGTGCGACCACACCGGACGCACCCCACCGTGTGCCCAGGCACTGGTCGACGCCGGGGTGGCAAGGGTCGTCTTCGCCCAGACCGACCCGCACCCGCTGGCCGCCGGCGGCGCCGACACCCTGCGCGCGGCCGGTGTGGAGGTCGAGCCTGGGGAGCTTCTCGAAGAGGCTCGCTCTGTCAACCGCGCCTGGATCTTTGCGCTCGAGCGCGGCCGGCCGTTCGTCACCTGGAAGCTGGCAACCACGCTCGATGGGCGCAGCGCCGCTGCCGACGGCTCCAGCCGCTGGATCAGCTCACGCCAGGCCCGGTTGGACGCCCACCGGCTACGGGGCGAGTGCGACGTGATCCTCATCGGGACGAATACGGTCGAGGTAGATGACCCCGAGCTGACCGTGCGCGACGAGGTCGACGTACCCGTGCCGCATCAGCCACTCAGGGCGGTGATGGGCCTGCGGGACCTGCCCGAGTCCCGGCGGGTCTTCGACGACCGCGCCGAGACGGTGCGGCTGCGGACCCGGGAGCCGTCGGTCGCGCTGGCGGAGCTGTTCGCCAGGGACCGTCGCCATGTGTTCCTCGAGGGTGGGCCGGGCCTTGCGGCGGGGTTCCTCCGGGCGGGTCTAGTCGACGAGGTGGTGGCGTACGTCGCTCCGATGCTGCTCGGTGCCGGCCGCAACGCCGTCGGTGACCTGGGCATTTCCACGGTCGACGAGGCGTTGCACCTGAGGGTCACCGAGGTCACCACGCTGAGCTCGCCGGCCGGCGCCGCCGAGACGAACGTGCGGATCACGATGAGGGGCAGGAGCTGAGATGTTCACCGGTCTGATCGAGGAGCTCGGCACCGTCGAGGAGCTGCGCGTTCTGGGCGACGCCGCCAGGTTGCGGGTGCGCGGCGCGCGGGTGAGCAGCGACACGCAGCCGGGCGACTCGATCGCGGTCAACGGTTGCTGCCTCACGGTCGTCGAACGCGACGACGAGACGTTCACCGCCGACGTGATGCTCGAGACGCTCGACAGGACCGCACTCGGCTCGCTGGAGCCCGGTGGCCGGGTGAACCTCGAGCGAGCCGTGACGCCGGCCACCCGGCTCGGCGGCCACATCGTCCAGGGCCACGTGGACGGCACCGGGAGCGTCGTACGCCGCTCGCCCAGCGAGCACTGGGAGGTCGTGGAGATCTCAGTGCCCACCGAGCTCGAGCGGTACCTGGTGCCGAAGGGCTCGGTCAGCGTCGACGGCGTCTCGCTGACCATCGTCGAGGTCCTGCCCGGCGGGCCGACGTTCACGGTCTCGCTGATCCCGGAGACGATTGCGCGGACGACCCTCGGTTTCAAACAGCCGGGGGAGCCGGTCAACGTCGAGGTGGACGTGATCGCGAAGTACGTCGAAAGGCTGGTGACCCGATGAGCCTTGCTGCCCTGTACGACGCCGGCATCAGCGTCGCCGGCCATCCGATCACGTGGCGGGAGATCCTCGGCAACGCCTTCGGCTTTGCCTCCGCCGTGGGTGGGTTGCGCCGCAGGGTCTGGGCGTGGCCGGTCGGCATCGGCGGGAACGTCTTGCTGTTCACCGTGTTCATCGCCGCGACTTTCGGTTCCCAGGCCCAGGTCCCTCTGTTCGGCCAGGCCGGCCGGCAGGTGTTCTTCGTGATCGCCAGCGGCTACGGGTGGTGGCGTTGGCACACCCAACGGCGCCTGCGCGACTCGGCCGTCGCGATCACGCCGCGGTGGGCGAGTACCGCCGAGCGCACCCAGCTTGTAGTGGTAGGGCTGCTCGGGGTGCTCGCATGCCAGTGGCTGTTCAGCGCCATCGGCGCGGGCTGGCCGGCACCGCGGTGGTACTACTGGGCGGACGCGTGGATCTTCGTCGGCTCGATGCTGGCCACGTACGCAATGGCGCGTGGATGGACCGACTTCTGGCTGGTCTGGATCGCCGTCGACGCGGTCGGCGTACCCCTGCTGTGGCACTCGCACTACTACCCGACGGCCGTGCTGTTCATGGTGTACGGAGCCCTGGTCGTCTCCGGCTTCGTGGTCTGGCTGCGGGCCGGGGCGGAGGAACGGCCGGCCTCGCCCGAGCCGACGCGGGCGGGGGTCCGATGAGAGCGCCGGACAAGATC
>JALZBH010000027.1 GCA_030947625.1 Actinomycetota bacterium
ACACCGACGAGTCGGATGGGCCGTCGAAACCGACGGCGTCGATGCGTCAAGGCGTGCCTCGGGCTGGGGCATGTCGAGATACTAGGCTCGCCCAGGTGTCGCCCAGGGTGTTGCTCAGCGTCGTCGTGCCGTTCTACAACGTCGAGCTGTACATCGGTGACTGCCTGGAGTCGATTGCGCGGCAGAGCCTGCGCGACCTCGAGGTGATCCTGGTCGACGACGGGTCGGAGGACGGCAGCCGCGAGGTGGCCCAGAAGTACGCCGACGCCGACTCGCGCTTTCGCATCCTCACCCAGGAGAACCAGGGTCTCGGTCCGGCCCGCAACACCGGAGCGGCGTCCGCACGCGGGAGCTACCTCACCTTCATCGACAGCGACGACGTCGTCCCGCGCGATGCCTTCGAGCTGATGACGTCGCGACTGGAGAACACCGACTCGGACTTCGCGGCTGGCAACGCCCGCCGGTTCAACCTGCACGGCACCCGGGCCTCGTGGCTGCACCGGGGCCCGTTCGCGCACGACCTCAGCCACGCCCAGGTCACCCGGTTTCCCTCGCTCGCCTACGACCGGATGATCTGGAACAAGGTCTTCCGCAGGAGCTTCTGGGACGAGGGCGGCTACGAGTTCCCCGCGACCATGTACGAGGACTACCCGGTCACGTTGCGCGCGCACCTGGACGCGGAGTCGGTCGAGGTGGTGAGCGCGCCGGTCTACCACTGGCGGGAGCGCGACGCAGGCGAGACCTCGATCACCCAGCAGCTGGTCAGCCCGCGGAACACCTTCGACCGGGTGGCTTCGGCGCTGCAGGTCCTGGAGCTGGCTGACACAGCGCCGGCCGACGTACGCCGCGTCGTGCACGACGCACTTGCCCGCACCGACGTGGTCGCGGTCGCTCGGGGGGTAGCCCACCCCGGCAACGAGACCGAGACCGAGGCACTCGCGGAGGCGGCCCAGGGGTTCTTTGACGCGCTCGACCCTGAGATCGTCGCCACGCGGCCGGCGTTGGAACAGCTGATGCAGAACCTCGTTCGGGCGCGGCTGGCCGGTCAGCTGGCAGCGGTCCTCGACGTCCGCGACCGAGAGGCGCCGATTGCGCTGAGCACCACCCAGGGGATCCTGCGCCGTCGGCGGTTGATCAGCATCCCCGGGGTCGACCTGACCGAGCTGCCCGCCCCATTGCGGGTGCTCTCCGCGGGTCAGCTCGACCTCGAGGCCAAGATGCTGGCGGCTACCTGGGAGGGCTCGGTCCAGCTCCTCGACGTCGAGGTTTGGGTCAACTTCCTCGAGCCGGCCCGACCCAGGCTCACCGCATGGCTGCAGCGAGCGGACGGGCACCGGATCTTTGTGGCCGTGCGGCCGGAGGTGCGTGTGCTGGGCAACGTCGTACGGGCGACGCTTGCGGTCGATGCCTCCGCGGTGCTGGGCGCCAGCAGCCCCGGAGAAGACGCCTGGGTACTGCGGCTGCGGCTGGAGACCCGAGGGGCCACCCGCGAAGGCATCTGCTGGGCGGTTGCGCCCGGGAGCGCGACCCTTCCGCTGCCCTGGTATGACCCCGGGGACGAGTGGAGCTGGGTCCAGTCGGGCCAGCAGCTCCATGTCGACGAGTGGGTGGTGCGCACGCTGCGGCGGCCGGTCCAGATCGACTCGGCCGAGCCCGGCTACGGCGCCGAGATCAGGGTCGCCGGCCGATCCCGGGAGCCGCTCAGCTCCGGGGCGACGCTCCTTCGGGCACGCTCGGGCGGCTCCGCTCGAAGGGAGGTCCTGTTCCCGGTCTTGGATACTGGTCCGGCGAACGACCGCGCCGGTCACGGCTGGACCTCTCACGTCCAGCTGGAGGCGGTTGCCGACCCGCGCCACTACGACGAGCTGGCGACGTCCACGACCGAGTGGACCCTCTCGCTGGTGACCCCCCAACGTGAGCAGGTCGTCGGCATCCGGCCGGGTCTCCAGGTCGGACGCTTCTGGCACGCACATCGAGAGGTGCGGCTCCTCGGCAACCGGTTCCACGTCGCGCGGCTCGACGAGACGAACCCGGAGCTGATGATCGAGGACATCAGCCTGAGCGGCTCGCTGATCCGGTTTTCGGGCCGCGGGCCGGTGCGGAGGATGGCCGCCGAGCACCTGCTGCTCACGTGGTACGCCGATGCGGAGGATCCGACGACGCTCGAGGTTCCGCTGACCTGGCATGCGGAGTCGTTCGATGCCGAGATGGATCTCGCCGAGCTGGCCCGGATCTCCTCGCCGATGGAGAGCGAGTGGCTGGTCTCGATTCCACAGGGAGACCGGCCGATGCCGGCGTACCTCAGCAACTCGCTGGTCCGCCGGCTGCCGGGGCCGGTGGCCGTCGACGGGGCCGCCGTCCGGGTGAGCACCCACCGTAGGTTCGCGGCGAGGTTCCTGGTCGAGCGGTCGTCGTAAGCGCTCAACGGTTCCGGAGCCGGCGAGCGACCGCCCTCACCGACCGGACCGGGTGCTGCAGCGCCCGACCGGCCCGGTAGGTCTTCGAGGACCGGAGCGCGTCGAGCTCTGCCCGCGAGCTCGCCGCGGCACGAGTGGCTTCAAGAATCCGGTTGCTGCGCTGCTCGAGCTGGCGGTCGCGGTTCTCGACCAGCCGCTGATGGGCGAACAGCTGCCCCCGAGCCGCAACCAGCTCGGCGGAAAGCTGCTCGTTGAGCGCCCGCAGCCCGCGCAGGTCAGCGTCGAGTACGAGCTCCGGCTCGATCGGGCCGGCCAACGCCGCATCCAGAGCGGCGGCTGATTCCCAGACCTGGGCGGGTACGTCGGCCCCGATCCTCGATGCCAGCGATCTCGCGAGCTCCGCAGCTCCCATCCAAGGCGGCCAGATCCGGCGGAGCCGACGGTCCAACAGTTCGCGAGCGGTGGCCAGCGCAACCCGGGCTACGGCCAGGTCTGCGGTGACCTCGCCGGTCCACGACCAAGTGCCGTCGAGCAGGGCGAACGACCCGGCCGGGTCGCCGGTGACGGTGTTGTCCGGCGTAGCAAACATTGCCTGCCGCGGATCGGCTGAGTCCCGGACCCATCTCAGGTAGGAGCCGGCAACGCTTCTCAGCGCCACCAGGTCCTCCCCGAGCGCCAGGGCGGCAAGGACACCGGTCAGCAGCCGGCCCTCGACAAGCAACCCCTCCGCCGGTCCCGACCGGGTCAGGGGTCGGAGGTGGCCGGTGCGTGATGCATCCCCGGCCCGCCCCGTGTCCAGGACAGTGGCCTGGCCGTCGTCGAGCCGTAGCACGGCCGCCAGCGGCCGGCCGGGATAGTCCTCGAACACGACCTGCGGCAAGGTGGTGGTGGCCGCGCCACGGGTCAGCAGGAAGACCCAGCCTGGTGCGAGCTCCGGGCCACGCCCGGCGGCGATCGCACTGACCGTCTCCGCAGTCGGGTCGAAGAGCAGCTCCCGGCCGGCCAACGCCTGCGTGCAGGAGATCCGGATCGCGCGCTGGACCCGCAGGTCGCTCAGGTCGCCAGTCTCGACCTCAGCGACCACCGCTGGCGCGGTGGTCAGTGGGAACGCGCTGTGCGCCGACACCGTCAGCCGCAGCTCTTCGAGCACTTCGCGCGCCTCGGAGAGGGAGCCCGGCCGACTCGGATCGACGTACGACGGTGGCTCCCAGTCACCGGTGTCTCGTCGTTCGGCCGGTGAGCGGGCATCGGCAAACGTCAGCAACGACAGCGGGTTGTCGAGTGAGAAGAGCATCGTGCCGTTCTCGACGAGGAGCCCGACGAGGAGCTCGACCCGGCCACGCCAGTCCTGCTGGGGGCTGTCGTTGCTGAGGATGCGCTCGGCGCCGTCGAGAGCGATGACGACGTCGAAGGGCTCCTCCTTGAACGCGTCCAACCCGCCGCAGACGACTCGGACCCGGCGGTGCCGCGCGGCCAGGACATCGGCATCGGACAGGGACCGGACGACGAACACCGCCTCGTGACCGGATTCGGCGACTGCCTGGGTGACTTCTCCGGTGTGCGGCCCGGCAACCAGCACTCGAACCGGCTTGCCGGCGTCGGTCAGCACGGCAGCAACCAGAGCCGCTGCGACGCTGCCCCGGACAGCGGGACGCCGGGCACCCGGGACGTTGTCGCTCCACAGCCGCATCTCGCCGGCGATGAGCTCCACTGCGTCCGGCAGGTCAGCCATGGCCGGCCCAGTCGAAGAGCTGGCGCAGCTCCTCGGGCGAGTGCAGGTGCTCGGCGCCGAGCTCGCGGGCGGCAACCTCACCGGCCACGGCCGGGTCGATGTCCTTGCCGAGCAGCTCAGGCCACAGCCTCCCGATCCGGCCGTCACCTCCGAAGTCCGGGTTCTCCCCCTCGAGCAGCATCGGGTCGCCGTACACCGCAGGCTCACATCCAGTCGAGATGCCATAGAAGATCGCGGTGCTCAGCCGGTTGCTGGCCACCCGGCGGTGCCGGCGCAGCTCCCGCAGCTGCTGGTAGAGAAAGGTGCGGTTGGTCCCGTCGTACATCCAGCCGCGCTGGCCGAAGCTGATCACCCGGAAGCCGGCGTCGACATAGGCGGCGCGCACCTCGGGACGTCGGTACTCGGTGTAGTAGAGGCACATCGTGACCGGCCCGGGCTCGGTGTCCTTGATCTCCTCCACGAGCCTGGCATGCTCGCCGCTGACCTGGCCGCGCTCCCAACCGTGGAAGAGGAACCACAACGTGCCCTCACGGCCCTCGTCCGGGACCGCCCCGAGCTCCGGCTCCATGGCCAGCAGGTAGTTCCAGGCTGCGCCGACCACGTGGTACTCGCGGCGACCCAGCATGTAGCCACGTCGACGTGGCCCGTCCGACCAGACGAACCGCCACGCCCCGGGGTAGAACTCGTGGACGGGGTTCCAACCGCAGAGCACGTTCCAGCCGTGCTGCAGATAGCCGGGTATCGGCGGCGGGAAGCGGTCGTTGAGACCGCAGTACCTGGCCATGATGTGCGCCTGGCCGTAGTAATGGTTGTGATGGTGCATGGCACGCTCAGTTTTCCACAGCGAGCGCGTCGGCAACCCGGACCCGACCGTGGCCGTCCACGAGTGTGAACCCGGTCACGCGCAGCCGGGAGCGCTCGGAGGGGTCGGTGAGCAGCCGGTGCAGCTTCGGTACGGCGGTCCGCCACGCCTCTCCCGTCGGGTCACGAAGCTCCGCGAGCTGGCCCAGCCCGGCCACCGCGCCGGCCGCCACCACCCGCTCGTACGACGTGCGCTGGTTGCCGGACACCGCAACGAACCCGGCCGCCGCCCCGAGGCACAACAGCTCCCAGCTCGACGTGCCGGCTGCGCTCACCACGAGGTCGGCGGCGACGACCTCAGCGGCAAGCATCTGAGTCGGGTCGATCACCTCGATGCTCTGGCCCGGTCTTCCAGCGATGTCCTCGAGCACCCTGCGCAGGGCCGGAGTGGCCGCCACCACCCGCAACGCGAAGGGCGCACCGGTCGTCACGAGAGCGTTGGCCAGCACCGGAGCGGCGCCGCCCGCGTCGGTTCCGCCGAAGAAGGCCAGCACGCTCGGCACCCGTTCCGCGGCCTGGTCGGGCTCGGTTCGCGGCCGGTCCGGGCGACGGCCGAGGATCTCGTCCCGCATCAGCGCATAGCGCAGCCCGGCTAGGCGGCGACGACCGGCAGCCCCCGGCCAGCGGTCGTCCTCGGCGCCGATGTTCTGGTCGAGCAGTACGTCGGCCACGCGACCGTGCGGGTCGCCGTCGACCAGGGCGATCGTCGGGTGGGCCGACTGCAGGGCGGCGTACACCTCGCGCGGGAGATGGTAGGAGTCGACCAGCACCACCTTGGCGTCGAGCCGCGCAGCGACCTCGGCGTAGCCGTCGGTGGAGACCGGCGGGGGGACGCACTCGAAGCCGCGGGCGGCCAGCTGGTCCCGCGCGAACGGCACTGCCGCTGCGTCCGCAGCGAAGACCACCCGGAAGCCGCGGGCGGCGTACTCCTCGGAAAGGGCGATGCAGCGCATCAGGTGTCCCACTCCGGATGTCGGCCCGACATCACAGAAGGCGACCAGAGTCGAGGACACGGGACTCCCAGTTTGAGCGTCAGCCCCGGTGGGTCAACCGGGGTCGGCGGTGGGCGAACGGACAGTGCGTTCACGGTATCGTCAGCGCGGTCGCCAACCGCGGGGTTCGCCCGCGTGCAGGAAGGTCATCGCAGACGTGTCAATACTTGAGGGCTCGAGCATCCTGGTCACGGGAGGCACCGGCTCGTTCGGCAAGGCATTCATCTCGCATGCGTTGGACAAGCTCGATCCCAAGCGTCTCGTGGTGTTCTCCCGCGACGAGCTCAAGCAGTACGAGGTGCGGCAGCTCTTTGCCAACGACCCCCGGCTGCGCTGGTTCATCGGCGACATCCGTGACGAGCGCCGGTTGCTGCGGGCCATGCACAACGTCGAGTACGTCGTCCATGCGGCGGCGCTCAAGCAGGTCGACACCGCGGAGTACAACCCGTTCGAGTTCGTCAAGACCAACGTCATGGGCAGCCAGAACGTCATCGAGGCCGCGATCGACACCGGGGTGAAGCGGGTGGTCGCGCTGTCCACCGACAAGGCCTCCAGCCCGATCAACCTGTACGGCGCCACGAAGCTGACCGCGGACAAGCTGTTCGTGACCGGCAACCACTATGCAGCAGCGTACGAGACCCGGTTCGCCGTGGTCCGCTATGGAAACGTGATGGGCAGCCGGGGTTCGGTGATCCCGTTCTTCAAGCGGCTGGGCGACGCCGGGGAGTCGCTGCCGATCACCGACCTGCGCTGCACGCGCTTCTTCATCACGCTGCCGCAGGCGGTGCAGATGGTCGTGGACACCTTCGACATGATGCAAGGCGGCGAGCTGCTGGTGCCGCGGATCCCGTCGATGAAGGTCGTCGACCTCGCCCAGGCAATCGCGCCGGGTGCAGCGATGCACGACGTCGGGCTCCGGCCTGGTGAGAAGCTGCACGAGGAGATGATCAGCCCCGAGGAGGGCCGGCGGGCCGTTACCGTGCACGACGGCCAGTACTTCGTCCTCCAGCCGGACATGGCCACCTGGGGTTACCGGGCGCCGCGGGACGGCGTACCCGTCGAGGACGGCTTCGTCTACCGGTCGAACACCAACGACCAGTGGTACTCCCGCGAGGAGATCAGCGCGATCATCGAAGCCGGCCTCTAGCGCCCATGCTGCCCTATGGCCGGCAGTCCATCGCCGAGGAGGACATCGAGGCCGTCGCCGGCGTACTCAGGGGTGACTGGCTCACGACCGGTCCCGCCGTCACCGCCTTCGAAGGCGCCCTCGGCGAGATCGCGGGGGGACATCGCGTGGTCAGCTGCACGTCTGGGACGGCCGCGCTGCACATGGCGTACGCCGCTGTCGGGATCGGTCCCGGTGACGAGGTCATCACCACACCAATGACGTTCGTGGCCACGGCGTCGGGGGCGTCCCTGCTCGGTGCGGACATTCTCTTCGCCGACGTCGAGGAGGACACCGCACTGCTCGACGCGCGCTCGGTCGAGGCCCTGGTCACCGAGCGAACCCGGGTCATTGCCGCGGTCGACTATGCCGGCCACCCCGCGGAGTACGACGCGCTGCAGCCGATCGCCGACCGGGTGGGTGCACTCACGCTCGACGACGCAGCCCACTCGATCGGTGGCAGCTATCGCGGCCGCCCGGTCGGTGACCTCGCCGACGTCACCACGTTGTCGTTCTTCCCTACCAAGAACCTGACCACCGGCGAGGGCGGCGCCGCGGTCTTCAAGGACGACCGGTTTGCCCAGCGGGCGCAGGAGTTCCACTTCATCGGCCTGGTCCGGGACCCGGCGCGGTTCGAGATGGCCGACGAGGGACCTTGGCACCAGGAGGTCCACGAGCTCGGGCTGAACTACCGGCTCACCGATATCGCGTCCGCGCTGGGTCTTTCCCAGCTGCGCCGACTGGCCGCCTTCAAGCAACGCCGGGCTGAGATCACCGCCCGGTACAACGCCGCTCTTTCTTCGGTCGAGGGGGTGCGCACTCCGGTGCAGCGCGAGTACGTCGATCCGGCGTGGCATCTGTACCCACTGCGAGTGCTCGACGGCCGGCGACGTGAGGTCTTCGAGAAGATGGGTGTTCGCGGGATCGGCGTACAGGTGAACTACCTGCCGGTCTACTGGCATCCGGCGTACGCCCGAGCCGGCTACCGGCGCGGCATGTGTCCCAACGCCGAGGCGTTCTACGCCGAGGAGCTGTCCCTGCCGCTGTTCCCGGACCTGACCGACGCGCAGGTCGACCAGGTCGTCGACACTCTCATCGAGGCGCTTCGTTGAGCCGCGTCGGAGTCATCACCCAGGTCCGAACCGGCAGCACCCGGCTTCCCGGCAAGGTACTCATGCACGTAGGCGGCAAGACCATGCTGGACCACCATCTCGACCGTCTCGAGGCTGCAGGTTTGCCGGTGTACGTCGCCACCACCACCTCGGCGGCGGATGACCCGATCGTCGAGCTAGCCGAACAGCGCGGCGTGCGCTGGTTCCGCGGGAGTGAGGATGACGTCCTTTCCCGCTTCGCCGGCTGCGCGGACGAGTACGACCTCGACACGGTCGTCCGGGTGTCCTCGGACTGTCCTTTGGTCGACGGCGAGCTGGTGCGCTCTGCGGTCGACCAGTTCGAGCAGATCGCCGACCCATGGTGCTACCTCTCCAACGCGCTGGAACGCACCTTCCCCCGTGGCTTCGACTTCGAGGTGTTCAGCACCGAAGCGCTGCGGTACGCCGACGAGCATGCTCGCTCGTCGGCCGAACGCGAGCATGTGACGCCGTACCTCTATGCGGGTCCGCCGGGCCAGATGACCCTGCGCAACATTGCCCGAGAGCCGGACCGGTCGCAGTACCGGGTCACCCTGGACACTCCCGCAGACCTGCGCCTGATCACCAAGCTGATCGAGAACCACCACATGGAGCGTCATCCGGTCGACGACATCATTGCACTCCTCGACAGCCACCCGGAGCTGGTCGCGATCAACGCCCACGTCGTCCAGAAAACGGTCCCGCCACCCCCCTCGCCGACCCGGCGCTAGCGTGCGCGTTTTCACCGCCGACCCGGCGCTAACGTGCGCGTTCTCACCGCCGACCCGGCGCTAACGTGCGCGTTTTCACCGCCGACCCGGCGCTAACGAGCGCGCACGTTCACGCCGGGTCGACGGGGGCTGCGTCGGTGGAGGAGTTGGTGGGCGAGCCGGTCCGGGAGTCGATGCCGAGATGGTTCTCCAGCACCCGGAGGCGTTCTTCGAAGACGGTGGCGGCGGTGATCCGGGCGCGGACCCGCGCATGTTCACGGCGTACGTCGGCAACCAGGTCGTTCGCCTCCGCGAGTTCGGCCGGTGTCGGCGATGACGCATCGGCGAGGCGATCGTTGAGTCGTTGAGCAAGGTCCTCCAGGCGCTCCTCCAGGGCAGCCACCTGCGGGGACAACCGCCCGATCTCGCGCTCCAGCTCAGCGATCCGCTCGTGCTGCCGGTTGACCCGACGAAGCGCGTGCACCACCGAGCCGATCCGCGACATCACACCTCCAGGGCGAGCGAGAGAAACCGGACCCGGCCTGCGTCTAGCCACGATCTCACCAACGCTGCCTCAGCGCCGATGCGATGCTCGGGCCCCACCCCGACCGAGTCGCCCCACTGATGTTGCCACTCGAGCTGGTCGGGCTCGTCCAGTATCGACAGGCCCGTGAGTACCACGTCCGCCGACGAGAACATGTTGATCGCCAACCACGCCGCCGTCGTACCCGTCGTCGGCGCCACCGGCTGGGTACGCCAAGGGAGCCCGATCTCCTCGTCGAGCGGGATCGCGACCGAGTCGTTGCGCGCCACGACGAACCCCAGGTCGCGTGGCCACGACTGCGGCCACATCTCCGGCCGGCCGTACATCCGCATCGGCTCGAGGAGTAGGTACAGCCGCTCGCGGTACCCAGCGAACAGGTACGGCGTGGCGTTCACCAGCCGGCTCCACACCACGACATCCACGCGCGAGCCCTGACAGGGAGCCGAATCGGGCCGGTCCAGCACGAAGCTGTTGACCCGGATGACCAGGTCGGCCGAGTCGATATCCGCAGCCCGAGCTGCCGACGCCGCCATCGGTGCGTTGCCCACCACCGCGACCTTGCGAACCGGCTCGTCGCGGGCGTACGCGGTCATCAGCGCGCGCAGCGGTTTGAGTCCCGCAGACATCGCGCCTAGATCAGGCCCTTCTGCTTGAGGTAGTCCTGGGCAACCTTGCTGGCCTGCTCACGGTTCTGGTCGACCTTGACGGCCAACGCCGTCAGGTCGGCGGTGGTGAGTACCGAGGCAAGCTTGTTCAGCGCATCCTTGGCCTTAGGGTTCTTGGTCAGCCAGGTGGAGTTGACGATGGGCACGAGGTTCTCGGCGTTCTGCAGGTGCAAGTTGTCGCTCAAGATGACCAGGCCCAGCTTGTTCAAGGTGCCGTCGGTGGTGCCGACCTGCCCGAGCTGCACGACGCCCTTGGCGAGGTCGTTCTTGGTGTCGGCGGTGCCGAAGCCGGTCGGTTCGACGCTGGTGATCTTGATGCCGTACTTGTTCTGCAGACCGATCTTGCATTCAGGGCGCGTCGGGCAGTCCGAGGCCGCCGCCAGCTTGATGCCCATGCCGAGCTTGGCCAGATCGCTGAGCGTCTTGAGGTTGTGCGCCTGAGCGAACTTCTTGGTCACCGCGAACGCGTTCGCGTCCTGAGCCTTCGCTGGTTGCAGCGGGGTCATGTCGAACTTCTTGCCCAGCTTCGTCAGCTGGGCCAGCGTCGCCTGCTGGTCGGCCGAGGCGACCGGCTTTGCCTTGTCGCCGTTCACCCGTCGGTTGAGGTCCTCGGTCATCGAGGAGAGGTAGTCCGCTGAGACCTGCACCTGGTTCTTCTTCAGCGGGTTGATGTAGACGTCGCGGGCACCGAGGTTCTTCACCTGGGTCTTGAAGCCGGCCTTGTCCAGCAGCTGCTTGTACATCTGGGTCATCACGTCGGCCTCGGTGAACTGCTGGCCGACGATCACGACCTTGCCGCCGCCACTGAGACCGCCGTTGCTACCGCATGCGGCAAGCGCCAGGAGCGGCACCACCATCAGCATGAGAACAAGTCGTCGTGCGAGCCTGAGGTCCATTGTTTGGTCCGCCTTCTGTGTCCCGCAGCCGCTGCTCGGCTGCGCGTGTCCGGCCGGCTCGATGACGCCGCCCGGACCAACTCTACCTAGTCGCCCGCGCGACCGGGTCGAGCGCACGCTGAGCGAACACCATTACCCCTTCGAGCAGCAGCGCGATCACCGCCACGATCAACGACCCGGCGATCACCTCAGCGCCGTCGTTGCTGTCGTAGCCGTGGGTGATGATCCGCCCCAGGCCCGGTCCGGCCACCAGCGCGGCAACGGTCGCCGTCGCCCAGACCTGTACGACGGCGAGCCGGATGCCCGAGACGATCAGCGGCATCGCCAGGGGCAGCTCGACGCGGCGCAACACGTCCAGCTCGGTGAGGCCCATCCCGCGCGCCGCCTCGACCGTGTCGCGGTCGACCTCGACGACTCCGGTGTAGGCGTTGGTGATCACCGGTGGCAGCGCGAACAATGCCAGCGTGACCAGCGTGGCCAGGCCCGCGCGGCCGAAGGGCCCCAGTATGCCGGTGCCCAGTACGCCGAGTGACAGCAGCGCGAGCAGTGCCACGATCGGGATCGCTCGGCCGACGTTGGAGACGTTGACCGCGAGAGTGCCGCCCCGCCGCAGATGCCCCAGCCACAACGCCAGCGGCAGGCCGATCGCCATTGCGATCACGACCGAGGTCAGCGTCAGCAGGCTGTGCTGCAGCAGCAGCGTGGGTACGCCGTCCGACCCAGTCCAGTTGGCCCCGTCCCGGAACCAGGCGATCACCCCGTTCATGCCGTCCCCTTCCTTGCCCACGGCGTCAACACCCGTTGCATCCCGACGAGCAAGAGGTCGAGCACGACCGCCAGTAGCACGCACAGAACGCTGGTGGTCAGTACCTGGGCCTTGAAGTTGCTCTGGGTCCCGGCGATCAGGAGGGTGCCCAGGCCGCCGTACCCGACGATCGAGCCGACCGTCGTCAGAGCCACGGCGGAGACGGTGGCCACCCGCAGGCCGGCCATGATTGCCGGCAGCGCCAGCGGAAGCTCCACAAGTAGGAGCATCTTCGTGTCGGAGTACCCCATCCCGAGCGCTGACTCCTTGACCTCGGCGGGTACAGCACGAAGGCCCTCCAGCATGTTGCGCACCAGCACGGTCAGTGAGTACAACGCTAGCCCGATGACCACCGTGGTGATCGTCAACCCGGTCAAGGGCACCAGCAAGGAGAACAGCGCCAGCGAAGGAATCGTGTAGATCGCGGTGGTCGTGCCGACGACACCCCACTCCAGCCTTCGGTAACGTCTGGCCAAGAGGGCGAGCGGGAAGGCCAGAACGAAGCCGAGCAGCACTGAGACCAGCACGATCGTAAGGTGTTCCTGGATGGCCGAGGTCAGGTCGCTCGATCGCGAGGAGTAGTACTGACCGCAGATCCAGTCGTTGTGCACCAAGCAGCTGTCAGCCGGCACAGGCGCCACCAGTGAGGTCACGAGATGGACGTTAGCCCAGATCCGATGATTCGCCTCGAAGGCGTGGGCAAGACCTATCCCGATGGCACGGTCGCTGTACACGCCCTGGATCTGGACGTGCCCAGGGGTGCGGTCGTGTGCCTCGTGGGTCCCTCAGGATGTGGCAAGTCGACCACGCTGAAGATGGTCAACCGGCTGATCGAGCCGACCTCGGGCCGCATCGTGCTCGACGGCGAGGACGTCACCACCAGCGACCCGGTCAAGCTGCGACGCAGCATCGGGTACGTCATCCAGCAGGTCGGCCTGTTCCCGCACCAGTCGGTCCTGGCCAACGTCACGACCGTGCCCCGCCTTCTGGGCTGGGACGCAGCCAAGTCTCGCGCCCGGGGGCTTGAGCTACTCGTGCTCGTCGGGCTTGACCCCGGCGAGTTTGCCGACCGGTACCCCCACCAGCTCTCCGGCGGCCAACGCCAACGAGTCGGGGTAGCCCGGGCACTGGCCGCGGACCCGCCGGTCTTGTTGATGGACGAGCCGTTCGGCGCGGTGGACCCGGTGGTGCGCGGGCGGTTGCAGGACGAGTTTCTGCGGCTGCACCGCGAGCTCGAGAAGACGGTCATGTTCGTCACCCACGACATCGACGAGGCGGTGAAGATGGGCGACCGGGTCGCGGTCTTCGCCGCCGGCGGCCGCCTTGCCCAGTACGACGCTCCCGCAGCGATCCTGGGTGCTCCGGCCGATGAGTTCGTCGCCGAGTTCGTCGGGGAGAGCCGCGGCATGCGGCGACTGTCGGTCACCCCGATCGACGTACAGCACCTCGAGCCGATGGACGGCGTGAACGCCTCCGCGTTGGGAGGTACGATCGACAGCGACGCCTCGCTGGAGGAGGCGATGGCTTTGCTGATGCGCGCCGACAAGTCCGTGATCGGAGTGAAGCAGGGCGCCCAGTTCCTCGGCGTACTCACTCCCAACGGCGTGCACGCCATGTTGCGGGCCAGCGTCAACGCCTCATGAGGCCGGCCTCAGGCCGAGGTACGCGCCCGACCAGACATGTCCGCGCGTTGCACGAGCTCGATGACGGGTTCGGCCCCGCCCTCCCATGAGGCCAGCGCGTCACTCTCCTCAGCCTGCCGGATCCTCAATGCCGCTCGCAGCTCGAGGATCTGCTCCTGCGCCTCGGCGAGCCGCTCACCCGCACGCCGTGCCCGGGTCTCGGCTTGCACCGTCCGCCGCTCGGTCAGTACGACCAACCCCTGAAGCTCGCGCTGGGTGAGGTGTGACTCGGCCAGCCGTTCGGTCATCGCGGTGGTGAACTCCGCGTGCTCGGCAGCTCGCTTGGTGAACAGGCTCTGGTATGCGTACGCAGTCGCGGCCCGGTCGGCGGCGTGCTCGCGCCGCGACTGGAGGACCTCGGTCCACATGATCCGCAGCGCCAACCAGGCCAGCCCGATGGCGCAGACCGAGGCGACGCTCAACCACAGGACGGACTGGGTGGGGAGAGCGGCCAGCACGGCGAGGGTCGCCAGGGCCAGAAGCGAGACGGACACACTCACGCGGACGCTGCGCTGTCGACGGCGCCCCGGGGGTCGCGATGGTGCCATGGCCCGAGCGTAGGTGGCTAGTCCTCTCCGTCTCGGACGCGACACGCATGCTCGAGCACGAGCGCGGCGACCATGATCAGCAATCCGCCGAGGCCTGCTAGGGCCGATCGCCACAACCGGGTAGTTGCCAGCTCGGAGTCGGTTACTCCCAGGTGCGCAAGCGCATAGCCGAAGTACCCGCCGGCAACGACCGCGCCCACCAAAGCGCACGCCTTACCGAGCACCAACCGGTTGACGGCCTGGTGCGGAAGCAACCTTCGGTGCTCCTTCTGCAGCGTTCTCCAGGTCAGGTACGCCGCCCCGGCAACGATCGCTCCCGCGAACCAGATCACTGCAATCGCCGGCCAGGGCACGTTCGGCTCTGCGGATCCAGCCCGCAAGCTGAGCGGACGCACAGCCCAGCCGACCACCAGGCCGATGACGGCGCCGACGGCCAAGGCACCTGGAGAGGTGGGCCGGACCCGGCCCGGGGGTGGCCCCGGTGGCCCCGGTGGCCCCGGCTGCTCTGTTGACGGGTCCGGCGGCCGGTCGGCCTCCTCCGGGCGGCTCACTGAAGGTCGAGCTCGATGTCGTCGCGACGGGTGATGCCGCTCCTACCCACCTTGTCGAGCAGGTCGGCGATGGCCCCGGCTCCGGGGATCTCGGCATCCGGTTCGACGTCGTACCAGGGCGCGAGCACGAAGGCGCGCTCCGCTGCCCGCGGATGGGGCAGCGTCAGGTCCTCGGTGTCGCTGATCCGGTCGCCGAGGACGATCAGGTCGACGTCGAGCGTGCGGGGGGTGTTGATCTCGCCGCCGCGTCTGCGTCCGTACGCCGACTCGATGGCCTGGGCGCGGTCGAGCAAGGTCGGAGCCGACAACGTCGTGTCGGCAAAAATGACCGCATTGAGGAAGGTCCTCGACCCGTCGGGGGCGTCGACGGGTTCGGTCTCGTAGATCGGTGAGACCGAGGTGACCCATACCTCCGGGGTGTCGGCGAGTGAGTGCACCGCGCCTTGGAGGTTCACCTTGCGTTCGCCGAGATTGGACCCGATCGAAAGCACGGCCCTGCGGATCGGATGCATCTCTCCGGTCAGCGTGTCGGTATCGACGATGTTGGGGTTGGGGGACTCGGTCACTTATCGGCTCCGGTTGATCGTGAGAGCAACGTCATCGAACGTCGTCTCTATCGGGGCGTGCGGCTTGTGCACGGTCACTTCCACCCAGTCCACCTGAGCGTGCCCAAAGCACACATCTGCGATGCGCTGCGCAAGGGTCTCGATCAGGTTGACCGGGTGCTGCTCCACTGCTCCTTTCACCTCGACCACGAGCGTCCCGTAGTCCACGGTGTCGGACAAGCTGTCGCTGGCCGCGGCAGTCGCCGTGTCGATACCGAGGACCAGGTCGACTACGAACTTCTGACCTTCGCGACGCTCACGCTCGAACACCCCGTGATGGCCGTGGATCGTGATACCACGCACTGCCAGCTGGTCTGTCACTTCGGCGCCGACCCTACCGGGATGCTGTCGGTGGCAGGCTGCCGCCACCTTTGCACAACCTTGATGGCGTCCACGCTGGCGCGCACCTCGTGCACCCGGACGGCCCAGACACCGCCGACCGCGGCGAGCGTGGTCAAGGCGACGTTGGCGTCCTCGCGGTCGAGCACTGGTCGCGGGTTGCCGCCCTCGCCGGCCAGCAACGTGCCGAGGAAGGACTTGCGACTCGACCCGAGCAGGATCGGCAACCCCAGCGAGTCGAGCTCGTCCAAGCGCTGCAGCAGCTCCCAGTTGTGGTCCGCGGTCTTGGCGAACCCGAGGCCGGGGTCGACGACGATCTTGTCCTCGCTGATCCCGGCCGCCAACGCTGCCTCGACCCGCTGGCCCAGCTCGGTTCGGACCTCGCGCACGACATCGTCGTACGCCGCATGCTGGGTCATCACGTCCGAATGGGCCCGCCAGTGCATGGCGACGTACGCCGAGCCGGCGTCGGCCACTACCCGCAGGATGTCGGGATCGGCCAGCCCACCCGACACGTCGTTCACCACCACCGCACCGGACTCAACTGCCGCCATCGCCACCTCTGCCCGCATCGTGTCCACCGAGACGGCTACCCCCGAGCCGGCCAGCTCGCGAATCACGGGCACGACTCGGGCCAGCTCCTCGGCCACCAGCGGACGGGTTGCACCGGGCCGCGTCGACTCGCCGCCGACGTCGAGGAGGTCGGCACCGTCGGTCGTCAGCGCAAGACCATGGGAAACCGCGGCCTCAGTGTGGAAGAAGCGCCCGCCATCGGAGAAGGAGTCGGGAGTCACGTTGATCACGCCCATGACCAGGGGGCGGTCGAGGGTTGGGAGTCCGGCTACGTGCCTGGGCGGCAGGGGGTCTTGCATGGCGCCCACCCTACGAGTGAATCGGCGCCGGGGCCCATCCGGTTAGGACTGCACGCGGGCGGCCAGCCTTGCCTTGAGCTTGTCGCGCCGCTCCTCGAAGCGGAGGGCCTGGCTCTCCAGCTCGGACATGAACTCGGCAAGCTCGGCGCGCGCGGCCTCACCCTGTGAGTCGAGACCCTCGATCTCGAAGACCCTCCAGTAGCGCAGCACCGGAGCGACCACTTCGTCACGGTGTTGCCTGATGTCGTACACGCCGGCAATGGCCATCTCGACGGCCTTGCGCTGGAAGCCGGCAATGTCGGTGCCCGGCATCTGGAACGTCGTCACGACATCTCGGATCGCGGGCATCACCTGGTTCGGCGCGATCTCCAGGGCGGCCTGGAGAAGGTTGCGGTAGAAGACCATGTGCAGGTTCTCGTCCGCAGCCACCTTGGCCAGCAGCTGGTCGGCGACCGGGTCCTCGGTCAGTTTGCCGGTGTTGCGATGGGACACCCGGGTGGCCAGCTCCTGGAACGAGACGTAGGCCAGAGAACGCAGCATGTCGTCGGGGTGCTGAGCGCTGTAGCCGACCGACATATGGTCCATCCGGAGCTGCTCCAGCTGGACCGGGTCGACCGCCCTGGTGGTCAGCAGGTAGTCACGGATAGCGATGGCATGGCGGCCTTCTTCCGCCGTCCACCTGTGCACCCAGGCGCCCCACGCCGCCTCGCGTCCGAACAGGGAGGCGATCTCGTGGTGGTAGCTGGGCAGGTTGTCCTCGGTAAGCAGGTTCACGATCAGAGCCGAACGCGCCACGTCCGACATCGGTGAGTCGCTTGGCGACCAGGCGTCGCCGTCCAGTACGCCGTCGAAGTTGCGGCCATCGGTCCACGGCACGTACTCGTGCGGGAACCACTCCTTAGCCACCGACAGGTGCCGGTTGAGGTTCGCCTCGACCACCGGTTCGAGCTCGAGCAGCATCTGCGTCTGGGTCAGTCCCTCGTGCATCGCGGTCAAGATGACTCCCTCCGTCATACCTTCTGCAAACTGTTTCGAGGCCCACCGTAGCCGTGCTGAGCGACCGGCCTAGCGCCAGGAGCTGATCAGCGACATCGCCTCGGAGCGAGTTGCCGCGTTGTGCATCAGACCCCGTACAGCCGAGGTGACCGTCCGCGCACCGGTCTTTCGAACCCCCCGCATCGTCATACAGAGGTGCTCCGCCTCGATCACCACGATCGCGCCCCGGGCCTCGAGGATGCTCATCATCGCCTCGGCGATCTGGGTGGTCAGCCGTTCCTGAACCTGCAGGCGTTTGGCGTAGACGTCCACCAGCCGGGCCAGCTTCGACAGGCCGGTGATCTTTCCCGACTCCGCGGGGATGTACCCCAGATGAGCAACCCCAACGAACGGCACCAGATGGTGCTCACACATCGACCACAGCTCGATGCCGCGCACCAGCACCATCTCGTCATGGCCGATGTCGAAGGTCGTGGTCAACACGTCCTGGGCCTGCATCCGCAGACCCGCAGTCAGCTCGGCGTACGCACGGGCCACCCGAGCCGGAGTCTCTACCAGTCCCTCGCGCTCGGGGTCCTCCCCGATCGCGATCAGCAGCTCGCGTACGGCGGCCTCGGCGCGCGCCTGGTCGAATGCGGGGACCTCCCGCTCAGCCGGACCCGATCCTGAGGCCCCAAGCGAGACCGGATCGACCATCAGGTCCCGCTCGGTGCCGGTCCCGGGCTACCCGATTCCCTCCCGAAGCTGTCCCCGAACGTGTCCCCGTCCGACCCCGGCGGTGTCAGGATCACCTCGCCCTCGGAGCGATCCGGAGCGGAGCCGTTCCTGGCCGCGTCGAGTACGGCCTTGGGAACCTCGACGGGCGGGATCGTCGACGGCACCCGGTCCGGCGACCCGGTCCACGCCTGTCGCACTGGCCGGCGGCGCAAATGCTC
>JALZBH010000110.1 GCA_030947625.1 Actinomycetota bacterium
GATCGCCTCGACCGGGTCGCGCTCGGTGCTGTTCACCGTGTCCGTGGCGCCCATCGACCTGGCCTGCTTCAGCTTGCGGTCGTCGATGTCCACGGCGATGATCTTGGCCGCGCCCGCCAGCGCCGAGCCGGCCACCGCCGCAGACCCCACCCCGCCACAGCCGATCACCGCAACCGACTTGCCGCGACCGACGTTGCCGGTGTTGATCGCCGCTCCGAGACCGGCCATCACGCCGCATCCGAGCAACCCGACGGCGGCGGCACGGGCGGAGGGATCCACCTTGGTGCACTGGCCGGCCGCCACTAGCGTCTTCTCGGCGAACGCCCCGATGCCCAGCGCCGGGCTCAGCTCGGTGCCGTCCTCGAGCGTCATCCTCTGGGTAGCGTTGTGGGTGGCGAAGCAGTACCACGGCTCCCCCCGGGTGCACGCCCGGCAGCTGCCGCAGACCGCCCGCCAGTTGAGGACTACGAAGTCTCCCGGCGCCACGCTCGTCACCTCGGGTCCGACCGACTCGACCACTCCGGCGGCCTCGTGGCCGAGCAGGAACGGGAACTCGTCGTTGATGCCACCCTCGCGATAGTGCAGGTCGGTGTGGCAGACCCCGCAAGCCTGCACTCGTACGACTGCCTCCCCCGCGCCCGGGTCCGGGATGTTGACCGTCTCGATACTCGCCAGCGCGCCCACGCTCCGCGCCACCACCCCCTGCACCTGCTGCATCGCCGCTCCCCTTTCGTGTCGCCGGTCTCCCAGGTTAGGAGCTCAATCGTCCACTTCACACCGCAGACCATTGTGGGTGGAGGCTTGCTGCGTGAGGTCATCCCCACGGGACAGCTGCCTAAACCCGGGAGACCGGATCCACGACCGACGGCGTAACCGGATGCAACCAATCGGCCGCGCCGTGCGTGTTGGGGGCATGGAGGCAGGAAGGATGGAGCCCGTGATTGTCGGCGGGGACTGGCCGGGCAGCGTCCGGACAGGGGTTGCTGGGGTGTCGGGTCGAGAAGGCGCGCGCGACGCGGACTTCTCCGCGTGGATGCAGGCTCGCCAGGGACAGCTGCTGCGTACGGCGTACCTCCTCACCGGCGACCGTCACAGCGCGGAGGACCTGGTGCAGACCTCCCTGGCCAAGCTCTACCTGGCCTGGGACCGGATCGAGGACCACGGCCATGTCGACGCCTACGTACGCCGGATCCTGGTGAACGAGCACCGGTCCGGCTGGCGGCGGCCGTGGAAGCGCCGCGAGGTGGTCCGCGAGGAGCTGCCCGAGCAGGCGCGCAACGACCAACAGTACGACGGCCGCAGCGACGCCCTGTGGGCCTGTGTCGTCACCTTGCCCCGCAGGCAGCGCGCGGTCGTGGTGCTGCGCTACTACGAACAGCTGAGCGAGGCCGAGACCGCCGACGCACTCGACATCTCGATCGGCACGGTCAAGTCCCAGTGCAGCCGGGCCCTGGCGAAGCTCCGCACGGATTTCGCCGAGCACCCGCAGATCTCCCGTGGGGAGGAGGAACGATGAACACCGAGCGTGACCTCAGCGAGAGCCTGCAGCGCCAGGCCGAGCGCTTCGAACGCGACTTCGGCGGTCGGCCCACCGATCTCGAGACGGTCCGGGTCCGTGCCCGCGGCATCCGCCGGCGTCGTCGTACGACCGCAGCGGTGGCGGTGGCGGTGGCGGTGGCCGCGATCGCCGTACCCAGTGCGCTGGTGTTGGCCCCCCAAGCCGGCCGCGACGTCACCCCGGCCAACCAGGGGCCAACGAAGACCAACCCCGGTCCCACACCTGCCAACTCGTCGACACCGAGGCCATCAAACCGCCAGTCCCAAAGCCCCTCCTCCGGCCCGGCGACCCAGGCAACCAAGGCAACCCAGACCGTTCCCCCGACCAGGAAGCTGGCCCTGGCCCACTTCGTCCGCGGCGCGGCACCGGCCAGCGAGTGGGTGCAGCGCAGCGCGCTGCACTACGGCGATGGCTCGACCACGCCACTGCCAAAGGGCGTCGGGTCGGTCGACCAGTTCACCGGGTACGTCGGCGGGTGGGTGTTCAGCATCCAGCAGAACGGCATGGTGACGCGCGTCGTCAAGCCCGGCCAACGCCCCACGACCACGCCCGGGCAGTCGCAGATCATCGTCTCGGGCGACGGCACCCAGGCGGCGTACGTCGTCGGCGACAAGCTCCATGTGGGCCTGACCAACAGCATGGCCAACAGCGACTCCACCACTTCGATCCCAGGTGCCACCGACCTGTCGCTGGTCGGGTTCGGGAGCGCGGGAGCGGTCGTCTACAACTACCGGCCGGGAAACGTACGGTCGCTAGGGGCGCCGCACGGCCAGGACAAGGTGCCCGGCGTGTACCTCGGCAACGCAGTGAGCGCGGACCAGACCCTGGTCTCGGGCTACCTGGGTAACGGCAGGACCGGTGGGGTGCTGTCGCTGAGCACCGGCAAGCCGTTGTGGACCTCCCCAACCTGGCTGCCGAGTACCTTCAGCAGCGACGGCAAGTACGTCGCCGCCACCAAGCTCACCGCCAACGGCGAGACCGACACCCTGGCGATCCTCGCCGCTCGCACCGGCGCCCTGGTGAACCGCCTCGGACTGGTCGGCAACGGCATCTATCTGCACGGGACGCCGTTGTGGGACGGCCAAAGCGACACCTTGCTGTTCGTGGCGAACCAGGCGGCCGCCCACAAATGGGCAATCCTGCGCCTGGATGCGCGCAGCTCCAGGGTCACCCGGGCGAGCGACGTCGTGTGGGCGAGCGGCACCCTCTCGCCGTTCTCGCTGGGGGCGACTCACTAGCTCGCGAGCACCTCATCGACGGGCATCGAGGAGTCCGCGGCAAGTGAAAGCGTCGACGGGACGCGCCCGCGGGAGACCATCTCGGCGCCGAGGGCGGCGACCATGGCGCCGTTGTCGGTGCACAGCCCGGCCCTGGGGATGCGCACCCTGATGCCCCTCGTCGAGGCCCGCTCCTCGACGAGGACGCGCAGCCTGGAGTTGGCGGCGACGCCCCCGCCGACCAGGATGTCGCCGATTCCTTCGGCGAGCGCAGCGTCGACCGCCTTGCGGGTGAGCACGTCGCACACCGCTTCTTGGAAAGACGCCGCTACGTCCGCGACGGGAACCGGTTCTCCGGCGGCCTCTCGGGCTTCGACCCAACGGGCGACGGCGGTCTTCAGGCCGGAGAACGAGAAGTCGAACCGGTGACGCAACAGGTCTCGCTGCGAGGTGAGCCCGCGCGGAAAGTCGACGTGCACGCTGGAACCCGACACCGCGGCGCTGTCGATGTGCGGGCCGCCCGGGAACGGGAGGCCGAGCAGCCGGGCCACCTTGTCGAACGCCTCGCCGGCCGCGTCGTCGATGGTGACCCCTAGCGGTCGTACCTCAGACGTCACGTCGTCGACTCGCAGCAGCGACGAGTGGCCTCCGGACACGAGCAGCGCCAGGCACGGCTCGGGCAGTGGCCCGTGCTCGAGCTGGTCGACCGCGACATGGGCTCCCAGGTGGTTCACCCCGTAGATCGGCTTCCCAAGCGACAGTGCCAGCGCCTTCGCCGCCGCCACTCCCACCAGCAACGCGCCCGCAAGACCCGGGCCGGCAGTCACCGCAACCGCATCCACGTCGCCGAGCGCGATCCCCGCAGCCGCGCAGGCGCGTTGGATCGTCGGTGCCATTGCCTCGAGGTGCGCCCGCGAGGCGACCTCGGGTACGACACCACCGAACCTCACGTGCTCCTCGACGCTGCTGGCCACCTCGTCCGCCAGCAGGGTCCGGCCGCGCACCACCCCGACACCGGTCTCGTCGCAGGAGGTCTCGATCCCCAGCACCAATGGCTCGTCCACCCTGCCATTGTGGTCATAGCGGTCTGCCCATCACGACCGCGGCGCCCCCGTTGCGGTAGTAGCCCTGCCTCCGGTCGATCTCGACAAAGCCGAGGGCTGCGTAGAAGGACCGGGCAACGCCGTTGTCCTCTCTCACCTCGAGCAGCAACCGGTTCACCGCCGTACGACGTGCCTGCCTGGCCGCCTCCTCGAGAAGCCGGCGCCCCACCTGCGTACGCCGATGCTCCGGGGCGACCGCGATCCGCTGCAGCTCGGCCGCCTCCCCGGCCACGGACAGCACGGCGTACCCGACGACGCCGTCCGGGGCCGCCGGCCCGCTCGCGCCAGGGACCGTCGCAACCAGCACGCTGACCGTCGGCAGCGACCCGGAGACAGCCTCGGCCACCAGGGTTGCCGACCAGGCGTCTGCCCCCAGACACGCCAACTCCAGGGCCGAAACGGCGGCGGCGTCCTCCGAGGACGCGGGGCGAATCACGAGACGCGCTTGGGCTTTGTGGGCTCCATCACGTCCGGGCGGCGCAGGTACAGCGGCTTCGGGTCGAGCAGCTCGAACCGTTCCTCGACGACCACCCGGCACAGCACCGCCGCGTCCGGCAGCTCCGGATCGGACGCGTTCGGGAACGCGTCCGGATACAGCCGGGCCCCGCGGCCCACGACCGGCAGATCGGTCACGACCTCCGCGGGACGGACCACGTCGGGTCCGGCGGTTCGAGCACCGTCGACATACGTCGCGAGGTAGACCTCCTTGCGGCGAGCATCCGTCGCGACGACGAAGTGACCCATGCCGGCGTCGACCGCCTCGGCTGCGAGCACGTCGAGCGTGCAGACGCCGTACACCGGGACGCCGAGCGCCAGTCCCATCGTCCGCGCCGTGACCAGCCCGACCCGCAGCCCAGTGAAGGGACCGGGACCGACTCCGACTGCTATGGCGGTCACGTCCAGCGGCAGCGCACCCGCCCGGCGCAGGACGACCTCGATGCCGGGCGCTAGGAGCTCGCCGTGCCGCATCGCCTCGTCGGCGCGGTACGTCGCAACGACCTGCTCGCCGTCGTGCAACGCAACGCTGACCCGGGCGGTGGCGGTGTCGAAGGCAAGCAGCACGCCCCGAGGTTAGTCGAGTACGCCGTCCAGGCCGGCGTCGAGCCATCGTCGTCCGACGGGCGTGAGCACCAGGGTCCGGACGTCGTCCGCTGCCCGCTCCAGGCGGAGCTCGAGACGGTCCTCGGCCAGTGGCTCCGCCAGCCCCTCACCCCACTCCACGACGGTGACCGCCTGGTCGAGGTCGGTGTCCAGGTCGAGGTCGTCGAGCTCCAGCGCCCCGGCGAGGCGATAGGCATCCACGTGCACCAGCGGAGCTCCGCCGGCCTCGGCCGGGTGCACCCGGGCAATCACGAACGTCGGGGAAGTCACCTCCCCACGCACCCCCAGGCCCACGCCCAGGCCTTGGACGAGGGTGGTCTTCCCGGCGCCCAGGCCGCCACTGAGGATGACCAGATCCCCCGGCTTGAGCCGGTCGGCGAGCCGGCGACCGAGCTCGCGGGTGTCCGCGGCGCTCGGGAGCATGCAGGTCGTCGAGAGCAGCCGCAGCATCGTCAGCCGGGGGCCGTCTCGGCCGGCTTCGACGTACCCCTGCCGGCGCCAGAAACGCACGGTCTCCGGCAGCTCGACCCGAGCCTCCAGCCGCAGACCAGCGCAGCCGCGGGTGGCCGCGACGAGGGTGGCACGCTCGGCCAGTGCCGCGGCCACCCCGTGCCGGCGTGCATCGTTGAGCACCCCAACCCGCCGAAGTCTCAACAGGTTCTCCTCCTGAGCGAGCAACAGCGCCCCCACGGGCCTTCCGTCGAGCACCGCCAGCAACCCTCCGTGGTGGGTCAGCGCAGCGGCCACGGACTCCGCGGTCTCCTCCAGTGCAGTGGCCGGGGGGTCGAGCGTCGGGCGGCCGGCGAACGCCGCCCGGATCGTGGCCAGCAGCACGTCGGCCCGCTCGGCGCCGACCTCGTGCACCTCGAGCATCAGCCGTCGACCCAGCTGCGGTGCGCACGCCCGCCCATGCGGGTGACAATCTCGTAGCTGATCGTGCCGCACCACTGCGCCCAGTCCTGTGCGGTCGGCTCGCCGTCGGCACCCGGCCCGAAGAGCACCACTTCGTCGCCGGTCGAGGCACCCTCTGCTTCGACGACGAACTGGTCCATGCAGATGCGGCCGAGCACGGCACCGCGCCTGCCGCTGACGAGTACCTCGGCGTTCGGAGAGGCATGCCGTGGGATGCCGTCGCCGTACCCCATCGGGACCAGCCCGACCGTCATGTCCTGCCCGGCCACGAAGCTGTGCCCGTAGGAGACCCCGGCCCCGCGCTGGATCTCCTTGACCATCACCAGCCGGCCACGCAGCGTCATCGCCGGGACCAGGCCGAGGTCGGCGCTCGAGCTCACCTCGGGCGCCGGACTGAGCCCGTACGCCGCAATGCCGAACCTGACCAGATCGAGCCGAGCACTCGGGCGCAACAGCGCGCCGGCGGAGTTCGCCAGGTGCCTGACCTCCGGCTGCAAGCCGGCCTGCTCGACGAGGGCAAGCGCCTGGCCGAACTGCCGCTCCTGCTGGTCGTTCGCGGGGTGTGCGGGCTCGTCGGAGCAGGCGAAGTGGGACCAGACGCCGGTGACCTGGACCCGGCCGGCGGACTCAGCGGCCGCGGCAGCCTCGACCAGCTCCTGCCAGTGCGGCCGGGGTGCGCCGCCCCGGGAGAGGCCGGTGTCGAACTTGAGCTGCAGGCGCGCCGGCAGCCGGGTCCGGCGAGCAGCCGCGACGATCTCCTCGAGCTGGCCCACCGAGTAGGCCGAGACGTCCACCCCGGCGTCCACCGCCGGCGCGTAGTCCTCGTCAGGAACCGCCAACCAGCACAGCAGCCGGCCGGTGTCACCGCTCTCACGCAGCGCCAGCGCTTCGTCCAGCGTTGCGACGCCGAGCCACTCCGCGCCCACCGCGCGGGCCGTCCGGGCGACCTGCACCATGCCATGGCCGTACCCGTCCGCCTTGACCACGACCATCAGCGCCGGCGCCCCGTGACCCGCCCGGTCGCCGACCAGCTGACGCAACCGGCGGATGTTGTGTGCGATCGCGCGGAGGTCGACCACGATCTCGGCGCGGGCGCCGGCTTCGGAGCGGGCGTTCATGCCTGCGCATCCTTCCACTCAGTCCAATCAGTCCACTCAGTCCACTCGGTCCAGGAGTCGCCGGACCACGGCCGGAATCGCCTCGGCCACCTCGGTCGCGGTGATCGGGCCGCCGCCACTGGCGAGGGCGGCGGCCGCACCGTGCAGCCACGAGCCCACCGACCCGGCGTCGTACGGCGAGAGGCCCGCCGCAAGCAGCGCGCCGCACAGGCCAGCGAGTACGTCGCCGGCTCCTGCCACCGCAAGCCACGGGACCCCGCTGGTGCTCACCCGCACCCGGCCGTTCGGTGCGGCAACCAGCGTGTGCGGGCCCTTGAGCAGGACCACGGCGGCGTACTCCCGCGCCGCCCGGCGAGCGAACCCGAGCTGGTCGGCCTCGACCTCGGTCCGCCCCACGCCGAGCATCGCGGCCAGCTCACCGGCATGCGGGGTGAGCAGTGCGGGCCGGTCCATGGGCGCCTGGACGTGGCTCAGCGCATCGGCGTCGGCCACCAGCGGTACGTCGTCGGCCAGTGCTGCCGTCATCGCCTTCTGCGCATCCTTGTCACCCCCCGAGCCGACCACCCACGCCTGCACCCGGCCGGCGCCGACGACCACCTCCGGATGACGCGCTCGGACGGCGTCCGCTGCCGCCCCGACGTACCGGACCATGCCGGCCAGCCCGCAGCTCGCCCCGGCAGTGCCGAGCACGGCTGCCCCGGGATAGCTGGCCGAGCCGGTGCGGACGCCGACCACCCCGCGGGTGTACTTCTGGGCGAATGACGACGGCGTGGGCACCATCGCCGCGACGTCCTCGGCCTGCAGCGCCACCACCGACGCGTCGTTCAGCTCCAGCCCGATGTCGACCAGGTGCACCACCCCGCATGCGCTGGCGGCCGGCTCGA
>JALZBH010000028.1 GCA_030947625.1 Actinomycetota bacterium
CGGCCGGCACGAGCATCATCGTGAGGAACGCGGTTGCCCGGGTGCGGCTGAGGATGATCCGGAACGGCAGCAAGGGGTGCTCGACCCGACGCTCGATCACGACGAACAACGCCAGCAGCAGCAGCCCGGCGGCCAAGGAGGCCAGCGTCCAGGTGTTGCCCCAGCCGTAGCGCTGGTCACCGGCACGAGACAGGCCGTAGACGATGCCGACCAGGCCCAGGGTTCCGGTCAACGCTCCCGGCAGGTCCAGCTCGCCGGGGTGGGACTCGGACTCCCGAAGGAACCGGGGCGCGAAGTACGCCGCGAACAATCCGATCGGCACGTTGATCAAGAAGGTCAGCCGCCAGCCGGCGACATGGACGCCGAGGATGTCCGGGTGCAGACCGGTGAGCCAGCCGCCGAGGATCAGGCCAACGGCCGCGCCTGCGCCGGACATGGCGGCGTACACCGAGAACGCCCGGTTGCGTTTCGGTCCGGCCGGGAAGTTCGTGGTGATCAACGCCAGCGCCGTCGGCGAGGCGATCGCCGCGCCGAAACCCTGTAGCCCTCGCGAGCCCAGCAGCATCAGCTCGTTCTGGGCCAGGCCGCCTAGTCCGGAGGCGACGGCGAAGATCGTCACGCCGATCATGAAGACCCGTCGTCGTCCGTACAGGTCGCCCAGACGGCCCCCGAGCAGCAACAGACCGCCGAACGCGAGCGCGTAGCCGGTGACCACCCACTGCAGGTTGGCCTGCGCAATGTGCAAGTCGTGCTGGATGAACGGCAGCGCGATGTTGGCAATGGTGCTGTCGAGCACCACCATCAGCTGCGCCAGCGTGATGAGCATGAGTGCCCATCCCAGATGTTGGTTGCGGTCGTTGCCGCTGGTCGCGGCGACATCGCCGGTGGTGGTCTGGGTCACGTGGAGGCCTCCCTAGCTTTGGTCTGTGTCTTCGTCTTGAGTACGGCGGGCAGGATCACGTGGTCGACGACACGCTCGACCGTGGCGTCGTCAGGGGGGATGCCGAGGATGAACATCCGGTGCAGCAAGATCCCGGCCAGGGCTGGAGCGATGACCTCCAGGTCAAGCCCCCCGGCAATCTCACCGCGAGCCTGGGCTCGGGCGTAGATGTCGCGGGAGATCGCGAGCTTGGGTCCGATGAACTCGTCGCGGAACCGCCTTGCGAACTCGGCATCACTGCTCAGGGCGGTTATGACCGAGCCGAGTACGCCGGTGACCTGCTGGTTGAGGCCGTGCCTACCGCAGAACGTGCTGACCAGGTCTCCCCGGAGGGTGCCGGTGTCATGCGGCTCGGGGCTCGGCGAGTGCTTGGCCCGGACCATGGCGTCGATGACCAGCGCCGGCTTGGACTCCCAACGGCGGTACAGGGTGGCCTTGCTGGCCCGGGCGCGCTTGGCGACCGCATCCATCGTCAGCCGGTCGTACCCCATCTCCACCAGCAGGGCGACGGTGGCGTCTAGGACCTCGTCCTCCCGGTCGCCCTGGACCCGGGGACGGACGAGGGACACCTTCGACCGCTTCATCCCCACCTCCCTGGATCCGCAGCGTGATGAAACGAAACCGTTTCGTTTCATCACCGGCCTGGACGTAACTCCGCCGAGCTCAACTCCATTCCCGGTGCGGCGGCTGGGCCGGCTCAGTGCGGGGTGCTGGTCGGCGTCGGCAAGGTCGGGGTACCCGTGGGGCTAGATGTCGTAGTGGGCGTCGGCGTCGTAGTGGGAACCGAGCTGGGGGTGCCGCTCGGAGTCTGGCTCGGTGAGTTCGATGGGGGATTGCCGCTCGGAGGGCCGGCGGGCGTGGTTGCTGGCGACGACGGGTTTGACGGGGTTTGCCGGGGGCCGGTGCTGCGATGCTCCACCCCGACGACGTGTCCCAGCGTCGTACCTTTCGAGTGCGAGCCGCCGACCATCGCCGAGATCGTCTTCCCAGAAATCGCCTCGATGACGGTGAGGGTGCCGAGGGTGACGACCAGGACCACGAGGGCGGCCACGGCAAGACGGCGCCACTGGGTCTCCAGAAGGGTCCGGACGCGCTCGACGAGACTGGGCTCCTCCTCGACGGGTGGCCCGACGGCGGTGTCCCCGGCGACGGGCGCGGACTTGCCGACCCGCATTACCACCGGGCCGACCTGGCGGACGCTGGCGGCGGCCCGACGAGCGGCGTCGGCGCTACGACGCAGGTATGCCGTGTACGCCGCACTGCCGACCGTCGCAATCACGCTGACGATCGCGGCGCCGGCAACCGTACCGGCCACGCCGAGATAGGAGGCAGCGAACGCCGCGGATGACGCCGCGAGCGCACTGCCGATGATCTGGGCAAAGGTGATGCCGAGCCGTGGTGACTCGGGGGACGCAGACATGCCAACCTTTCGGGAGAGGCTTCAGGGGCCTTCAGGGGCTCCAACGCAGCATGACGCGCGAGCGTTGCCGATTCCAGCCGTGACGCTCGACACCAGCCGATCGAGTGCGCTAGGCGCGTGTGGCCCCCATCATGCCCAGAGTGGAACGGAGTACCTGGCGGTTCCAGGCACGCACACCGCTGAGCAGGTAGTGCCCTCGGAAGCCCATGTCGACGAACTCGGCCGACTCGGCGACCGCCGTGGCCCGTCGGACGAACGCTCGGGTCTGCCGCGCGCTGGTGATCCGGTCACGGCTGCCGTGAGCGGCCACCAGTCGCTTGCCGGTGAGCGGGGCGACCGGTTCGCTCGCCGGCAGCCAGGGCGCCAGCGCGACGACGCCGATGACGCTCGGGTCGTCGGCCACGTGGACCGCCGTACGACCTCCCATCGAGTGGCCGAGGAGTACGACGGGCAGGCCGGCGTACTCCTCGTGGATCTGGTCCAACGCCCACCGGGCGTCGGGCACCGGGGAGCTGAGCCGCCCCTCACCTTCGTTCCAGCCTTTCGTCGTGAAGCGGAGCAACCACAGGGCGGAGCCGGAGTCGACGACCCGGCTCTCGATTGCCGCGTACATCAGCCGCATCCGTCGCCAGGAGCCGCTTCGCGGGCTGACCGGCTCGTAGGAGTGGGCGGTACCGCCATGCAGCATCAGCACGACCCCACGCGGCTGCGCGGGGCCGTTGCTCTTCAACAGCTCGTGGGGCACGAGGCACATCCTCTCCCATGCCGCTGGGCGCGCCGTGCGCGGTGTCGGCACCACCCGGCAAGATGGGAGGGTGAGCGAACCTGCCACCGCCGAAGGGGCCCGCGCCGAGCACCAGCAGCTCGCCGAACGGGTCGAGGAGGCGCGCTGGCGCTACCACGTGATGGACGCGCCTTCGGTCTCCGATGCCGACTTCGACCAGCAGATGCGGCGCCTCGAGGCCCTCGAGGAGCGTTACCCCGAGCTGCGCACTCCCGACTCGCCGACCCAGACCGTCGGCGGCGCCGTGTCGACCGAGTTCACCGCGGTCGACCATCTCGAGCAGATGATGAGCCTGGACAACGCGTTCTCCGTCCCCGAGCTCGAGAACTGGGCGGCCCGGATCGCCCGCGACGGGGTGGAGCGGCCGGCCCTGTTGTGCGAGCTCAAGGTGGACGGGCTGGCGATCAACCTGCTCTACGAGCAAGGGCGCCTGGTGCGCGCGCTGACTCGCGGGGACGGTCGCACCGGCGAGGACGTCACCCCGAATGTCAAGACCATCGACTCGATCCCGCACGTGCTCGTGGAGTCTGGACAGTTCCCGGTCCCGCAGCGGATCGAGGTGCGCGGTGAGGTGTTCTTGACGCTGGAGGCGTTCGAGCGCCTCAACGCGGCGATGGCCGATGCCGGCAGGCCGATGTTCGCCAACCCCCGCAACGCCGCGGCGGGCTCACTGCGCCAGAAGGACCCGCGGGTCACCGCTACGCGCGCCCTGGGCATGGTCTGTCACGGCATCGGAGCCAGGGCCGGCTTCGAGCCCAAGGCCCAGTCACAGGCGTACGCCGCGCTCGCCGCCTGGGGGCTACCGACCAGTGACCGGGTGAAGGTGCTCCCCGACCTGGCGGCGGCCGAGAGCTACATCGCCTACTACGGCGAACATCGCCACGACCTGGAGGAGCACGAGATCGACGGTGTCGTGATCAAGATCGACGACGTCACCCTGCAGCGCCGGCTCGGTTCGACCTCACGGGCCCCGCGATGGGCGATCGCCTACAAGTACCCGCCCGAGGAGGTCAACGCCAAGCTACTGGCCATCGAGGTCAACACCGGTCGCACCGGCCGGGTCACCCCGTTCGGCCGGATGGAGCCCACCAAGGTGGCCGGCTCGACGGTGGAGATGGCCACCCTGCACAACGCCCACGAGGTCGAACGCAAGGATGTCCGGCCGGGCGACATCGTCGTACTCCGCAAGGCCGGGGACGTGATCCCGGAGATCGTCGGGCCGGTGCTGTCGCTGCGGCCGGAGGGTCTGCAGCGCTGGGTGATGCCGACCCAGTGCCCGTCGTGCGCGACCCCGCTCGCCCAGCAGAAGCAAGGGGACAAGGACCTCCGGTGTCCCAACCACCAGCACTGTCCGGCGCAGGTGCGCGAGCGGGTGTTCCATGTCGCCTCCCGGGCGGCGTTCGACATCGAGGGGCTGGGCTCGGAAGCCGCGGCCGCGCTGCTGGACGCGGGCGTGATCGCGGACGAGGGTGACATCTTCGCGCTCACCGAGGCCGACTTGTTGCGGGCAGCCCTGTTCACCCGGGCTCCCAAGAAGGGTGAGGGCGAGGCTCCGGTGCTCTCCGCCAACGGGCGGAAGCTCCTCGACCACCTTGCCAACGCCCTCAATCGTCCGCTCTGGCGGGTGCTCGTCGCCTTGTCGATCAGACATGTCGGCCCGACTGCCGCGCGGGCGCTGGCGGCAGAGTTCGGCTCGATGGACGCAGTCCGGGACGCGACCCAGGAGCAGCTGGCCGGAGCCGAGGGAGTCGGACCGACCATTGCTGAGTCGGTGCGGACCTGGTTCGACGACCCGGGGGCGCCTTGGCATGGGGAGATCGTGGACAAGTGGACCACCGCCGGTGTGCGGATGGCCGACGTACGCGACCAGTCCACCCCTAGGGTCTTGGAGGGCCTGAGCATCGTGGTGACGGGGTCGCTCGACGACTTCAGCCGCGACGGCGCCAAGGAGGCGATCGTGACACGTGGCGGCAAAGCTGCCTCGAGCGTGTCGAAGAAGACCGACTACGTCGTGGTCGGGGACAGCCCCGGCACCAAGGCCGCGAAGGCCGAGCAGCTCGGCGTACGCGTCCTTGATGAGCGCGTCTTCAAGCTGCTGCTCGAGGGTGGCCCGTCAGCGCTCTGAAAGGATCTGCTCGCGCAGGATGTCGGCGTGGCCGGCGTGCCGGGCCAGCTCCTCGATCATGTGGAGATAGATCCACCGCAGCGTCAGCGGGCCGCGGCGGTTGTGCAGCGCCAGGTCGTCGAGGTCGTACGCCACGGCGATCCGACGAGACTGCTCGACGGCGAGCCGGTACTCCGCAACCACCGAGTCCACGGTCTCGTCGTCGCCGACCTCGAAGCTGGCATCGCTTCCGTTCGCAATGCCGTCGATCTCCTCCGCGCTCCGGCCGGCGAGCGACCGCTGGAACCACGCTCGCTCCACCGCGGCACAGTGTTTGAGGATCGCCATCGGCGTGCTCAGCGAGGTCACCAGCCGTCGCCGCGCCTGCTCCTCGGTCAGCCCGGCCAGCGTCGCCACCAGCTCCTCACGGTTCTCGTCGAGGAATGCCTCCAGCTGTTCGCGTTCGGTACCGACCAAACCCATGGGCCGAAGCGTACGACTCTGCGAGAACCAGCGCTTCCTGAGCAGTGACCGCTATACCGGACCCCCATGGGCCGGCCGGTCAATGTGGAGACTTCGCCAGCCGAGCTCACATCCGCGAGGTGTCTACATGGCGGGGAACCGCACAGGAGCTGCTACCCAGCGAGTAGTAGTCGATGTGGGCGTACGAGCGGCACGACGAGACACCCACGCCGAGCCGGGGCTGGTCGCGGTAGAGGACGTACCACCTGTAGTTGTAGCGAACGCCTGGGCGCGCTCCAGACCTGAGGTACGCCGAGAGGTGGGACCAGCCCGCCTTGAACGGACGCGGGATCGTGGTGGTGGCTCGCAGAGGGGCATACCTGGCCCCGTTGAGCGCGACGTACCAGTAGGCCTTCTGCCCGGCCTCCGGTGCGCGCGTTGGATAGCGGATGTCTATCTGGGCATGGATGATCGTCCCTGGCGCGGTCGAGGAGGCGCAGCAGAACGAGTCGAGCTCGATGGAGCGATCGGTGGGACTCACTGACCCTGATGGTCCCAGCACCCGGTAATGGGTGTTCAGGCTTGGTCCGGCGCTGAACGAGTACCGACCCGAAGCGTCAGTGGTTCTCGAGGCAACCGTTCGGTATCCGTGAAATGGGAACGGGTTGCTCTGCAGCATCACCTTCACGCCGGGGTCAGGGGTGCCGTTCGTCTGCACCTGTCCGGAGACTGCCGCACGATCGTGGTAGGAGACGAAGCCATGCCGAGGTTGGTGGATGGAAACCGTTGGTGTTGTCCCGGCACTGGCACCCGGCACCGTGAGGGCTCCAGCAGCGAGCGTCACGGTCGCGGCGAGTATCCAATGTGGTCTCATGATCGTTCTCCTTCGTGGTCTGTTCAGGCACACGCTCCGGGTACCGGTTGAAAATCTGCTGAAGGACCTGACCGCGGCTGCTCGGCCCCCATAAGGTCGGGTCGTGGGAATCGGGTCGACCTCCCTTGACTTTCGTCTCCTCGGGCCGATGGAGGTACGCCGCGGCTCCGAGCAGATCCCCGTCGGGGGACCCAAACAACGTGCGGTCCTGGCCATGTTGTTGCTGGCCCGCGGACGACCCGTTTCCCCGGACCGGTTGGTCCGCGGTCTCTGGGCGACACCGCCGAGCAGCGCAGAGAACGTGGTCCAGGTGGGGGTCTCGCGGCTACGTCGTGCGCTCGGCTCAATATCCAGCCAGCCGATACTTGTATCGACATCGACCGGCTACGCGGTTCAGGTAGCTCCCGAGTGCTTCGACCTGACCCGCTTCAAGTCTCTGCTGGCCGACGGCAAGGCGGCTCTGGCTCGAGGAGATCCGGCCACGGCGGCCGAGACACTGGGCACCGCACTTGTCGAATGGCGTGGTGAACCTCTGATGGACTTCAGCTCGGAGCCGTTCGCTGACCTCGAGCTGCTCAGCCTCAACGAGCTCCGCATTGACGCGCTCACCGCACGGCTGGATGCGGAGATGGCCGTTGGGCGACACTCCGAGTTGGTGGTCGAGCTGCTGGGGCTGACCGCCGAGCTTCCCTTTCACGAGCCGTTCTGGGAACGGCTGGTGGTATGTCTGTACCGCGGGGGGCGACAGGCCGACGCATTGGCCGCGATCGAGCGCGTGGAGAAGCAGCTCCGCAGCGAGCTAGGTGTCTCGCCGCGACCGGCACTGGCGGCGCTGAGAGTGGCTGTCCTCACCCAGGACCCGGTGCTGGACCCGGCCCGTGTGACCAGTGCTGTTGAGCCTAGAGACTGGGAGTCGACCGGCACGGCCACAAACGCCCAGCTCCGCGGGCGCGAGCTCGCGCTGATGACCCGGATGTACGAGCGAACGACCCTCGACGGCCAGACCCGGCTGGTCACGCTGCTGGGCCGCCCGGGCATGGGAAAGACCATGCTGGCCGCGGCTCTGTCGACGACTTGCGGGGAAGCGAACCTGGTGAGGCTGACGTGCGACCCAGACGCGTCCGGGGCTGGCTTGGATCCGCTCCTTGCGCTGGATCCCCAACCTCCGGTCGCTGCGACGCACGACGCGGGCTCCCTTGCCGAGCTTCGCCTCCGGATCCGAGCCTCGCTCACGCAGCGAGCCCGGGAAAAACCGTTGGTGCTGGTCGTTGATGATCTCGAAGCGGCAAGCGAGGTGATGCTTGACGCGGTCGAGGAGCTTGGCCGACTTGCCCGCGGTCCGATCTTGATGGTGGTCTGCGCCCGGCCCGAGCTGCTCGAGCGAAGGCCCGGCTGGGGCGCCGCGGTCCCGCGAGCCACGATGCTGCCGCTCGAGCCTCTCCACGATGACGAGGTCGCCGCGATGAGCACCTCCTTGCTGGGCTGCTCCGTCGGACCCTCGATGGTCGGCAGGCTCGCCAGGGGATCGGGCGGCAATCCTCTGGTGCTGGGGGAGCTCCTCGGGCGCGTAGGCCTACTCATTGCTGAGGGCAAACCCGTCGACGCGGCGATCCGCGGCGTCGTACCGGACGGCCCGACGCCGGTAAGCTTCACTGGGCTGATCGCGGGAAGGCTGCAGTCCTTCCCAGAGACGACCCGCGAGGTGGCAGGCCTCGCGGCAGTCTGCGGCCGGGACTTCGAGGTGCACGATCTCGAGAGCGTCGCACGAGAAGGGCTGCGGGCAGCTGTACCCAGCCAACTGGAGCGACTGGTCGAGGCAGGGCTGCTGACCTCTGGGTCGTTCGGGGGCGGGTTCTCTTTCGCCCACGAGCTGGTGCGCACAGCGACGTACGACGGCCTGGCCGATGACCTGAAGTCCGAGACACACGCCCGATGTGTCGAGGTGATCATGGCCAAGGACAGCTCCGCTCCTCTCGGCGGCCTGAAACCCTCACATCTGCGTCATCACCTGGCCCGGGCCCGCGCGCTTCTCGTGGAGCCGACCGCCACCTGGTCCCGCGCTGCCGCTCGGATCGCGGCACGAGGTCGGGCAAGTCTGGGACAAGGAGACGCCGCCGGCGCTGTCGAGCTCCTGGAGAGTGTCGTTCCGCTTCTAGGCAAGGCAGACCCGCTGCGGTTCGAGGTGCTCGTTGCCCTCGGGTCCGCCCTGGCCGATGTTGGCCAGGTCGACCGCGCGAGTGCCGTGCTCACCGTGGCCCAGGAACAGGCCGAGGCGTTGGGGCTCACCGCGGCCGCGGCAAGTGCCCGCATCGAGCTGTCCTGGCTGAACATCGATCTGGTGCCCACAGCCAGTGGGCTGGACGCACTTGTCGCGGACGTCACGGGCGATTTGGCCCGACTGAGCAGCGCGGGGGACGGGGCGGGCAAGACTCGCGGTTGGTTGTTCTTGGGGACGGTGGCCAACATCGGCGGACATCGGCGTACCCAGGTGGCCGCGGGGGAGACCGTCCTCTCCGGCGAGCCCAGCTCTCGTCGGGACTTCGCCGTCGCGGTTTCTCTGGTGAGCGGTGGCATGGCGGAGGGCCCGTTCGGTGCGCAGGCCGTGGTGGATCGGGTCTCGGAGCTGCTCGACCTCGCGCCGGGGGATCCCGGCCTGAGGGCCGCCACCCTGGGTCCACTCGCCCTCGGCCACGCGTTGTCGGGGCAGTTCGCCCCTGCTCGACAAAGGGTCGCCGAGGCTCGCGAGCTGGTCCTTGCGCTGGACAAGCCATGGAGCCAGGGGATGACGGCGCTGAGAAGTGCCCAGATCGAAGACCTGGCCGGGCGGCCCGTGGCGGCCGAGCGTGACGCCAGGCTTGCCGCGGAGTGCTACCGCCGCATTGGGGAGAGCTCCCATCTCTCGACCGTCGCGGCGGTCCTGGCGCACATCGTGTGTTCACGGGATCGACTGCGGGAGACCCAGGAGCTGGTGGATCGATGTCGGGCCCTCGCCGGCGACGAGGACGTGGTCTCACAGATTCTCTGGCGCACGGCGGCAGCCCGAATCGCGCTGGCTCAGGGTCGCCTTGATGCGGCCGAGGAGCTGCTTGACGCAGCGGCATCCCGAGCAGCGAAGACCGACCTGCTCGTCGTCAAGGGCGACATCCATCTCATCCGCGCGATGCAGCAGCGGCAGCTGGGGAACCTTGCCGATGCGAGCCGATGTCTGGACCGAGCCTCCCGGGCGTTCCGCGGCAAGCGGAGCGTCGTGCTGTCGGGCAGGGTCGCCGCGGCCCGGCGGTCTCTGGCTCGAACGATGGCGCCGCAGGGGTGAGGCGCACCCTCTGGAGAGCCTCACTAGGATGGTGCTTCGCTTTCGCCGAGGAGCTGCATGGCTGACAACGATGGGGCCGGCCAGATGTCCAGCCAGATCACGCGCGCCGAGGTCGCGCATCTGGCCGACCTGGCCCGAATCGACCTAACCGACGCCGAGCTGGACCATCTGGCGCCGCAGCTCTCGGTGATCCTCGAGTCCGTGGCCTCGATCAGCACCGTGGCCGCCGACGACCTGCCGCCGAGCTCGCATGCGATCGAGCTCACCAACGTCTTCCGAGACGACGTGATCGTTCCCGGGCTCAGCGCCGACCAGGCGCTGTCCGGGGCGCCGGCCAGCCAGCAACAGCGCTTCGAGGTCCCGCGGATCCTCGGGGACGAGCAGTGACCCCCTCAGGTCTCATCGGCAGGAACGCAGCCGAGCTTGCCACCGCGCTCGACTCCGGTGAGGTCTCCTCGGTCGAGCTGACCCAGGCGCATCTGGACCGGATCGGCGAGGTCGACGGCGCCGTCCATGCCTTCTTGCACGTCGACGCCGAGGGCGCACTGGCGGCTGCGCGCGTGTCGGACGCTCGGCGGGCGGCCGGTTCGGTGGCGTCGCCGTTGGACGGTGTGCCGATCGCCGTCAAGGACATCGTGGTCACGTCCGGGCTGCCCACCACGTGTGGGTCGAAGATCCTGCAGGGCTGGATACCGCCGTACGACGCCACCGTGGTCGTCCGACTCAAGGCTGCGGGTCTGCCGATCCTCGGCAAGACCAACATGGACGAGTTCGCCATGGGCTCCTCGACCGAGCATTCGGCGTACGGCACCACCCACAACCCCTGGGATCTGGACCGGATCCCAGGCGGCTCCGGTGGCGGCTCCGCGGCGGCGGTGGCGGCGTACGAGGCGCCGTTGGCCATCGGCACCGACACCGGCGGCTCGATCCGCCAACCGGGGGCGGTCACCGGGACGGTCGGGGTGAAGCCGACCTACGGCGGGGTCTCGCGCTACGGCCTGGTGGCGTTGGCGAACTCCCTGGACCAGGCCGGTCCGGTCACTCGGAGGGTCCTCGACGCTGCCCTGCTGCACCAGGTGGTCGGTGGCCACGACCCGTTGGACTCCACCAGCATCGACCGGCCCGTGCCCGCGCTGGTCGACGCGGCCGCACGGGGAGCTTCGGGCGACGTGTCCGGGGTGCGGATCGGCGTGGTGAAGGAGCTCGGCGGTGAGGGCTACCAGACAGGGGTTCGACAGCGCTTCGACGAAGCCGTCGAGCTGCTGGTCGGTGCCGGCGCCGAGGTAGTGGAGGTGTCGTGTCCCAGCTTCGCGCACGCGCTTGCGACGTACTACCTGATCCTGCCCGCCGAGGCGTCCTCGAACCTCGCTCGCTTCGACGCGATGCGTTACGGCCTTCGGGTTTCGCCCGCAGGGGTTGAGGATCCGAGCGCCGAGGAGGTGATGCGCGCGACTCGCGATGCCGGCTTCGGTGACGAGGTCAAGCGGCGGATCATCTTGGGCACCTATGCCCTTTCGAGCGGGTACTTCGACGCCTACTACGGACAGGCTCAGAAGGTGCGCACGTTGGTCAGGCGCGACTTCGCGGCCGCCTTCGAGCGGGCCGAGGTGCTGGTCTCACCGACGACGCCGACGACGGCGTTCCGGATCGGGGAGAAGCTCGACGACCCGTTGGCGATGTACCTCAACGACATTGCCACGATCCCGGCCAACCTTGCGGGCGTACCGGGGCTGTCGCTGCCGGCCGGCTTGGCCCCCGAAGACGGCTTGCCGACCGGGTTCCAGATCCTGGCGCCGGCGATGGCCGACGACCGGCTCTACCGGGTCGGCGCCGCGCTGGAGACGCTGCTCGAGGCCATCTGGGGCGGGCCGTTGTTGGCGCAGGCACCCGTGCTGCAAGGAGCCTCTCGATGAGCGAATCGCTGGTTCCCTACGATGAGGCGCTGGCGTCGTTCGACCCCGCATTTGGCCTTGAGGTACACGTCGAGCTGAACACCGCGACGAAGATGTTCTGCGGATGTCCCACCGAGTTCGGTGCCGAGCCCAACACCCAGACCTGCCCGACGTGCCTGGGCCTCCCCGGCTCCATGCCGGTGGTCAATGCAACGGCAGTCGAGTCGGCGATTCGGATCGGGCTGGCATTGAACTGCCAGATCGCGACCTGGTGCCGCTTTGCCAGGAAGAACTACTTCTACCCGGACATGCCGAAGAACTTCCAGACCTCCCAGTACGACGAGCCGATCGCCTTCGACGGCTGGACCGAGGTCGAGGTCGACGGCGCGACGTTCCGCGTCGAGATCGAGCGCGCCCACATGGAGGAGGACACCGGCAAGTCGCTCCATGTGGGCATTTCGGGCCGGATCCATGGGGCGGACTACTCGCTAGTCGACTACAACCGGGCCGGCATCCCGCTCATCGAGGTCGTCACCCGGCCGATCGTGGGCACCAGGGAACAGGCTCCGGCCGTCGCCAGGGCCTACGTCGGACAGCTGCGCGAGATGCTGCTCGGTCTCGGGGTGTCCGACGTGCGCATGGAGCAGGGATCGCTGCGCTGCGACGTGAACCTCTCCCTGGCGCCGGCCGGCTCGGGTGGGCTGGGGACGCGGACGGAGACCAAGAACGTGAACTCGCTGCGGTCGGTCGAACGGGCGGCTCGCTACGAGGTGTCGCGTCAGGCCGCGGTCCTGAGCGGCGGACGGTCCGTCGTACAGGAGACCAGGCACTGGCACGAGGACACCGGAGTCACCACGTCGGGTCGGGAGAAGTCCGACGCCGAGGACTACCGGTACTTCCCCGAGCCGGACCTGGTCCCGGTGGCGCCGGACCCGGCCTGGGTAGAGCAGCTGCGATCCTCGCTGCCCGAGCCGCCGCGCGAACGCTGGTGCCGGTTGCAGAAGGAGTGGGGGTTCTCCGACCTCGAGATGCGAGACACCGCCGGCGCGGGAGCCATCGAACTCGTGTCCCAGACCGTCGCGGCAGGTGCCAGACCACAGGCAGCCCGCAAGTGGTGGCTCTCCGAGCTCGCCCGGCGAGCCAACGTGCAGGGCATCGAGCTGGGAGAGCTGCCGATCACGCCCGCAGACGTGGCTCGGACCCAGGCGCTCGTCGATGACGGCTCACTCAACGACAAGCTGGCTCGGCAGGTCTTCGACGGGATTCTCGCCGGGCAGGGCACCGCCGACGAGGTCGTTGCCAAGCGCGGCCTGGCGATCGTCTCCGACGACGAGGCGCTGAGCGGTGCGGTCGACCGGGCCGTCGAGGCCAACCCGGACGTGGTCACGAAGATCCGGGATGGCAAGGTCTCCGCCGCGGGCGCGCTGATCGGCGCGGTGATGAAGGAAATGGGGGGCCAGGCCGATGCGGGCCGGGTGAGGGCGCTGATCCTGGAGAAGCTCGGCTGAGCCGCCCGCTCAGCAGCGGGCCAGCAGGTCGAGCAGCAGCTCGTGCACCTCCGCTGGGCGCTCCATGGCCAGGAAGTGGGTGGCCTTCAGCTCGAAGTACTGGGAGTCCTTGATCCGCTCGGCCGCAGTGCGCATGTCAGCGGCGGAGGCGAGGAGGTCGTACTTCCCGGCCACGAACGTGGTGGGCACCGTGATGCTGCGCAGGGAGACCCGGACGTGCTTCGAGGTGGCAATCGCCAAATGCATGTACCACCCGATCGGCGTAGCCAGGAACTCCTTGACCGCCCGGCGCGCCATCGCGACCTGGGGGACCGGCAGCATGAAACCGCTGTGGGTGAGGAGCTGGCCCGAGAGCGGACCGATCGGCAGTCGGCTCGCGAGCATCGACAGCGGAGCACCGGCCAGGCACATCAGGCGGGCGGCGTTGACGGTGATCAGCGGGCGGACCACGCGGGGTACGCCGAACGGTGCCAGCATCGACGAGAACGTGCCCCCGGGAACTCCGCCAACCGCGAAGAGACCGGAGACGCGTTCGGGATGCAAGAACGCCAGCTCGAACATCGTGTTGACCCCCATCGACCAGCCCATCACCGGACAGGCGTCGATCCCGGCATCGTCGAGCACGGCAAGGGCGTCCTCCACGAAGGAGTCGATGCCGACATGCTCAGGGTCGGCCGGACGGTCCGACCCCCCGACACCGCGATGGTTCCACGAGATCACCCGCACCGCGCAGGCAGGGTCGAGCAGTGCCGGCCACGCGTACGGGTTGGTGCCGAGCCCGTTGCACAGCAGCACAGTCGGACCGGGTACGTCGTTGGTCCACGCCGTCAGCCGGGTGCCGTCTGCGCTGGTCACCGCGTAGTACCGAAGGGCGAGGCCGTCCTCGTTCGCCGGTACCAGCCGCAAACCCTCGGTGGCCTTGGATCGGGCGTCAGACATGGCCCGAGTGTGCCGCAGTCGGGATACCGGTTGTGGGATCCCTGACCGTGCACACGCCGTACGGCGAAGCCACGCCGGTGTGCGCATCCCGTAGCGGTCAGGAGTCGGCGCGGACCCGGGCAAGCAGGCCACGGACGATGCGTTGCTCGCCCTCGAAATAGGCCAAGCCCCAGTCCGCGACGAGCGCCGGGTAGCGGAAGGGGCCGACCGGGCCGTCGCGTCCGCGAAGGGACTCCTGGACTGCGACCAGTGCCTGTCGTTCCTGCTCCAGAGCAGCCAGGTGCCGCTCGAGCATGGCTACCGTGCGGGCAGGGTCGACGAGATGGCCGAGCAGTAGCCGGAGAGCGACCGGGTGCTTGAGCACCGGGAAGCCGGGTTCGCTTTCGACCATCCAGCGGGTCAGCTCCGCGTGGCCGCGCGGGGAGAGGCGGTACGTCGTACCCCGGCTCTCCACGGAGGCAACGTCGGACGGCGTCACCAGGCCGAGGTCGGTCAGCCGGCGCAGCTCGCTGTAGACCTGGCTCATCGCTGGAGCAACCCAGTAGAAGCGCAGCGTCCGATCGGCCCGCTGCTTGAGCTCGTAGCCGGTGAGCTCGTCGCCAAACGTCAGCAGACCGAGCAGCGCATAACTGGTGACCGGGAGGTCTTGACTCATGATGTGACGAGACTAGTGTTCCTGTTAGGAACATGCCAGCGAGAAGCGTCAGGCGAGGAGTGCACAGTGAGCGACGTACGGACGGTCCTGATGGTGGGTACCCGCAAGGGACTGTGGGTTGGCCACTCGGACCAGGCGCGGCGAGACTGGTCATGGACCGGTCCCCATTTCGACATGGAGGAGGTCTACTCCTGCATGGTCGACTCCCGCAGTGATCCGCCGCGGCTGCTCGTCGGGGCGTCCTCGAGCTGGTTGGGGCCGCGGGTGCGCCACTCCGCGGACTTCGCCGCGACCTGGCAGGAGTCGCCCGACGGAGGCCTCCGCTTTCCCGAGGACATCGATGCCTCGGTCGAGCGCATCTGGGCGCTGGCCCCCGGTGCTGCCGACGACATCGTGTACGCCGGGACCGAGCCGGGTGCGGTCTGGAAGTCCTCCGACGGCGGCCGGACCTTCGCCTTGGAGCGGGCGCTTTGGGACCATCCGCACCGCACGTCGTGGAACGCCGGCTTCGGTGGCCAGGCCTTCCACACGGTCCTGCCGCACCCGACCAATACCGACTCGGTAACGGTCGCGCTCTCCACCGGCGGCGTCTACCAGACCACCGACGGGGGCGGCTCGTGGTCACCCCGCAACAAGGGCATCCGCGCCGAGTTCCTCCCAGAGGGCCAGCAGTACCCCGAGTTCGGCCAGTGCGTTCACAAGGTCACCCGCCATCCCTCGCGCCCGGAGCGCATGTACCTGCAGAACCACGGCGGCGTCTACCGCTCCGACGACGAGGGAGGCCAGTGGTCCTCCATCGGGGACGACCTGCCGGCGGACTTCGGGTTCCCGGTTGTAGTGCACCCCCAGGAGCCGGACACTGTCTTCGTCTTCCCCATCAACGGCGGGGATCGGCGCTACCCGCCACAGGCCAAGGCCCGGGTATGGCGGTCCAAGGATGCGGGCGAGTCATGGGAGGAGCTGTCGACCGGGCTGCCCGAGGACTTCTACGTCGCCGTTCTGCGCGATGCGATGTGCACCGACGACCACGACTCAACGGGGCTCTACTTCGGGGCCCGCAACGGGGCCGTCTGGGCCTCGGCCGATGCCGGCGAGACCTGGTCAGAGATCGTCGAGAATTTGCCCGACGTCGTGTGTGTGCGAGCAGCGAGGGTCTAGCGGGGAGAGCACCGGCGAGAACGCCGGCCACCTCATGAGCGTTGCCCCACCGAGAGTGAGAGTGTCGCTCCCGACGTCCGGGCCGCCACGGCGTCCAGGTACCTGGCGACCTCCTCGCGCTCGTGCATGCTGGCAGCCAGAGCGGTCGAGGCGACCATCGCGTTGTGGCAGGCACCCCGCTGGCTGCGTTCGGCCCAGGCCGAGACCGGTCGCCAGGGTGCGCGCCGGATCGGGCGCCAGGACTCGCTCGACTGCTGGGGCATCACGGCTCCCTCCCCGACCTCTTCGAGCAACCGACGACTCGAAGGTAGGTCCGGCGCACGTCCGGGTCGTCACGGCCAGATGACAACCGGATGAACATAGGAGCCGGCCAACAACACCGAATTGGCGCGAAACATCCGTCACACTAGTAGCCTCCTAACACATGGAACCCACGCGTCGGTCGGTGCTGAAGGCTGCGGTCGTTTCGGCCGCGGTGGGCGCGCCGGGCGCGGGACTCATGGACAGCCGAGCATCGGCGGCTTCGTTGCCCCTGCTGCTGAACCCCTTCACGCTCGGCGTGGCCTCCGGCGACCCGGTCCCGGACGGCTTCGTGATCTGGACCCGCCTGGCCATCTCCCCGCTGACCGATGATGGCTTCGGCGGCATGCCGGACAGCAGCTACGACGTCGACTGGCAGGTGGCAACCGACCCACGTTTCTTCACCGTCGTCACCTCGGGCACCGAGAGCATCAGCCGTGAGACTGCGCACTCAGTGCACGTCGAGGTCGCCGGCCTACTCCCGGCGCGCGAGTACTGGTACCGCTTCCGCGCGGGCGACTGGATGTCTCAGGTCGGCCACGCGATCACCGCACCGGACGCAGGCGCGATGCCCAGCTCGTTGCGGATGGCCCAGGTTTCGTGCGCCCAGTACGCCGAGGGCTACTTCTCGGTCTACCGCCGCCTGGCAGAGACCAACCCGGATCTCGTGGTCCACCTGGGCGACTACATCTACGAGTTCGGCAACTACGCCGGCGCCTTGCGTCCATACGCCGGCGCAAGCTGCTTTACGCTGGCCGACTACCGGCGCCGCTATGCGCAGTACAAGACCGACCGCGATCTCCAGTTCGCCCATGCCACGGCGCCGTTCGTCTGCGTCTTCGACGACCACGAGGTCGAGAACAACTGGGCCGACACACATCCGCCGGGTTACGAGCCCGGCTTCATGACCCGCCGGGCAAACGCGTTTCGGGCGTACTGGGAGAACATGCCGATGCGCCGACCCCAGGTCCCTGTCGGCTACAACATGCAGCTGTACCGCAGGCTGGTTTGGGGTCGGCTTGCCAACATTCACCTGATGGACACGCGGCAGTTCCGCGACGACCAGGCGTGCGGTGACGGCTACAAGGTCTGCTCGACCGCGTCGGCCGCGACCCGGACCATCACCGGTGCCGCACAGGAGCGGTGGCTGCTCGACGGCTTCCGGGCGTCTGTCGCCACCTGGGACATCTTGGCCCAGCAGGTCTTCTTCGGCCAGCGCGACACCGACTCCGGTGCCGCTAAGCGCACCTCGATGGATGCCTGGGACGGCTACACCGCGTCGCGGTATCGGATCACCAAGGGCTGGTACGACGCGGGCGTGCGGAATGCCGTCGTGCTCACCGGTGATGTGCACAGTGCCTGGGCCAACGAGCTCAAGCTGACCTATGACAGGCCGGCCACGAACGTCGGCGTCGAGCTTGTGGCGACCTCAGTCACCTCAGCTGGGGACGGATACGACAACTCCGGTAACCATCCCTGGATGCAGTGGAACCCCGATCTGAGGTACTTCAACAACCTGCGTGGCTGGATCAGTACGACGTACACCCCCCAGCACCTCACCGCCGACTACCAGGTGGTCGCGAAGGTGAGCCAGCCCAACGAGCCGTCATGGCTCAAGGCGAGGTTCGTGGTGGAGGACGGCGTGGCGAAGCTGAACCGGACCTATCTCGCGCCGATGCGCAACACCGGCGCTCGGACGGGTCCCCACGACGAGGCAGCCGACGTGATCGCCCAGGAGACCGACCCGACGCCGTAGCCTGAGACCGCTAGCCTCCTGAGCATGACCCAGCAGCCGGATCTCAAGCCTCGCAGCCGAGACGTCACCGACGGCTTGGAGAAGACCGCCGCGCGCGGCATGCTCCGGGCGGTCGGGATGGGCGATGCCGACTTTGCCAAACCGCAGATCGGGGTCGCTTCGAGCTGGAACGAGATCACCCCCTGCAACTTGTCTCTGGACCGTCTGGCGAAAGCGGTCAAGAACGGGGTGCATGCCGCGGGCGGCTACCCGCTGGAGTTCGGCACGATCTCGGTCTCCGACGGCATCTCGATGGGCCATGAGGGCATGCACTTCTCGCTGGTCTCCCGCG
>JALZBH010000111.1 GCA_030947625.1 Actinomycetota bacterium
GCCCTGGACTTCAAGAACCAGGTACTGGCCAAGGTGTACAACCGACGCGCAGTCGGGGTCGAGGAGATCCTCGAGGAGCTGTTGTCGTACGCCGAGCGGATGCGGCCGCTGGTCGCCGACACCAGCCTCCTGCTCAACGACGCACTCGACGACGGCCTCACCGTGCTCTTCGAGGGCGCCCAGGCGACCATGCTCGACGTGGACCACGGGACGTACCCTTTCGTCACCTCGAGCAGCGCGGTGGCCGGGGGGGTGTGCACGGGGGCGGGCATCGGGCCCACCCGGATCGACCGGGTGATCGGCGTGGTCAAGGCCTACACCACGCGGGTCGGCGCCGGCCCGTTCCCCACCGAGCTGCTCGACGCCGACGGCGCGCGACTGTGGGAGCTCGGTGGCGAGGTCGGGGTGAGCACCGGCCGCAACCGTCGCTGCGGCTGGTACGACGCCGTGGTCGCCCGCTACGCCGGGCGGGTCAACGGGCTGACCGAGTTCTTCTTGACCAAGCTGGACATCCTCGGTGCCTGGCGGCAGATCCCGGTCTGTGTGGCCTACGAGATCGACGGCGACCGTCATGATGAGATGCCGATGACGCAGACGCAGTTCCATCACGCCAAGCCGGTCTATGAGATGTTCCCCGGCTGGGGCGAGGACATCTCCGGGTGCCGGTCGTTCAAAGACCTGCCGAGGAACGCCCAGGCCTATGTGCGGGCGCTCGAAGAGATGTCCGGAGCTCCCTTCTGGGCTGTCGGCGTCGGACCCGGGCGCGACCAGTCGGTGGAGCTGCCGTGAACGTCCTGGTTGTCGGCGGTGGCGGGCGTGAGCACGCTCTGGCCATGACCTTGGCACGCGACCCCCGAGTGAGCGCGGTACACGCAGCACCGGGCAACCCGGGGACGGCGGCGGTTGCGGTGCTGCACGAGGTCGACCCGATGGACGGCGCGGTCGTGGCGGCGCTGGCCGTGGACCTCGCCTCCGACTTGGTGGTGGTCGGGCCCGAGGCGCCGCTGGCGGCCGGGGTCGCCGACGCCGTGCGCGCGCAGGGAGTGGCGTGCTTCGGACCCAGCGCCCGGGCCGCGATGCTGGAGGGGTCCAAGGCCTTTGCCAAGGAGGTGATGGCTGCGGCCCAGGTGCCCACCGCCACGGCCCGGCTGTGTAGGAGTGCAGCCGAGGTCAGTGCGGCCCTGGACCTGTTCGGTGCGCCGTACGTCGTGAAGGACGACGGGTTGACCGGCGGCAAGGGAGTGCTCGTCACCGACGACCGGGAGGCAGCGGTGGCGCATGCCAGGTCGGGTGGCCCAGTGCTGGTCGAGGAGTACCTCGACGGACCAGAGGTCTCTCTGTTCGCGGTCACCGACGGCCGCACGGTCTACCCGCTGCTGCCGGCCCAGGACTTCAAGCGCGCTCGTGACGGTGACTGCGGGCCCAACACCGGCGGGATGGGGGCGTATGCGCCGCTGCCCTGGGCGCCGGCTGGGCTGGCCGAGGATGTGCGAACCCGGGTACTGCAGCCCACCGTGGACGAGATGGCCCGTCGAGGCGCCCCGTTCTGCGGCCTGTTGTACGCCGGCCTCGCGCTTACGGCGAGGGGAGTCCGGGTGGTGGAGTTCAACGCCCGCTTCGGCGATCCGGAGACCCAGCCGCTGCTGGCGCTGCTCGACTCCGGGCTCGGCACGCTCCTGCTGGCCGCCGCCCAGGGATGCCTGCACGAGGTCGAGCCACCGCGTTGGCGTGACGGCGCTGCGGTGGCGGTGGTGTTGGCCTCCGCCGGCTACCCGGAGTCGGCACACACCGGGGAGGTGATCACGGGTCTCGACGACGCCGCGGCCCGCGAGGGCGTTTTCGTGGTCCATGCCGGGACCGCCGAGCGGGAGGGGAAGCTGGTCACCTCGGGGGGTCGGGTGCTGGCCGTGGTCGGGCAGGGCGTCAGCGTCGCCGTGGCCCGCGAACGGGCGTACGCCGCGGTCGCAGACGTAAACTTCGCCGGGAAGCAGCACCGAACCGACATTGCAAAGGGCATCTGATGGACCCCGAGCCGCGCACGGTCGTGCCAAACGTCCTCGCCGCCCGGTACGCCGGCGCAGATCTCGCCCGGATCTGGTCGCCCGAGCACAAGATCGTCCTCGAGCGACAGCTGTGGGTCGCCGTTCTCCAGGCCCAGCGGGACCTCGGAGTCGACGTACCCGACGGCGTCGTGGCGTCCTACGAGAGCGTCGTGGACAAGGTCGACCTCGGTTCGATCGCTGCCCGAGAGCGGGTCACTCGCCACGACGTGAAGGCGCGCATCGAGGAGTTCAGCGCGCTGGCCGGCCACGAGCACATCCACAAGGGGATGACTTCGCGAGACCTGACCGAGAACGTCGAACAGCTGCAGGTCAGGGCGTCCTTGCGGCTCGTCCGGCAACGGTTGGTGGCGTCTCTGGCCCGGCTGGCCGGGCTTGCAAGCGAGCACGAGCTGCTGGTGATGGCTGGCCGGTCGCACAACGTCCCCGCCCAGGCGACCACCCTCGGCAAGCGCTTCGCCAACGTCGCCGAGGAGATGCTGATCGCGCTTGCCCGGCTCGACGACCTGGTGGCTCGTTACCCCCTACGCGGCATTCAGGGTCCGGTGGGCACGGCCCAGGACATGCTCGACCTGTTCGACGGGGACCACGCCAAGCTGGCGAAGCTCCAGAGCCGGGTCGCCTCCCACCTCGGGTTCGACTCCCGGCTGACCTCGGTGGGACAGGTGTACCCGCGCTCACTCGACTTCGACGTGCTCTCCGCCCTCGTGCAGGTGGCGGCCGGGCCATCGAACCTGGCAACGACGATCCGGCTGATGGCCGGCCACGAACTGGTCACCGAGGGATTCGCCGATGGGCAGGTCGGCTCCTCGGCCATGCCGCACAAGATGAACACCCGGTCCTCCGAACGCATCAACGGCCTGGCCGTCGTACTGCGCGGCTGCATGTCGATGGTCGGCGAGCTGGCCGGGGACCAGTGGAACGAGGGCGACGTGTCCTGCTCCGTCGTACGGCGGGTGGCGCTGCCCGACGCCTTCTTCGCCTGCGACGGGCTCCTCCAGACGTTCTTGACGGTGCTGGACGACTTCGGTGCCTTCCCGGCGGTGATCGCGGCCGAGCTCGACAGGTTCCTGCCGTTCCTGGCCACCACCAAGATCCTGATGGCGGCGGTGCGGAACGGCCTCGGCCGGGAGCAGGCGCACGAGGTGATCCAGGAGCACGCGGTCGCGGTTGCGCAGGCGATGCGCCAGGGGCGCCCGGACAACGACCTGTTCGACCGGCTCGCCACGGACCCCAGGCTGAGACTGACGCGGGAGCAGATCGAGTCGCTGGTCGCCAAGCCAACCGCGGTCATCGGTGCGGCGGTCGAGCAGACCCGGTCCGTCGTACGCCGGATCGAGGCGGTGGTGGCGACCGATCCGCAAGCCGCGGCGTACTCCCCGGGCCCGATCGTCTGAGGATGGGCGATGATGGACCGATGAGCACCAAGGCAGTTCGGGTCCGGGTCACCGGAGACGTCCAAGGCGTGTTCTTCCGGGACGCCTGCGCCGAGCGGGCCCGCAAGCAGGGCGTGTCAGGCTGGGTCAGCAACGAGGCGGACGGCTCCGTGGCAGGGCACTTCGAGGGAGACCCCGACGCGGTGGACGCTCTCGTGGACTGGTGCCGCTCCGGCTCACCTCGCGCATCGGTGGACGACGTGGAGGTCGGCGACGCCGAGCAGTCGGGGGCGAGCGGGTTCGAGCCTCGCTGATCAGACCAGCGCGCGGCCGTCGGACTGGGCCAGCTTCTCGGCCACCGCCTTCAGGTCTGCCCGCCAGATCTCCTCGGGCGGCGGCGGCAAGATGCCCTCCCACTCGACGGCCATGGACCCGATCACCCCGGCGAACCCCCAGGGCCTGGCGATGAACCACACATGGAGATGTGCGCCGCCGTCACCCCACCGGCAGACGTGCACGCGGCCGATGTGCGGAAGGTTCGACATGATCCGGCACAGCCGGGCACTGAGCCGGCCGTACTCGGCGGCCAGGTCGTCATCCATGTCGGTGAAGTCGAGGTGCTCCTTGCTCTGCAGGAACAGCATCAGCGGCATTCCGGTCGGCTGGGGCGGAGGGGTGACCGACCAGCGGTCGTTCTCCCAGATCGGACGCTGCTCGTCGCCCGCGCAGGTGCCGCACGGCTTGTCCTCGGCCTCACCTCGACGGGGCTTCTCCTGCTCCGGCTCGCCGAGAACCTTCGTCACCAGCCGCCCGTCAAGCACCTCCCAGGGGAACATCTCCCAGCAGGTCGGGTCTGCGCTGGGGAGGCGGCCGGCCGCGCCGACCTGGGCAACGACGCGGGCGTACAGGGCTTCGGGAGACTCCGGCATGTCCCTACTGTGCCAACAACCGGTCGAGCTTGGACTCGACGCGCATGATGTCCTCGCGGGTAGCTGCCTGCTGGCCCGCGCGCAGGGTGGCGACGATGGCGCCACCCGGTTCGATCCGGACCTCGTCGACGTCTTGGATCCCGTTGGCGTTCTGCCGGCGCAGTGCGGCGTCGACGTCGGACTTGCGCAGACCTTCCCGGGCCAACGCCTTGTTGTCCCAGTGCCCACTCTTGGCCAAAGTGGTGGGGGTGCCCTCGACCAGCATCGCCAGCCAATCGCTTCGGCGCGACGTGCGCACGAGGGCGGAGTTGATCGCGATCAGGGCCGTGGCCCCGATCACGCCGCCGAGCAGAGAGTTGTCCGGTCCGATGACTGCGTTCTGGACGACGTTGGAGAGCAGCAGCATCACCACCAGGTCGAACGTGTTGAGCTGGGCGAGGTCGCGTTTGCCGGCCAGCCGGAGCAGGACCGCCAGGACGATATAAACCGCCAGCGTTCGGATGAGCTTGTCGGGCACGGAGATGCCGAGTTGCGTGAGGTCGGTCCACATGCGGCTCATCCTTCACCAGCGGGGACCTCATGGCGTGGTATTCGGGGGGCCGGCGGGGTTTATAGGCTGCGCCTGTGACCACCGATTCTTCTATCGCGGCGGCCGAGCCGATCCCCGGCTGCACCCATCTGCACTCGGGGAAGGTGCGCGACCTCTACCGGGTCAACGACGGGGAGTACGCCGGCCGGCTGCTGATGGTGGCCAGCGACCGGATCTCGGCCTACGACTACGTGCTGGGGACCACGATCCCGGACAAGGGCGAGATCTTGACCCGGATGTCGCTGTGGTGGTTCGACCAGCTGCGCTCGCTGGTGCCGAACCATGTCGTCTCATCCGACGTACCGAACCAGGTGGCCGGGCGGGCGCTGGTGTGCGAGGAGCTGAGCATGCTCCCGGTGGAGTGCGTCGCTCGCGGCTACCTGACCGGCTCCGGCTGGCGGGACTACCGGCGCACCAACGAGGTATGCGGGATCCCGCTGCCCGCCGGCCTGCAGGACGGCAGCCATCTGCCCGAGCCGATCTTCACGCCGGCGACCAAGGCGGCGCTGGGCGAGCACGACGAGAACGTCGAGTACGACGCCGTCGTGCATACGATCGGCGACGACGCGGCCGCGGACCTGCGGATGCTCACCCTAGAGGTCTACGGACATGCCCACGACATCGCCCGAGGGCAGGGGCTCATCCTGGCCGACACGAAGCTGGAGTTCGGTGCCCGTGAGGACTTCACCGTCGTGCTTGCCGACGAGGTGCTTACCCCCGACTCGTCGCGCTTCTGGGACGCGACCCGCTGGCGACCCGGCCAGCAGCAGCCGTCGTACGACAAGCAGATCGTGCGCGACTGGCTGGTCTCGCCGGAGAGCGGCTGGGATCCCGCGTCCGGAGCCCCGCCCCCCGAGCTGCCGGACGCCGTCGTTGACCACACTCGCGGCAGGTACGTCGAGGCCTTCGAGCGACTCACCGGCGAACGATGGTGACGGCGCTTGACGCCGACCCGGCTTGAACGTGCAGGTTTTTGACGCCGACCCGGCTTGAACGTGCAGGTTTTCGACGCCGACCCGGCTTGAACGTGCACAACGCATACCCGGTGGCCGCACGTAAGAGCCGGGTCGGCGTCCAAGAGCCGCACGGAAGAGCCGGGTCGGCGTCCAAGAGCCGCACGGAAGAGCCGGGTCGGCGTACGAGGGCTCAGACGGCCAGCCTCGCCTTCGGCGCGGAATCGGGCCACCCAGAGATGAGCACTCTGGCGCGAGACCCCGGGCTCCTTCGCGACGTGAGCCCGGAGGTCCGCACCTCTCACAAGAGCCCGGTCGGCACCAACGTTCTCTGCCGGTTACACCTAGCCGCTCGATACACTCGACTCCGTCCAGCCCCTTTGCAGCAGGAGATCCCCGTGGCCCGTGTGGTCGTCGACGTGATGCCGAAGCCCGAGATCCTCGACCCGCAGGGCAAGGCGGTGCAGGGCGCGCTGCCGCGACTCGGGTTCAGTGGGATCCAGGACGTCCGCCAGGGCAAGCGCTTCGAGCTCGAGCTCGAGGGTGAGGTGACCGACGCCCGGCTTGACGACGTACGCCGGATGGCCCAGACCCTGCTGTCCAACCCGGTGATCGAGGACTTCACCGTCTCGGTGCCCGAGGCAGAACGCCGGTGAGGATCGGGGTCGTCACCTTCCCCGGCTCCCTCGACGACGCCGATGCCCGACGCGCCGTCCGGCTGGCTGGCGGGCAGCCGGTGCCGCTGTGGCACGGCGACCACGACCTGCACGGCGTCGACGCGGTGGTGCTGCCCGGCGGCTTCTCCTACGGCGACTACCTGCGCTGCGGGGCGATCGCAAGGTTCGCGCCGGTAATGACCGAGATCCTCTCCGCCGCCGAGCAGGGCCTGCCGGTGCTCGGCATCTGCAACGGCTTCCAGATCCTGTGCGAGTCCCACCTGCTGCCGGGGGCGCTGATCCGCAACGAGCAGCGCAAGTTCGGTTGCGTGGACCAGCGGGTGCGGCTCGAGAACAACCACACGGCCTGGACGTCGCAGTACGCCGATGGTGCGGAGCTGACGATCGTGCTCAAGAACGGTGAGGGCTCGTTCACCGCCGACCGGTCCACGCTCGACCTGCTCGAGGGGGAGGAACGAGTGGTGTTGCGCTACCTCGGCAACCCGAACGGGTCGCAGCGCGACATCGCCGGCATCACCAACGAGCGCGGCAACGTGGTCGGGCTGATGCCGCATCCCGAGCATGCCGTCGAGGATCTCTGTGGCCCGGGCACAGACGGTCTCGGGTTCTTCGCGTCGGTGCTGACCACCCTGGTCTGAGGCGAGCCTGGCTCAGAGTGCGCCGCGCTGAAGAGCGGTCCAGGTCGGCGCTGCGGCCACCGAGGTGGCGCTCAGGTGGAGCTTGGTCTGGTAGGCCCGCAGCTTTGCCTGAGTCGCTCCGTCGAAGAGGCCAGTGATCGTCAGGTCCGCCCCCAGCGCGGCGTTCAGGCTGCGCTGTACGCGGCGTACGGAGGGGGAGGCGGAGCCGAGCTTGACCACCGGCGCGGCCCCGGCGCTGAGCAGCGAGACCCAGTCGGTGACCCAGAAGGTGCCGCTGATCCGGTGCTTGACCCTGCGCTGGAAGCCCGTCACCGCGACCACCGTGGCCCGCGACCAGGTCCCGTCCACCGGACCGCCGTACAGGTGCTGTTCGGTGAGCAGGCACTGCAGCGCCTTGCGCTGGCTGGTCGAGCCGCGGGACGCGCTCTGGGCGGCATAACTGCTGAAGCCCAGCCGTACGCCGCCACAGTGCGCCGGCTCCGAAGTCGGGACCGAGCCGATCCCGAGGTCGACCCAGCTGCGGTCGATGTTGATCCGGACGCCACCCCAGGTCTCGTCGTGGCCACCCTGG
>JALZBH010000112.1 GCA_030947625.1 Actinomycetota bacterium
GGGTGGTACCGATCGTGAACGAGAACGACACCGTGGCCACCACCGAGATCCGCTTCGGCGACAACGACCGGCTCGCTGCCCTGGTGGCTCATCTCGTGCACGCCGACCTGCTGGTGCTGCTCTCCGACGTCGACGGCTTGTACGACGGCCCGCCTGGTGCCCTTTCCGCAGGCCGCCGGATCGTCGAGGTCCGAGATGAGGCTGACGTGGCCGGCGTACGTCTTGGCCGGGCCGGCTTGACCGACCCGGCCAGTCTCGACACTGCCCTGGGGACTGGGGGTATGAACACCAAACTCGAGGCCGCCCGGATCGCCACTGGCGCGGGCATCCCCGTCGTACTCAGCTCGGCAGCCGACGCTGCGAGCGCGCTGGCCGGCGCCGAGGTCGGCACGCTCTTTCATGCAACCGGTCGTCGGCGGCCGACCCGGCTCCTGTGGCTTCGGCACGCAACCGTTGGCAAGGGCCGGCTGCGCCTCGACGCAGGTGCGGTCCGGGCGCTCGTTGAACGCCGGGCATCGCTGTTGCCGGCGGGCATCACCGGCGTGGGCGGTGACTTCGTCGCCGGGGACCCGGTCGACCTGGTCGGCCCCGATGACCAGGTGATGGCTCGCGGACTGGTGAACTACGACGCGGCCGAGCTCCCCGGACTGCTCGGTCGGTCGACCCGCGAGTTGGCCCGCGAGCTGGGAGCGGCGTACGAACGCGAGGTGGTGCACCGCGACGACCTCGTGCTTCTTTGAGGACTTGCCCGATTCCGGGTACGCGTCCCAGCGCGATCGACCACACTGAGAGCTGACCGGGTAGGGAACCAAAAGCTGAGCCGAGGTGAGGGTGGACTCGCAGCTGCGGTACTGGCACATCACCGTGACAGTGTCGGGGCAGACGGTCGAGCCGATGCTCGTCCGGTCCGCCCTCGTCCGGCTCAGCGAGGAGCGCCCCTTCATGACTGCGATGAGCTTCGCCGATGACTTTGCGGAGATCGAGTTCTGGGACGAGGGTGAGTCGATGCTCGACGTCGCCTCGCTGGCCCTGCGGATGTGGGACGAGCACCGCGGATCGGCAAGCCTGCCGCAGTGGGAGGTGGTCGGCCTGCAGGTGGTCGAGAAGGACGTCTGGGACTGTCGCCGTCACGGCCAGCCGATCCAGTTCCGATCCTCGGCTCCGGCGCCGCGCACCTACTAGCGCCGGACTACGCTGGCGCCCATGTTTGCGGGGTCTGTGGGGTCCGAGGCGTTCCGCGACGTCGCCGAACGTGCCCGAGAGGCCAGCTACGAGCTGGCCACGGCCAGCCGCGGCACCAAGGATGCCGCCCTTCACGGGATGGCCGAGGCGTTGTTCGCCGATGCCGAGACGATCCTGTCGGCCAACGCCGCCGATCTCGACGCCGCCCACGAGGCGGGTACGCCGGACCACCTGGTCGACCGGCTCCGCGTCGACCAAAGTCGACTGGAGTCGATGGCGCAAGGACTGCGGGAGGTCGCCGGTCTACCTGACCCGGTCAGCGAGGTTCTGCGGGGAGGCATCCTGGCCAACGGTCTCGAGCTGCGGCAGGTGCGCGTGCCGTTCGGCGTGGTCGGGATCATCTACGAGGCGCGTCCCAATGTCACTGCCGACGCAGCAGGCATCTGTCTCAAGAGCGGCAATGCCGTGTTGCTGCGCGGGTCTTCGAGTGCGGTGCGCTCGAACACCGCGATCGTCGAATCGCTCGCCCGTGCCGCGGTCCGGGCCGGTGTTCCCGACGGGGCCGTCCAGCTGGTCCCGGGGGAGGGACACGATGCGGTCAAGGCGCTGATGCAGGCCCGCGGACTGGTCGACGTACTCATCCCGCGTGGGGGAGCGGGCCTGATCCGATCGGTGGTGGAGCAGTCCACGGTTCCGGTGATCGAGACCGGCGTGGGCAACTGCCATGTGTACGTCGACGAGGCGGCCGACCTGAAGATGGCACTGGCCATCGTGCTGAACGCCAAGACCCAGCGGCCGTCGGTGTGCAACGCCGCCGAGTCGCTGCTGGTCCACCAGGGCGTGGCGCAGGAGTTCCTTCCTCAGGTGGTCGTGGCCCTTCAAGACGCCGGTGTGTTGATCCACGGAGACGACCGGTTCTGCTCCTTCGACGGCGTGGTACCGGCCATCGAGGACGACCACCATCGGGAGTACCTCGGCCTGGAGATGTCCGCGGCCGTCGTACCAGACCTCGACGCGGCGATCGAGCACATCCGCAGGTACTCCTCGGGCCACACCGAGGCAATCGTGACCGGCTCGCACGCCACGGCGCGTCGCTTCACTGCTGCCGTCGACTCTGCGGCTGTGATCGTGAACGCATCGACTCGGTTCACCGACGGAGGAGAGTTCGGATTCGGCGCCGAGATCGGCATCTCGACGCAGAAGCTGCACGCCCGTGGCCCGATGGGCCTGTCCGAGATGACCTCTACGAAGTACGTCGTCGTCGGCGACGGCCAAACCCGGTGAGGCCTGGCGCCTACCGGCAGCCGAGTACGCCGTGAAGCTGCTCGCGGCGACTCTTCTTTTCGGCATCGGCTCGGCGATCATCCCGGTGCTCAACATGGAGGTGTACCTGGTCGCCGTCTTCGCCAAGATGGGCCACCCCTCGCCGTTGATGCTCGCAGTCGTCGGCTCGGTGGGCCAGAACGTCGGCAAGCTGGCGTGGTACTACGCCGCCCAGGGTGTGCTGAACGTGCCCTGGCTGCAGCGACGGCTCGAGGACCCGCGTCGGCAGGCCGGCTATGACAAGTGGCGAAGCCACATCGAGGGCCGGCCGCTCCTCAGCGGTGTGGTGACGTTCCTCTCCGCCGCCATCGGCATCCCGCCGTTCTTCGTGATCGCCGCAGTGGCCGGCACTCTGCGGATGAACGTGGTGGTGTTCTTCGTGGCGGGGCTCTTCGGCCGGGTGATCTTCTTCTGGCTGCTGCTGTCCGGGGCCGGGCTGCTGCTGCACTAACATGTCGGCCATGTCGACCTTGTCTCTCCAGCCACCCGAGGCAATCGTGATCTCCTCTTACTTCGTCGCCGGTGGGATCCTGCTGTTCCTGGTGGTGGTGATGGCCGCTCTGCTCGCCTTCGGCAAGGGCCGCGAGCATTCCTGAGGTGACGGGTTCTGCACCCGCAGCTCGGCGGATCGGTGTCATGGGTGGCACCTTCGACCCGATCCATCACGGCCACCTGGTCGCGGCCAGCGAGGTGCAGTCCTGGTTCGACCTCGAAGAGGTGGTGTTCGTCCCGACCGGCGAGCCGTGGCAGAAGACCCGGCGTGAGGTCTCTCCCGCCGAGCATCGGTACCTGATGACGGTCATCGCCACCGCCTCGAACCCTCGGTTCACCGTGTCGCGGGTGGACGTCGACCGGGGCGGTCCGACGTACACCATCGACACGCTGGGGGATCTGCGGCAGACGATGCCCGACGCGCAGTTCTACTTCATCACTGGCGCCGACGCGCTGGCGGACATCTTCACCTGGCGCGACGCCGACGAGCTGTTCGAGATGGCGCACTTTGTCGGCTGCACTCGGCCGGGGTTCTCGATGAGCCCTGGGACGCTCGAGGGGATGCCGCCCGAACGGGTGACGATCCTGGAGATCCCTGCCCTGGCGATCTCCTCGACCGAGTGCCGCGAGCGCCATCGCAAGGGCGAGCCGGTGTGGTACCTCGTCCCTGACGGCGTGGTGCAGTACATCGCCAAGCACAACCTCTACCCAGGAGCACAGTGACCGCCACCCAGCGAGCCGTAGAGCTCGTCCATGCCGCCGCCCGGGCTGCCTCGGAGAAGCTGGCCGAGGACATCATCGCCTTCGACGTCTCCGACCAGCTGGTGATCACCGACGCGTTCGTGCTGTGCTCGGCCGCCAACGACCGTCAGGTGAAGTCGATAGTCGACGCGATCGAGGACGGGCTACGCAAGATCGGTGCCAAGGCGGTACGCCGGGAGGGCGAGCGTGACGGCCGCTGGGTGCTGATCGACTACGGAGAATTCGTGGTACACGTCCAGCACACCGAGGAGCGGGCGTACTACGCCCTCGAACGACTCTGGCGGGACTGTCCGGCGATCGAGCTGCCGGCGGAGGTTACCTCCGGCAGGTGAGGAAGCCGCTCACGCTCGATTTCGCTTCGCCCAGGTCGGTTGGCTAAGATCCCCCGAGTTGCCCCACAGGGCGGCGGGGCTGTGGCGCAGCTGGTAGCGCACCTCCATGGCATGGAGGGGGTCAGGGGTTCGAGTCCCCTCAGCTCCACCAGATTCCTCACCCAACCTCTGCACGATCAGGGTGGGCAATGGCCGAACCAGGAACGGCGGCACGGGCATCCTCGGCTGAGGTCAGTCGATCACGAGTCCGGCCTCCCGCCGACCTGCCGTGGAGTCGGCCAACCAGTCCGAGCCGCCGGCGAGGAACTCTCGCGCCGACTTTGCGGCGCCGCCCCAGCCGGTCCAGGCGAGTGCGCCACCGGTGGAGACTCGGGCGACTCCGGCGTCGGCCAACGCGGGCACCGTCAGCCCGTCGAGCAGCAGCACGTTGACCGGGCGCGGCATCTCGGCGACCAAGGTGCGGATCTCGGCGAGGTGAACGAGTCCGGGCGCATAGAGCACGTCCGCGCCGGAATCGGCGTACGCCTGAAGCCGGGCCACGACCTCGGCGAGATCTCGCCTGCCGTGCAGATAGCCCTCAGCCCGCCCGGTGAGGACCAACCCTGGAGCCGCCTCACGCGCCGCTGCCACGCGCTCGGCAGCCTGCCCCGTCTCGAGGAGTACGTCGCCGGACCAGTCCTCGATCGACGCCCCGGCCAGCCCGATCTCGGCGGCGAGGCGGAACGTCTCTGCGACCTCATCAACGGTGGTGGCATACCCGTCCTCCAGATCGGCCAGCACTGGCACCGCGACAGCGGCCGCAAGCTCGGCGCAATGCTCGAGCACCTCCTCGCGGGTGACCTGTCCGTCTGGTCGGCCCTTGGTGGCGGCGAAGCCCGAGCTGGTGGTGGCCACCGCGCGCGCGCCGAGCGAGGCGAACAGCCTGGCCGACCCGGCGTCCCAGGCATTGGGCAGAAGGAGTGGGTGGCCCGGGACGTGGAGCTCAAGAAGGTCGGTCATGAGGAGAGTGTGGCGGTCGGTGAGAACGGACGTGAGAATGGTCAGCCGACGGAGGGCTGCTGACCCAGCTGACCCATCTGGGCGAGCAGCTCACGACCGGCCTGGGCGTGCTTGTGCTCGACGAGCACCTCATAGCGGGTCGCCACGACCTGGGTGACCGAGGTGAAGTCGCGCCGGCCACGGGTTGCGGCGTACCCGGCGAGCGCCCAGACCAGTCCGAAGACGACGCCGAAGACTGCTGTCGACAACATCTCCACCAGCACGTTGTGGCTGCCGAAGATCGCGAAGATAAGCCCGACGAACAGACCCAGCCACAGGCCGGTGAGCGCACCCCCGGCGGCGACGCGACCGGTGGTGAGGCGGCCAGTGACGCGTTCGACCTGCTTGAGGTCGGTGCCGACGATCATGCAGTTCTGCACGGGAAACTCGTGATCGGAGAGGAAGTCCACGGCGCGCTGGGCTTCGGCGTACACGTCGTACACGCCCAGTGACATCGGGTACTCCAGCGTCAGGGCACTGCGCATCATTGGGTTCGGCTGTCTGGTGCTCATGAGCCCATGATGACAGGCTCAGGCGATGGTCATGCCGCCGTCGACCGGCAATGTCTGGCCGGTGATGTAGCCGGCTGCGTCCGAGGCGAGGAAGACCACGGTCGCGGCCAGCTCGCGAGGATCGCCCTTGCGGCGCGCCGGCACGCGGGCCAGCACCGCGTCGAGGTAGCCCGGCGGGTACTGCTCGGTCATCTCGGAGTCGAAGAACCCGGGCGCGATCGAGTTCACCCGGATGCCCTTGCGCTCCATCCACTGTTGGGCGAGGTCGCGGGTCAGCCCGTTGAGGCCGGCCTTGGACGCCGAGTACGCCGCCTGCGGCAGGCCGCCGGTGGTGACCCCGAGCACTGAGGAGATGTTGATGATCGAGCTGCCTGGCTGCATCACCCGGCCGCACGCCTGGGCCATCCAGTAGCAGCCGTTGAGGTTGACCTCGATCACCTGCCGGAACTGCTGGGGTGTCTCCCTGGTAGCGGGCACGGCGGTGCCGGTGCCCGCGTTGTTGACCAGTACGTCGACGCGCCCGAGCTGGGCCATCGTCGCCTCGACAAGCGCCTGGCACGACTCCGGGTCCGCGACGTCGGTCACCACCGTAAGCGCCCGGCGCCCGGCCTTCTCGACCAGGGCCGCTGTCTCGGCGAGCCGGTCGGCCCGCCTGGCACCAAGCGCCACGTCGGCGCCGGCCTCGGCAAGCGCCTGCGCGAAGGCGACCCCGAGGCCAGACGAGGCGCCGGTCACGATGGCCACCTTTCCCTCCAGGCGGAACGAGTCCAGCACGTTCACCTGGAGGCTCCTGTCTCGGCGTTCTTGCGCGCCTCCCACGCCGACTCGACCATGTGCCCGAGGTCGTGACGCATCTGCCAGTCGATGTCGCGCGCCGCCAGCTCGCCTGAGGCGACGATGCGAGCCGGGTCCCCCGCCCGCGGAGGAGCGATAGCGGGCTCGAAGTCGATGCCGGTCACCCGCCGGATGGTGTCCATGATCTGCCGGTTCGACGAGCCCGAGCCGCTGCCCAGGTTGTACACCGGCTCGAGCCGGTCACCGGCCGCCAGGCGCCGCGCAGCCACCACGTGGGAGTTGGCCAGGTCGGCGACATGGATGTAGTCGCGCACGCAGGTGCCGTCCGGCGTGGGGTAGTCGTCGCCGTTGATGTGCGGGGTGCCGCCGGAGAGCAGCGTCTCGAACACTATCGGGAACAGGTTGTGGGGGCTGGTGTCGTAGAGGTCCTTGTAGCCCGAGCCGACCACGTTGAAGTACCGCAGCGAGGTGTGCCGCAGCTCGTTGGCTCGGGACTGGTCGCGCAGCAGCCACTCCCCGATCAGCTTTGTCTCGCCGTACGGCGACTCGGGAGCTGCCGGCGTCGCCTCGGTGACCAGGTCGACGTCGGGCGTACCGAACGTCGCGGCGCTTGAGGAGAACACGATCGACTCGACACCCTGGTCCGCCATCGCCGTGAGCAGCGAGACGGTGCCGGTGACGTTCTGGTCGTAGGTGCGCAGCGGCTGCTCGACCGAGACGCCGGCGTACTTGAAGCCGGCAACATGTACGACGCCCTCGACCGAATGCTCGGCCAGGGTCCGCTGCACCAGCTCGGTGTCGAGGATCGACCCTTCGACGAACGGGGTGTCGGCATCGACGAACTTGCGGTGGCCGCTGGAGAGGTCGTCGATGACGACCGCGGGCAGTCCCACCCCCTTGAACGCGCGCACCACGTGCGAACCGATGTACCCCGCTCCCCCGGTCACCAACCACGTCATGAAAATCAGGGTAGACGACGCGACGCCGCCCACTGACGGATTGCACGTGGTAGTAGTAGCGTGCGCTAGCGACAACGACGTCACTCGGAAGGTGCGGCCATGGTTCCGTTGGCTTCTTCGTCGATCCTGCGGCTGAACGCCAGCTGGGTCGACTACCTGATCATTGCGCTGTACTTCGCGTTCGTACTGGGCATCGGGATCAGCGCCCGTCGCTCGGTGTCGAGCAGCATCGACTTCTTCCTCTCCGGCCGGTCATTGCCTGCCTGGGTCACCGGGCTGGCGTTCATCAGCGCAAACCTGGGCGCGGTCGAGATCATGGGCATGTCCGCCAACGGTGCGCAGATCGGCATGCCGACCTTCCACTACTACTGGGTCGGCGC
>JALZBH010000113.1 GCA_030947625.1 Actinomycetota bacterium
GAACAGCGGACCTCTGCGGAACTCGAAGTCGCCGATGCGCTGGTCGTAGACGAACGAGCCGGTCAGGTCCGCCGGCAAGAGGTCGGGGGTGAACTGGGCCCGGGTGAACTCGATGCCGAGGCTGCGGGCAAGCGACCTTGCCGCGAGAGTCTTGCCGAGGCCAGGAAGGTCCTCGAGCAACACGTGGCCGCCGGCGAGCACGCCGGCGAGGACCAGCCGCAGCGCGTCGCGTTTCCCGATGACCACCTCGGCGACCTGGTCGAGCACCTTGTTCGCCTGGGCGGAGGCAGCGGCTACGGAAAGCTCCGGAGGATCGTTCACAGCTCCTCGATTCTCGAGATGAGTGCGGCAATCTGTGGAGGCGAGAGACGGGCTGGGCGGCCGCCGCTGGTCAGCTCGGTCGCTGCTGGGCCGAGCAGTCGCTGCGCCCGGTCGGGTTCCTCGCGCAGCAGGACGCCGTACTTGGCCCAGCTGCGCGTCTCGGCCAGCGCCAGCAACCGCGCCCGGAGGTGGTCGTCCACCTCGCGCGCCTCGAGATGGCTCTGCACCAGCCGACGGTACGACGCCAACCGGTCGTCCTCGCGTACGTCGGTGCGCTCGGGCTCGATCTGTGCGGACCACGCCGCTGACTGGGCCTCACCGAGGCCGTCGATCATCAGCCCGGCCGTGGTGACGACCCCCACCACGACCAGGCTGACGAGCACGATGTCGGGCCGGTTACCGGTCCATATAAGGGTGAGGTTGGCGGCGGCCGAGATCACCACTGCGGTGGCCCCTCGCCTCCACCATGAACGGCGCCTCACCACGACCCTTTCGCTGCGCCGCTAGCCGCGAGGTCGGCATGGATGTGGTCCAGCGCCGCGCGGGCGTCGTTCCGACGGTCCTCGGAGAGCTCGTGGTCGGAGAACCGGGCCTCCTCATAGAGTGTGGCCAGCCGCGCCGCCGACCTCGGGTCCACGTCGAGCCGCCGTAGCAACCGGGTGATGAACTCGGTCGGGGTGTCCGCCGGCCGGCGCCCGGCCCGAGCATGAGCGGCGCTCGACTCGAAGGTCAGCCAGCACTCGACGATGCCGTTGCGCACCGAGAGCCGATCCAACGCTTCGAGCTGGCGGCGGTAGTCAGCGAGCAGCTGTTCTCTGGCTTCCTCCAGGTCGGGCAGCACCTCGAAGTCTGCGTCGATGCGGTCGCGACGAGGGCGGTCGGCGTACTTGTCGCGGACGAAGCGCGCGAGTCGCCACAGCACGAACAGGATCGCCGCCAGCACCGCGAGCTGCACCAGCTCACCGAGCCAGTGCAGGTTGGCAACCCGGTGGTACTGCTTCGTCGACGGCGGACCGGCCTTTGCAGAGCCACCACCGGAGTCGGTGGCGGTAGGGCTCGGTGGCGGCACGATGTGGCGGAGGATCGGGCTGCCGGGGGAGCCGAGCACGCCGACAGGGCCGGTGGTGGCCGCCCAGACCAGGGCGAGCGCCGCCGCCAGCACCAGCAGGGCCATCAGCGCGGGCCCCATGATCCGTCCGCCCACCGGCTCAAGGTAGCGCCCAGCGCAGCGGTTGAGGCTGGGCTGGAGACACCTGTAGCCAACCGGTTACTCAGGAGATCGAGAGGACGACCACCCCGGTTCGGGTGGGCACAACTACCCGGTCCCGCGTCAGAGCAGGCGTTGCGAAGCGGGTGACCGGTCCGACGCTGGCTTGGGCGGTGATCTGGCCGTCGCGCTGGTCGAAGGCGTACAACATTCCGGTGGCGGTGTTGAGGGACCAGACCTTGCCGCCACCGAGCACGGGGGAACCGCTGGCTTGGTTGGCGCGCCAGCCGAACGACAAGGATCTCTGGGTGACCATCAGCTCCCGGACGCCGTCGATGCAGGGGAGGAAGACCCGCATTCCGGCCACCGCGGCGCCCCCGAATGCGACGCATCCACGCACCGACGCAACCTCGCCGCCGATCCCGCCAAGGGGTTTGCCCAGGAGGTATACGTAACCGCTCTTTCCGGCCGCGAGGGTGCCGCCGTCGGGCAGCACAACCGGACCCATGGAACCGAGGTCCGCATCGACCCGGTTGTCGCTGCGCCAGTTGCGCGGGGCGAAGAAGTCCAGCCGGGTCAGCGTGTGCGGGTCCAGAGCGATCACCGAGTCGCTCCCGTCGTAGGAGGTCGAGGATGAGCCGTTGCCAACGGCCGCAAGGAGCCTGCCGTCCGTACCCTGCACCACGCCGGGGGGCGCCCAGATGCCACCCTTGCGCGCCGCCGGGACGCGATAGACCGACATCGCTCGCCGAGTGGCCGGATCGATCGCGACCACGTGACCGTGGTAGTCGCCACAGTCGCCGTAGAGGCCGCCATACGGGACATAGATGACACCGCGCAGGGCAAGCAGTGCTCCCCGCTGCTGCATCGGCACCGGGTCTTGCCGAGGCGGGTCGGCGTTCTGTCGAAAAGTCATTCGCCCGGTCTGTACGTCGACGCCCACGAGGTCGTGGCGCACGCGACCTCTGCGGACCGTCTCGGTCACCGCGTAGATGCGCTGGGTACGACGGTCATATGTGGGCGTGCCGGTGATGCCAAGCGGGTTGACGTTCCCGCAGGGCAAGAGGTTTCCCGAGACCGGCGTCCCGAGGTGGTGCCGCCAGCTCTGGCGACCGGTGCCGAGATCCAGGGAGTACACCGTGTTGTTCTCGGTGGCCAGGATGACCTGGTGGCCGACGACCAACGGCGACGCGTACACCGCTCCGTCCAGGTGCTGCTGCCACGCCGGCAGGAGTCGGTGCACAGCCGCGATGCCCGGTTGGTCGCCCGACCGGGTGTTGTCCCGGTGGTAGGTCCACCAGCTGCGCGGCTGGCTTGCGGAAGCGGTACCCGTCGGCAGGGCGACCTGCCCTGGACTTCGTTGCGGGTCGCGAAGCAGAGACCGCATGACGCCGACTGCCACAAGGACGAGAACGACCGCCGCAACCAGATAGCCGATGGTGCGTCTAGAGACCCGAGGCATGATCTTCGTAAGCCGGTCGGCTCATCTGCCGGTCATCTTGTCCACGTCGAGCGCCTCGTCGAGCTGGCCGGTGGTGAGCTCGCCGCGGGCGACGTACCCCAGCTCGAGCACGGTCTCCCGGATCGTCCTGCCCTCCGTCAGCGCCTGCTTGGCGACCTTCGCCGCCGCCTCGTAGCCGATCAGGCGGTTCAGCGGCGTGACCACCGCGGGTGAGGACTCGGCGTACGCACGCATGCGCTCGGGGTCGGCGGTGATCCCGTCGACGCACCGATCGGCGAGCAGCCGGGTCACGTTGGCGAGGAGCCTGATCGACTCCAGCAGGTTGCGCGCCAGCACCGGCATCATCACGTTCAGCTCAAAGCTCCCGCTGGCGCCCGCGACGGTGATGGTGGTGTCGTTGCCGACCACCTGGGCGCACACCATCAAAGTGGCCTCGGCGAGCACCGGGTTCACCTTCCCGGGCATGATGCTCGAACCCGGCTGCAGGTCGGGCAGGTGGATCTCGGCAAGCCCTGCAGTCGGTCCCGAGGACATCCAGCGCAGATCGTTGCAGATCTTGGTCAGTCCCACGGCGATCGTGCGCAGCTGCCCGGACAGCTCGACCAGCGAGTCCTGGCCGCCTTGGGCCTCGAAGTGGTTGCCGGCCTCGGTGAAGTCGCACCCGGTCTGCTCGGCGAGATCGGCGATCACCTTCTCGGCAAAGCCGGCCGGCATGTTGATGCCGGTGCCGACGGCGGTGCCGCCCAGCGGCAGCTCGCACACTCGTGGAAGTACGTCGTGCAGCCGGTCGATGCCGAGTCGGCAGATCGCGGCGTACCCACCGAACTCCTGGCCGAGCATCACCGGGGTGGCGTCCATCAGATGGGTGCGGCCGGACTTCACCAGCCCGGCGAACGCGTCGGCCTTGCGCTCCAGGGCCTCCGCGAGATGCGCCAACGACGGGACCAGCTCCGCGGTGACCGACTCGGCCGCAGCCACATGGATCGAGGTCGGGAAGGTGTCGTTGCTCGACTGGCTGGCGTTGACCACGTCGTTGGGATGGCATTTGACCCCGTGCTGGTCGGCGAGGCTGGCGAGCACCTCGTTCATGTTCATGTTCGAGCTGGTGCCCGATCCGGTCTGGAAGACGTCGATCGGAAAGGCCTCGTGATGCTGCCCGTCGATGATCTCTGCCGCGGCCTGCTCGATGGCCCGTGCCTGCTCGCCGCTGACCATCCCCAGCTCGGCGTTGGCTCGGGCGGCGGCCTGCTTCACCCTGGCCAGCGCAACGATCTGAGCCGGCTCGAGGGGCGTACCGCTGATCGGAAAGTTCTCCACCGCACGTTGGGTCTGCGCCCGCCACAACGCGTCAGCTGGCACCTCGATATCGCCCATGCTGTCGTGCTCGATGCGCACGTCTGCGCGGTCAGCATCCATACGGCCGACGGTACTCACTTGGCCCGGACGCGTCGTTGCGGTCGGGTGGCGAACGCTCGGTCCACGAACTGCACGGCGGCCGCGTCGAGGCGGGTCGGAGAGAGCCGCCACTCCAAGATGCTGCGGGCCTTGACGAACGTCGAGTCCGGCATCTCCTCGGCAAGCATGGCCGCGTCCGCAGCCGGATGGATCGGGTCGCGGGGATGGCCGACCACCAGCGCCGGCACCTGGATCTGGGCGCGTTGCCTGGTCGATGGCGCGATCCGGCCGAAGAAGATCCCATGGATCGCGGCCGCCATCGGCGCAGGTCGCTGGTTCATCGTGTCCAGCACCACCCCGGCCCAGAACGGTACGACGCCGCGAGGGACGGCTCGGGTGGCCCATCGCAAGGCGTTGATGGAGAACGGGAAGAGCCGGGCCGCGAACATCAGCGGCGCAAACGCGACCAGGCCGGCTTCCAGGGCGTTGTCAAGCACGGGCATCTCGACGATCAGCCCGCACACCCGTTGCGGAGCCAGTACGGCGACCTCCAGCGAGACGTTCGCCCCAAGCGACGTACCTCCGACGACGGCCTGCTCAGCGCCCAGCTCGTCGAGCAGGGCGATGACCTGCTCGCCGAAGGCGGTCATCGAGTACAGCAGGGGGTTGTCCGGCCGGTCGGACCGGCCGTGCCCGAGCAGGTCGACGGTGACGACGTGGTTGCCGGCCCCGGCGAGCGTGCGGGCCAGCGGCTGGTGCATCCGGCGGGGCATCAGCTGGCCGTGGATCAGCACCACCCACCGGTCTCCACCGCCGTACTCGGTGTACTCGATCCGGTGCCCGTCGTACTGGAGCTGGCCGATTCGTTCGGAGAGGAGGCTCATGGCGCCAACACCCTAGCGGTCGTGCCGACCGCCAGGAGGCGGCTGGCCGCCGGTGGGGTCAGCGGCCGGCCTGCTCCCGGAGCAGCGCCAACGCTCGTTGGACGACTCGGGTCTGGGCGACGGTGTCCTTGACCTGGACGGCAACCATCCGGCGGGGGGTCGGCTCGTCGATGGCAACGGCAACCGTGCCTTGCGGAAGGCTGCGGCTGCCGAGTCGCGGGATGACCGTGAGCCCGATCCCCTGGGCGACGAACGCCAGCGCCGAGGGGTAGTCGGTGGTCTCCACGACGAACTTCGGCGCGAAGCCCGCCGCTCGGCAGGCTGCCATCGTGGCCGCCCGGCAGGGTCCGCGGTGGACGTCGTTGTCGACCCAGGCGAGCTCTGCCAGGTCGACCAGCCGCAGGGATCGCCGGTCGGCCAGGTCATGGTCCGCCGGCAGCACCACGACGTACGGTTCGGTGACCAGCTCGTGCTCGTGGTAGCCGGCGAACTGCTGCTCACCCTTGAACTTGACCAACACGGCCAGGTCGGGTCGCGTCGGTCCTAAGGAGGCAAGCTGCTCCTCCAGCCGCATCCGGATGCTCGTCTCGGGAAACTCCTTGGTCAGAGCCGCCACCACGTGCGGCATCCAGTGCGTGCCGACCGAGGCGAATGCGTTGATCGTCAGCCGAGCCGACCTGCCGGCACGCATGTTGGTCACGGTCGTGTCCAGGGCGCTCAGCTGGGCCAGGACCCCTTCGGCCTCGTCAGCGAGGCGGCGTCCGGCCGGGGTCGGCTCGACACCGCGACCGACCCGGTCCAGCAGGACCAGCCCCGTCTCCTTCTGCAAGGTGGTGATCTGCTGGCTGACCGCGGAAGGGGTGTAGCCCAGCAGCTGTGCAGCACCGCTGATCGAGCCGGAGGCGACCACGGACCGGAAGACGGTGAGCCGATGGGGATCGAGCATGAGCACAGTCTAGAGATGATTTAGTGAAACTGAAAGATGTATCGGAAACAATCGCTTGTGCTTAGCGTTCGGGAAAGCCACCCTGGGATCATGACCTTCGCTGGACGCTACCTGCCGTTACCGCTGCTGGCGGCGCTCTTCACCGTCGTCGCCTGGGCCTCCGCGTTCGTGGTGATCCGGAGCACGGGTGAGCACTTCACCGCCGGGCCGATGGCCCTGGGCCGACTGCTGGTCGGCTCGGCTGTGCTCGGTACGGTCGCCGTGGCGCGCCGGGTCGCGGTGCCGCGGGGACGGACGCTGGCTCTGGTCGGGATGTACGGCGTGCTCTGGTTCGGCGGCTACACGGTCGCAGTGACCCTCGCCGAACGGCACCTGGATGCCGGCACCACCGCCCTGCTGGTCAACATCGGCCCGATCCTGGTGGCCGTGCTGGCCGGCGTGTTGCTGCGCGAGGGTTTTCCGCCGATGCTCATGCTCGGGGTGGCGGTCAGCTTCCTGGGCGCGGCAGTGATCGCCTTCGGTGCCGCGTCTCATGCCCAGGCCGACCTTGCCGGCGTACTACTGGCGGTGCTGGCCGCGGTGCTCTACTCGATCGGCGTGGTCTCCCAGAAGCTTGCTTTGGCCGGCACCGAGCCGCTCGCGGCAACCACGTTCGGCGCCCTCTTCGGAACCCTGGTCTGCCTACCGTTCGCACCCGGTCTGGTGCACGAGGTCGCGGTGAGCCCGGCCCGCTCGACGCTGGGTGTTGTCTACCTCGGGCTGGTCTCCACCGCGGCGGCGTTCCTGGCCTGGGCCTACGCACTGAAGCACACCTCCGCCGGTGTCACGGCCTCGAGCACATACCTGGTCCCGATGCTCTCGATCGTGCTCTCCGGGATCTTTCTCGGTGAGGTCCCCACGGTCTGGGGGTACGCCGGTGGCATGCTGTGCCTGGTGGGCGTTGCGATCAGCCGAGTGCCGTCGCGATACTTCCGGGTGCCGTTCCGCCAGCACCCGAGCGAGGTGAGCTGCCCGCCACCGGCGGCCTAGGAGATCGACCGCCGGTCACGCGTTGGACTGTGGGGACTGCAGCGGGTTCCGCAGCTGGGCGACGCGGACTACGACCCGCACCTGCTCATTTGCACATCCGCAGAACGGTGCCGAGGCGAGCTCCTGGCTCGTTGTCTCAAGTACCGAGGTGGCGCGGGGAGCTGACCTGGACCCGGGCCCTGAGAACGAAGCTGACACCTCGCTCGGCCTGGCACACCTCGCCTGCAGGTCAGCACTGCGCCAGGTAAAGCCAGTAGTCCTCGTCGCGGCCCGGCAGCTGCGCTGAGTAGGACGTCTCGCTGACCTGCCCGAAGGCCACCTCCATGGCCTCCACCAGCTCGGGCGCACGGTTGCCCGACCAAACCGCCACTACTCCGGCCGGGCGAATGATCCGCCGCAGCTCGCCCAGGAACGGCGTTCGGTAGAGGTCGGCGTTGTCGGTGTGGACGAGGTAGCCCGGACCGTTGTCGACGTCGAGCACCACCAGGT